>JAZNKA010000061.1:0-28751 GCA_045578305.1 Clostridia bacterium | reverse complement strand
GCGCCTTGTGCTGTCTTATGGCATAAAGCACTGCAAATTTCATTTCTTCTTTTTCAAGATACATACCAAATCAATCCTTATTTGTGCTTAAAGTAAATTCCAAAAACCCCTACTCCCGCATGACAGGTAATGATGGGTCCAACCTTGCCAATTGCAACCTCTTTGGGATTTATTTTGTTTCTTATCATCTCGGCAGTAATCTCCGCCTTGTCCTGAGCATCTGCACTCAAAACATAGACCGTGCCGTTTTGCGGATCTTCCATCTTTTCTGCTACAACATCAACGATTTTCGAAATTGCGCGTTTAAGTCCCTTTACCTTGTCAAATGCCTCGACCATACCATCATTTGACCAAAGTATCGGCTTTATATCAAGGACCTTTGACACAACCATTGTTGTTGCCTTTATTCTGCCGCCTTTTTGAAGATATTTGAGGTCGTCAACAATAAAGTAAACCCTGTCCTTTTCAAAACGTTCTTTCAAAAACGCAATTATCTCTTCCTTGCTCTTTCCATCTTTTGCCATTTTTGCGGCTTCTACCACATTTACGCCTGTTCCCCAGCTGTACATACTGGAATCAATAACTGTAATATCAAAGCCTTCCTCTTCGTTGAGTCTCGATGATATATTAAGTGCAGTATTTACAATTCCGCTGCTGTTTGCAGGGATTGTAATGTGGATTATTGGCTGGTCTTTTCCCATTTCGCGATACATATCTTCAAGTATCCCGGGGGTTGCCTGGCTGGTTGCCGGCATTTCGTCTGTTGACTTGAATTTTTCATAAAACATATCCGGTGTATAGTCAAGGTCTGCAAGGATGCTTTCGTCACCATAATTGATGTAAAACGGCAAAACCGCAATATCAAGGCTTTGTGCAACTTCTTTTGTCAAATCTGCCGAAAGGTCTGTCATTATTTTAATCATATTCTCTTATCCTTCCTTCTTCCTGTAAATTTTTGAAATCGTTTTGTCTCAAAACTTCATATGCAACAACGGCAACCGAATTTGATAGATTAAGCGACCGTTTGTTTTCTTTCATCGGTATTCTTATGCAACTTTCAATATTATCCTTCAAAAGTTCTTCGGGGAGTCCTTTGGTTTCTTTGCCAAAGACCAGAAATATCTCAGCCTCACTTCCAAGTGGAAAGCTTACCCTGCTGTATGCCCTCGGCGCTTTCGTTGTGCAATAGTAGAAGCTGCCGTTTGGGTACTTTTCTTTCACATCGTCAAAGCTCTGGTACTCATGAAGGTCAAGCTCGTCCCAATAGTCAAGCCCTGCACGTTTTACCGCCTTTTCGCTTATGTCAAACCCCAGCGGATGAACAAGATGAAGTGACGCGCCAATCACCGAACAAGTACGGGATATATTGCCCGTATTTGCCGGAATTTCAGGCTCGACAAGAACAATGTTAAGTCTCATAGTTTGTGTCCTTTCTTCTTAGTTGAAAAACTTTTTATCAAGCGAGCGGTACTGAATTGCCTCGGCTATATGCTCTGCTTTTATATTTTCTTCGCCAGCTAAATCTGCAATAGTACGCGCAACCTTCAAAATGCGGTTGTGCGCTCTTGCACTTAGTCCAAGCGCATCAAATGCCTGTTTCAAAAGCTCATTCCCCTCACTGTCAAGCTTGCAGTACTCGGACATAAGCTCGGGAGTAAGCTGACTGTTTGAATAAGCTCCCCGGCTTTTGTATCTTTCAAGCTGAATCTGTCTTGCCGCATTTACTCTTTCTTTTATCTCTGCCGAGCTTTCGCCCGATTCCTTTTCTTCAAGGTCTTCAAAGCTTACCGCAGGCACCTCGATATGCAGGTCAATTCTGTCAAGCAGTGGTCCGCTGATTTTGCCCATATACTTAAGAATCTGTGTCTTGCTGCAGCTACATTCACGCGTTCTGTCGCCATAATATCCGCACGGACACGGATTCATTGATGCAACCATCATCACGCTGCAAGGATATGTAACAGTTCCGCCCGCACGGACAATTGTGACTTCGCCGTCCTCAAGCGGCTGACGCATAGCCTCAAGTGCATCGCGCCTGAACTCAGGAAGCTCGTCCAAAAACAAAACCCCATTATGCGAAAGACTGATTTCGCCCGGTCTTGGATTTGAGCCGCCGCCCGACAATCCCACCGATGAAATGGTATGATGCGGATGCCTGAACGGTCTTTGCGTCAAAATCGGACTTTCAGCCGACACAAGACCTGCTATGCTGTGAATTTTTGTAACCTCCAAGGATTCCTCAAAGCTCATATCAGGCAAAATTGATGGTATTCGCTGAGCAATCATGGTTTTGCCCGAGCCGGGAGGCCCAATCATCAGTATGTTATGTCCGCCTGCCGCTGCAATTTCAAGCGCACGCTTGACAAACGGCTGACCCTTTACATCCTTAAAATCAAAAGTCTCTGCATTGTTTTTGCCAAAAATCTCGTCAACATTTACGATGTATGGGTTTATCTTTTTTTGACCGGTAAAATGAAGTACAATGTCCTTAAGGCTTTTTGCCCCATAAACCTCCATCCCGTCAATAACCGCCGCCTCGCAGGCATTTTCCAGCGGAAGATAAACCTTTTTTATTCCTTTCTGATAGGCAGAAATAACCATCGGCAAAACGCCGTTTATCCGCCTCAAATCACCGTTCAGCGAAAGCTCACCCAAAAAAATGGCATTTTCTTTGGGAATCAAAAGCTGCTCGGATGCAGCCAAAATCCCGACTGCTATGGGCAAATCAAAGCTTGGTCCCTCTTTTTTTATTCCCGCAGGGGCAAGATTTACCGTTATTCTTTTTGCCGGCATAACAAGTCCGGTGTTTTTTATTGCAGACCTGATTCGTTCTTTTGATTCCTTTACTGCCGCATCAGGAAGTCCCACCATATCAAATGCCGGAAGTCCGTTTGAAATATCAATTTCAACATCTGCTATATATCCGTCAATACCAAGCAGAGCTGTGCTGTTTACCTGTGCAATCATTGCCCAAACATATCCTTTCGATTACTTTATTTTTAAGCTGCGTTGTCTGACACTTTCATAAAGAAGTATTCCCGCTGCAACAGATGCATTAAGTGATTCTGCCTGACCAAGCATTGGGATTTTAACCAAAAAGTCGCATTTTTCGCGGGTCAGTCGGCTGAGTCCCTCGCCCTCGCTGCCAATCACAATGGCAAGTGCACCTGTAAGGTCTGCGTTTGTATAAAGAGTACTTTCTTCAAGCGCAGTACCTGCAATCCAAAGGCCCTGCTCTTTTAGTTTGTCGATTGTTGATGCAATATTTGTCACCCTTGCAACAGGAGTATATTCCACCGCACCTGCCGAAACCTTTGCTACTGTCGAATTAAGTCCCACACTCCGGTTTTTGGGAATAATCACGCCATGCGCGCCTGCCGCATTTGCACATCTTATTATGCTGCCTAAGTTGTGAGGGTCTTTAAGTCCTTCGGCAATCAGTATAAGTGGACTTTCGCCTTTTTTTCGCGCGGAGTCCAGGATGTCGCTGACCTCCGAATACGAATGTACCGCCGCAAAAGCAAGCACGCCCTGATGATTTCCGCCGTCCGACAACTCGTCAAGCTTTTTTCGGCTTACATTTGTATAGTGTATACCCCTTTTTTTTGCAAGCGAAATAATTTCGCCAAGGCGGCTGTGTCTTGCTCCCTCAAGAATAAATATTTTATCAATTTCCCTGCCTGAATTAAGTGCTTCAAACACAGGGTTTGTACCAAAAATTCTATCTTCCATAAGTTTTCTCCAATTTTAAATTTTTACACAATTATACATAGTAATTTTAACATATACTAACCCAAAACGCAATAAAAATTTGATTTATGACTGCATTTTTGAATGTATTTTTTCGCTATTGCCACAATGTTACAAAAGATTGCTAATTAAACACTTGACCGAACGCAAAAAATAATGTATTATATATACTGAGGCATCGCATAAACTGCGCCCCTCAAGTCAAACTTAGTGGGAGGAAATACCATGAGTGCTGAAATTAAAAACGAACGCGGTACCATCAGTATTTCGAATACTGTAATTGCAAACCTTGCAGGCTACACCGCAACACAATGCTATGGTGTTGTTGGAATGTGTGCCAAAACAGGCAAGGACGGCATCGCAAGTCTTTTGAAAAAAGAAAATATGGACAAGGGCATCAAGGTTCGCACCGATGGCGGCTCTATTGAAATTGCTCTTTTTATAGTTGTTGAATACGGACTTAACATCGGAACAATTGGCGAAACCATCCGCAGCAGTGTTAAATATAATGTGGAAAAGTTTACAGGTCTTGAGGTTTCGAGCGTTCAGGTAAATGTGGAAAGTGTCCGTGTGCAGCAATAGTTTTTGGGGGAGATTTACCTTATGAATAATATAGATACCGTAGTGCTTCAGTTGATGATTAAATCTGCTGCAGCACATCTTAAAAACAATCGCAAACTGATTGATGACCTTAATGTTTTCCCTGTCCCTGACGGCGACACAGGTACAAATATGAGTCTTACCTTCAGTGGCGCAACCGAAATGGTTTTCGAAAATGAATATGACCACTCGGGCAAATTGCTTTCTGCCCTTGCGTCAGCATCGCTCCGCAATGCGCGAGGCAACTCGGGTGTTATTCTTTCGCAGATTATCCGTGGTTTTGCAAAAGCACTTGAAGTCAAAGAAGTCTTGACAGTTCTTGATATAAAAGATGCTTTTATTTCAGCAAAAACCACGGCCTATCGTGCTGTTATGAAGCCAACCGAGGGTACAATCCTTACTGTTATCCGCGAAATTTCGGAATTTGCCGAGCAAAGTTTTGCCGACTTTGATGATTGCTGCTCTTTCCTCAAAGCAATTGTTGATGCAGGAAATAAAAGCCTTGACAATACTCCCAACCTTCTTCCTGCTCTCAAAAAAGCCGGTGTGGTTGATGCAGGTGGCAAGGGGCTTATGACGCTGATTGAGGGTGCATATATTGCACTGCAATCGGGAAATGCAGTTGAGCCCGAGGACAAAACGGTTTCGCAAACCGCAAAAAAAGCAAAAAACACCGATGCGGACATAAAATTTTTGTACTGCACCGAATTTATCATAAACAAAAATGAAACAAGAAACATCTCGCAGTTCCGCACAGCAATTGCTGACAAGGGCGACTGTATGCTGGTCATTGACGATGAAGAAATCGTGAAAGTCCACATACACACAAATCATCCTGGTTTTGTTCTTGAACAGGCAATCAAGCTTGGCGAGCTTACCAACCTTAAAATTGACAATATGAAATACCAGCACGACGAACGCACCGATGCCGAAGATTTGCCCAAAAATGAATCAACCGACAACGAAATTAAAGCCGAGCCGTCCAAAAAATACGGATTTGCCGCTGTTTCGGCAGGCGAGGGGCTTTCGGAAATCTTCCGTTCGCTTGAAGTTGACCAGATAATCGAGGGTGGTCAGACAATGAACCCAAGCACACAGGATCTTCTTTCAGCTGTTGAAAAAATTCCTGCCGAGGTGGTTTTCATTCTGCCCAACAACAAAAATATCATTCTTGCAGCAGACCAGGTTGATGCGCTTACCGACAAGACCGTTTTGGTGGTCCCCACAGTCAATATTCCCGAGGGAATTTCAGCCTTGACAGCCTTTGACGCAGGACAGACCCCCGACGCAAACCTGGAGGCAATGAAAGACTTTGCAGCTTTGGTAAAATGCGGTCAGGTTACCTTTGCCGCACGCGACACCAATCTTGACGGGACCGAAATCAAATTCGGCGACTGTCTGGCTGTTTGCGGAAAAGAAATCTCGGCAGTCACCCAAACTCCCGAAGAGGCAGTCATGGCTCTTTGCGAAAAAATGGTTGATGACGAATCGGGCGTGATTTCAATATACTACGGCGAAGATATTTCCGAAGATAATGCAAACGCTCTTGCCGAAAATCTTGAACAGAAGTTCCCCGAGCTTGATGTGTCTCTCATCTATGGCGGTCAACCGGTATACTTTTATATCGTATCTGTGGAATAATCTTAAGCCGACCACAAAAAAACAGACTTTAAAAACATTATCGGGGTGGCTTTTGCCACCCCTTTTAATTTAAACCGAGGAAAAAGGTATGAAGCTTTCGGACAATATCAAATATGTCAAAGGAATAGGCGAATCAAGAGCCAGGCTTTTTGAAAAGCTTGGCATTTTCAGCGTGGAGGATTTGCTTTTTCATCTTCCCCGCTCCATCGAAGACCGAAGCGAGACAAAATCCATTGCCGACCTTATGGACGGCGAAACTGTGTGTGTCAAAGCATCCCTTGCGTCAGGAATCAAAACCTATCGTTCACGAAATCGCGTTACCGTTACTCAGGCAACCGTCAGCGACGGTCAAAATCTTATGAAAGTAACGTGGTTTAATTCACCCTACATTGCAAACACGCTCAAAACCGAGGGCGAATTTACTTTTTTTGGCAAAGCGATTTACCGAGGTCAGTTTTTCGAGATGATAAACCCCGTAACCGAAACCGAGTCGGGCACAAAAAAAACAGGCAAAATTCTGCCCATTTACCCCACAACCAAAGGGCTTGGGCAGACCAATATCCGAAACGCGGTAGAAACGGTTTTTTCTTCGCTTTCACAAATGCCCAAAGATATTCTGCCCCAATCTTTAACAGAAGAGCACGGACTTGTTCCTCTGTTTTCTGCACTCAAATCTTTGCATATGCCAAAATCTGCCGAAGAGTTTGAAAATGCCCGCACACGGCTTGCTTTTGAAGAGCTTTTTGTTCTTCAGGCAGGAATATGTTTTTTGCGAAATGAACGAAAAAACTACTCTGCAACTCCCATAAAAAATGTAAAATGTATCGCAGATTTTGCTCGTATGCTGCCCTTTGAACTGACAAACGCCCAAAAACGCGTAATCAACGAAATTGCCGCCGACCTTACCAAAGCGATACCGATGAACAGACTTGTTCAGGGTGATGTTGGTTCGGGAAAAACCATTGTGGCAGCCTCCGCTATGTACGCTGCGGCAACCGCCGGCTTTCAGTCACTTATGATGGCACCGACAGAAATCCTTGCAAACCAGCATTTTAAAAATCTTGAAAAGCTTTTTGCTCCTTTGGGATTTGAAACAATTCTTTTGACAGGCAGTATGACAATTGCCCAGCGGCGAGCAGCTCTTGCCAAGGCAGAAAGTGGCTTGGCAAAGATAATTGTTGGTACACATGCCCTTATTTCAGAAAGTGTAAAATACAAAAATCCCGCCCTTGTAATAACAGACGAGCAACACCGCTTTGGTGTGAGGCAACGGACCATGCTTACCGAAAAAGGGTTTGGTGCGCACACCCTTGTTATGACGGCAACGCCTATCCCCCGAACACTTTCTCTTATACTGTACGGCGACCTTGATATATCGGTTATTGACGAACTTCCACCTGGCAGAAAGCCAATTGAAACATACTCGGTCAAAGAAGACTCGCGCAAAAAAGTCTTTGATTTTGTACTACAAAAAATCAAAGAGGGCCGACAAGCTTACATAATCTGCCCTCTAATCGAAGAATCCGAGGCTTTAATTGCAAAATCTGCTGTGGAATACGGCGAAAAACTTAAAAAATCAGTGTTCAAAAACTGTTCGCTGGCAGTTTTGCATGGGCGAATTAAGGCAGCTGAGCGCAAACAAATTATGGAAGATTTTTCGGCAGGAAAAATCGATGTTCTGGTATCAACAACCGTTATTGAAGTCGGCGTAGATGTGGCAAATGCATCGGTAATGGTTATCGAAAACGCCGAAAGATTTGGTCTTTCGCAGCTTCATCAGCTTCGCGGCAGAATAGGCAGAGGCAGTCACAGTTCGTATTGCATAATGTTTGCCGAAGGCGGCAAAATTGCCGAGGAGCGAATGAAAATAATGTGTGAAAGCTGTGATGGCTTCAAAATTTCGGAAAAAGACCTTGAGCTTCGTGGCCCCGGTGAATTTTTTGGCATCCGCCAGCACGGTCTTCCCGAGCTTAAAGTTGCAAATCTTTCGACCGATATGTTTCTTTTATCTCAGGCAAAAACAGCCGTCGAAAAACTTCTTGCCTCCGACCCCGAGCTGAGCTTGCCCGAAAATAGCCTTATCAAGCAAAAAATCCACTCTGACTTTTTAAACGTCAGCGAAAATGGCGTTTTGAACTGACAACTTACAAAAAAATAAAACGGGCATATGCCCGTTTTATTTTTTTGATTTTCTTACTGAATAACAATTACGCTTGCTTCAAATACGCCTGACGAATTTGAGCCGGTAACGGATACTGTACGATTTTTTTCTACATTCTTAAGAAGAATATTGCGACCGCTGACACTGTCTATAATCTTTGTGTTGCCGTTTACATATACATCATATTCGTTTCCGCCATCCTGAACAACCAAAAGGCCATAGGTAGCGTTTACATTTTTAACAACACCACCAATTTGTGACTGTGAAGCTGTGCTTCCTGCTTCGATGCGGACAATCTCGCTGCTGTCAAGCTTGATGTCAATAGCAGAGCCCGGACGAAGGTCATATATTGAAGCGTTTTCTGACGAGTCAACAAACACCTTTACACTCTTGTTTACCTTGTATTCTGTAACCTCACCATCTGTTTCGATACCAATTGTTGTACCCTTGGTCGAATGTGTGATGTAGTTGATTGTTCCGGCATTGGTTGACGAAGCGCTGCTTGCCTGAATTTTTGTAACCTTGCCGTATGTCATACGAAGCGAAAGCGAATCGCCGGTTGTAAGTGCGCTGATTGAAACTTCAAGGTTGTTGCGCGAAACCTGAGCGCCATCTGCCGAAACCTCATATTCAACAACTTCGCCTTTGTTGTTCTCTACATTAAGAACCGTGTGGTCGCCCGAAATATCAACTGATACCAGAGTTCCGTAAGCTGTTGTTGTCTTGTCAATAACCTCAAGAATTGTAACAAGTCCATCTTCAATAGTAAGTGCAACATAGTCACCGCTCTTTACCTTTGAGAACAAATCAATTGCGCCGCCTACCCTGATTTTTGCACCATCAGCAAGGATGTATGTTTCTTTTTTGGTTTTATCGTTTGCATCAGCAATAACAACTGTCTGTGTTCCTGCCGAATCCTTTGTCGATGCAACAAGACCATAAATCACGCTGTCTTCAACTGTTGCCTGATTTTCAATCAACGCCACATTGCCTGCGATGTATGTGATTTTTACATGCATGCCCTTTTTCATATTTGTAAGCTTTGAGTCTTTGCCGTTGATTTTGTACTTTGTAGCAGGGGTCACTTCGTTTACTATGTCACTGCCGTCAATTTTGATTGTTATTGTCTCGTTGAACGAATCGGTCGAAACAACTGCACCTGTCTGGCTTGAAAGGTCAATCACATCGATAAGGGTGCAAAGCATTTTTGCCATCTGCGAACGGGTAACATTTGTCTTTGGCGAGAATATCGGGTCGCCGTTTTCGTTGTTGCCCATACCCTGCATTATACCCTGTTCTTTTACATACTCAACATATGCTCTTGCCGAATCGGGAATCTCAACAGTATCAGCATAAGAAGACGAAACAAATGCATTTCCCGAAACCTCTTCCTCTGCTCCAAGAAGCTTTGTCAAAAGAACTGCCGCCTCGTATCTTTTGAGTGGCTGATTTTTGTTTGAAGATGAGATATAAGTGTCAAGCTCGTCCTCGCCTAAAATTCCTGCATAAAGAAGGAACGAAACCTCTTTGGCATAATTTGTGGAATAGCCGCTTAAGACAGACGCAAATTCTTTGGTTGCAAAATCAACCGAATCTGCAAAACTGCTGTCATTGACACCAATCATACGCGAAAGCAAAATAAGCGCCTCGGTCTTTGAAATGCTGTTGTTTGGTTTGAAGGTACCATCTTCATATCCTTTGATGTATCCCTTCTCACTCATTTCGGTTATGTAAGGCTTAGCCCAAGAAACCGTAGGGTCATTTTCCACATCAGAAAAAGTGGCAGCTGCAACCGAAATTGTCGAAAGAAGCATTACTGCACACAAAATTCCGCTCAAAAATTTTTTGTTGAACATTTTTTAGTTCCCCCTTTTGTGTATGTTTATTGAAATTTAATAATATTTAATGTAAAAAATACTTTTGCATGGTCTTATTTTACCATATAAATAAATATATTTCAACTATATTTTGTTAAATTTTTTTTACATAAGCATTACATATTGTGTTTTTGTAATTTTTTTGCAGTAAATCCAAAAAGTTGGGGTTGTAAATTTTTTTTGCCTACACACAATAAATCCGAAACATTTTTCAATTTTAAATGAGGAGGAATAGAAATGTCAAAAAGATTTATTGCTCTGTGCCTTTCGATAATTTTTCTGTTAGGCATAGGCGTAAATGTTTTTGCCGCACAAACCGAAGCAATCCCTGTATCGGGTGAAAGTTCTTCGGATGTTGGCGGCAGCCCGGCAGAAAATAGCACTGCCGTGCCAAACACAACCAACAATACTTCGGACAGTCAAACAAACATACCATCCGGAGCACCAAAAGCAACCAAAACCATTGACAACAGCCAGGCTGTAGTCGAACAGAACCGTACAAAAAACAACGCAATGATGGAGAACAACCTCTACTCGGGCAGAGGTCTGTCAAGATACAGCGAATCACGCGTTGCACTTGCCCCTGACATCAAAGACACTAAATACGCAGAAGCTGCCCGTATCTTAGGCGCACTTGGCATTATGGTCGGCGACGCCGAAACAGGAAACTTCCGCCCCAATGACAACATTTTGCGTTCGGAAATGGCAAAGGTTTCGGTATATTCGGTAGGTCTTGAAGAAGTGGCAAAAAGTGCTACTCACCAGACAAGATTCCCTGACGTAGTTGCAAACCACTGGGCAAACGGTCCTATCAATGTAGCAGACCAGCAGGCAATGGTAATTGGTGACGATGTGGGAACATTCCGTCCCGATGACCCTGTGCTTTTCCAGGAAGCTGTTACCATAATGGTTCGTGCTCTTGGTTACGAGCCTATGGCTTCCACAAGAGGCGGATACCCAACCGGATATATGGTGGTAGCATCAGACAACCAGATGCTTAAAGGCATCACCGCAACAGCCAATGCACCTGCAACACGTGGCGACATTGCTCAGCTTGTATTCAACAGTCTTACAGTAAACCTTATGGAACAGACCGGCTTTGGTTCTAACGCAAGCTACGAAGTTGTTGACAAGACACTTCTTTATGACAGACTTAATGTCGAAAAGGCTTATGGACAGATTACCGGAACATCCGAAACAACTCTTACAGGCGGCAACACAACAGCCGAAGACAAAATAACAATCAACGACAAGACCTTCAGCGAGGGCGACACTCTTGCAAGCCAGCTTCTTGGCTACAATGTTGTTTACTACGCCCGCATCAACAAAACAACCGACGAAAAGACTTTGATTGCCGTTATCCCACAGGACAACAAAAACAACGTCCTTGAAATCTCGGCAGGCAACATCGTTTCTGTCACAGGTGACGCAGATACAAACAAAACCGTAACTTACTGGCGTGATACCGAAAACGACACCAGCTCGCGAACTGCCTCGATTGTGGCAAAACCCACATTCATCTACAACGGCAAGTACGCCGAAACACTTACAAACGAACAGCTTGTTCCCACTTCAGGAAACCTTATCCTTTTGGATACAGATACCAACAATGTATATGACATTGTATTTGTAAACCACTTTGCAAACCTTGTTGTCGAAACAGTTTCGTCTGCAACAGGCAGAGTGACCGACAAATACAACAACAGTTCGCTTCTGCTTGACCCCGAAAGCACAACCGTAAAATTTGTTCTTCTTAAAGACGGCGTCGAAATCAGCCCCAGCGACCTTAAAGAATGGGATGTAATTTCTTATACAATAAGTGCCGACAAAGAACTTATCAAGGCATATGTTTCGACCGAAAGCGTGCTTGGAACAGTCACCCAGACCTCTGCAGACGGTTTCAAAATTGACAACTCAGAAAAAACCTACAAAAAGGCAAGCAACTATCCCGACGAGATCGCACTCCGCGACAAGGGAAGATTCTATCTTGACATCGAGGGCAATGTTGCAGCGGTTGACAAAACTGCAATCACAACAGGTACTGCACTGCGCGGAACCTATGGCTATCTTGTAGGCGCAGCCAAGGAAGGCTCTTTTGAGGATGTCCTCAAATTTAGAATATTTACTGTAAATTCGACAACCGAAATCATAGACGGTGCATCAAAAATACGTCTTAACGACAAATATGGTCTTACTCCCACCGAAGTGCTTGCCGCATTTGGCAAAGATGGCACCGTTACACCTCAGCTTATAACTTACGAGCTTAACTCAGCAGGAAAGCTTACAGGCCTTGACATCGCGGTTGACAAGACAGCAACAGGTGCTCCCAACAAGGGAGTATTTACCAAAAACATTTCTGCCGCTGAGCAGACCTACAAGAGTGCGTCAGGCACTTTGGGGAATGTAAAGGTAACAGAAGATACTGTTGTGTTCGACATCCCCTCGGACGCGGGTACAGACACAAGCAGATACGCAATAAGAAACAGAAATATGTTCTCGAACAACACACCGTATGACATCATTGTTTATGACCTTCAGGAAGACTTCTCGGCAAAGGCAATCATCGTTACCAATACAACAGGTATAACCGAGGCAACCTCGCCCATTGTCCTTGTTGACGAGATTGCACAGGGTCAGAACGAAAACTTTGACGCAGTCGACATCGTTTATGGTATCGAAAACGGACAGCGCGTTGAGCTTATGTCGTCAGACAGAAGTGTATTTATGAAGAGCGGTGACAAAAAACTTGCACAGGGTGATATCTTCCAGTACAGCACCAATGCCAAGGGCGAAGTTGACAAGATTACAGTTCTTTTTGACGCATCTGCAAAAACAACTGAATTCTCAAACACTGTCGCAACCGATTTGGTTACTGTTTACGGCAAGGTAACAAAGAAGTTTACCGACTCGGTTAACGTTTCTGTAAACGGAACAGTCAAGAACTATGCAACAGACAACGCTCTTGTATACGAGTATAATTCACAGCGTCAGAACAACAATGTAACTGTTGTTACAGCAGGCGATATCGAGGTATACGAAGAAGGAAATGAGGTAAGACTCTTTATAAAGATAAGCGAAGATAAAGTTACCGAAATGGTAATCGTCCGATAATCGTCAAATTTTTTGAGGGGCAGAAGATTTTCTGCCCCATACATAACTTTTAATATGGGTTGATTTTTTGTAAAAAATATGATAGACTAAAAAAAAGAGTCTTTACATTAAAGACAGAATGGAGATTATTATGGCAGGCAATATATGGCACGACATTTCACCAAAACGTATCACTACCGAAGACTTTATCTGCGTGGTTGAAATTTCGAAAGGCAGCAAAAAAAAGTACGAACTTGACAAAGAAACAGGATACATAATCCTTGACCGAATTCTCTACACTTCCACCCACTATCCGGCAAACTACGGATTTATTCCAAGGACCTATGGCGACGACAACGACCCGCTTGATGTCCTGCTTATCTGCGCCGAACCTTTGGAGCCTATGTCACTGGTACGCGCATATCCAATAGGCGTTATAAAAATGATTGACAACGGCAGAGCAGACGAAAAGATTATCGCCATTCCTTTCAACGACCCCAACTACAATCATTATTCAAACATTGAAGAACTGCCTAAACATATTTTTGAAGAAATGCGTCACTTCTTCTCGGTTTACAAAAACTTAGAAAACAAAGATACTGCAGTTGATGAAGTTCAGGGCCGCGATGAAGCAACAAAAATTATTGATGCGGCAATTGATAATTATATAGAAAAATTTTGTAAATAAATTAAAGGAGCAGTGAAACCACTGCTCCTTTAATTTATTTTTTATGGTTCAAATCTTTCTTTTTAAGTATTGCAAGACCCGCAACCAAAATCAGTGGAAAGGATGCTCCAAAAAGCAATCCTGTTTTTAGGTCTCCGCCAAATATTGACGCTGCAAAACCAATGACCGATGGTCCCACACTACAACCTATATCCCCGGCAAGAGCAAGAATTGCAAACAAGGACGCCCCGCCCATTGGGTACTTTTCGGCCGCTAAGCTGATTGTGCCCGGCCACAAAATTCCTGTAGTAAAACCACAAAAGCCACAAGCAAGAAGGGCAATTATGTTTAATGGCACAAGCGCCGCTGCAAGATAGCAAGCACAAGCAAACGCACCGCTTGCAATAATACACGCCGAAAGGTCAATTCGATCAGCAAATTTTGAATACAAAAGCCTTGCAAGAGCCAACATAAGCGCAAAAACACACGGGCCCAGAACATCGCCTGCCGCTTTGCTTATGCCAAGCGAGCTTTCGGCAAATGCCGATGCCCATTGACTCATTCCAATCTCGGATGCTCCACCGCACACCATAACAAGCAAAAATCCCAAAAATGTTTTGTCGGCAAAAAGTGTCGTTAGCGGAGTTTTCTCGTTTGAATTCACAAGATTGTTTACCGGAACAAAAGCAAAATAAATTCCGTTTAAAAATGGCAAAAGTGCCCAAAGCGCCGAAATCGCCCGCCAGCTTTGCCAACCGAAGATTTTAAGCAGCAAAGTTGTAACAACAATAGCTGCCGCCGAGCCAAACCCAAACATCGAATGAAGAAGGCTCATCGACGCGGACTTGTTTTCGGACGGACAGCCTTCAACAATCGGGCTCAGCAAAACCTCCAGAAGTCCTCCGCCAATCGAAAACATTATGACCGAAACAAAAATTCCAATATATACATTTTCAAGCAGTGGAGCAATCACACCTAAGCAAAAAAGTCCCGCAGCCACAAAAAAGTATGCCAAAAGGCCCGCCTTTCGATATCCAATTTTTTCGACAAAAAATATCGCTATGCTGTCGGTTGCAAGCTGAGTCATAAAGTTGACCGTCGCAAGCAAAGTAACAAGCGGAAGTGATATGCCGTACTCACGATTGAATATCACAAATAAGAGAGGCAAAAATACACACACAATCGCCTGGACAAATGCCCCTATGTAACAAGAAAAAAATGTATGCTTATAACTTAACGACTTCATAAAATCACCCAATCAGCAATATTGAGGGCAGCACACGCCGCCCTCAATTTTTTAAATTTCTTTCGCTTCAAGATAAAATCTTTTTTCGTTTGCTTCACCCATAGAGAATGTCTTTCTTGGTAGAGCGCCGTCCTTTATTACCGCCTCAAAAAGCTCTGACTTGTCAGGACACGGGAGTATAAACCCAATGGTATCATCGCCGCTTGCAAGGTTTTCTACCACATCTGCACCGTGTATGTAGTCAAGCTCGTATCCACGAACATCAAGGAAGTTTTGAAGTGTCCCTACCTCAAGATTTGACGAGGGATTTTTTATGTAAATATCCTTTTTTGTGTCGCCAAATACCACAACAATTTTTTGTGCGCCGTCTTCTGCTTGTTCAGTTACATCATAAAACTTTTTAAGATCATCAAGAACAGCCTCGGGCTTTTGCCCAAAAACAACTCTGTGAATTGGCTCAAATTCCAAAGACTCGTCGTGTATATTTTCAATTTCAACAAGGCAAAATCTTGCAGGATGAGTTTCTCTTTCGCTTTCGGGAAGGGTTCTCTTTATATTCTCCCAGCAGGTCTTGGCTGTCGCAAGCGAATGGTTGCCGTCACCGACAGCAAAAACCAGATTGTCCTTTGCCGACTTTGCATAGCGGTTTACTCGGTCTACAACTGCCTCTGCCATATCCCCCGAAATATGCCATCCTGAAATATGTCCGCCATTTTCCATCAAATCAAAATCATAAATCTGCTTTTCTTTTGCGACCTTGCCAATTACATCATCTTCTTTGTCGTTCATCAAAAGAATTGCATGCGGAAGCTCCAGGGGCGCATTCTCGCGGATTTTCACTCTGGGCGGAATGCGCTCTAAAATAGTCCCTTCGGTTGCACGGATTTCACTTTTTGACCCTTTTGAAAAATCATAGCATTCAAGGTCGATTGCACCAACAATACCCTTTCTGATTTTGCCGCTGTTTAGGGTGCGTTCTACATAAACAAGACTGTTTTTAAGGGTAGCAAAGATTTTCTTGTCAATATATTCCTGCATTTTGGCGTTGATTTTTTCAATTCTTGCATCTCCCTCGGACAAAAATGCCTCGGGATAAACAATATTAAGCGTTGACGGGCTGTCACCTGCAAATTTTTCAACTCTTTCCCAGTATTCGGGCTGAGCGGTATATTGGTCGCAAGCAACAACGCTCCATTTTTCCATATCAACCGAATCGGGCAAAAGTATGTCTGCTGTTTTAAAAATATCCATCTGTCTGACCCTCCTGTCTGTAATTACTATACAATTTGTGCGCCGCTTTGAATATCGTCAAGCACGGTTGTAACAACCAACTTGTCATCGTGCTCGGCACTCAGTATCATTCCCTGAGACTCGTATCCCATCATCTTTCGCGGAGCAAAATTTGCAACAAACAAAACATTCTTTCCAATCAAATCTTCGGGCTTGTAATACTTTGCAATACCCGAAAGAATCTGTCTGGTCTCGCTTCCTGTCTCGATTTTAAACTTAAGAAGTTTTGACGACTTGGGCACAGCCTCACACTCAAGCACCTTGCCCACCCTGATATCAAGTTCAAGGAATTTGTCAAAATCGATGTTTTCTTTAAACGGCTCAATCTTTATAGCAGGCTTTTGGTTTGCCATATTTTCTTCCTGGATTTCGGCAAGCTTTTTCTCGGCATCAATTCTTGCAAAAAGCATTGCATTTTCTGCTACCTTCTGCCCTCCTGCCGCCGCTCCAAATCCGTCAAGTTCACATATATCGATATTCTTTACGCCAATTGCCGCCGCTAATTTTTCTGCAGTTTCGGGCATAAATGGCACAAGAAGCGACGCAATCCACCTGAGCGACTCGACCAGACTGTACATAACAGTCTTAAGCTCTTCTTTTTTAGCCTCATCTTTTGCAAGAGCCCAGGGCATTGTTTCGTCGATATATTTGTTTGCACGGTTAGGAAGTTTCCAGAGTGCATCAAGCGCATCTGCTGTGCGATATTCGTCCATAAACTTTATCATTTCTGCCTTGGCAGCGTTTGCAACCTCTGCCAAATCATCCTCAAAGCCTGTGGATGCCGACTTTTCGGGCACAACGCCGTCAAAATACTTATTTACCATTGCAACCGTTCTATTTGCAAGGTTGCCAAGAGTATTTGCAAGGTCGGTATTGTATGAATTTATTATCTTTTCATAGGTTATTGTTCCGTCCTGTGCATAGGGCATCTCACGAAGCAGATAATATCTCACACCGTCAACCCCAAAATGTCTTGCCAAATCATCAGCATAAATAACATTGCCAAGCGACTTGCTCATCTTATCCTCGCCGCTTAAAAGCCAGGGATGACCAAAAACCTTTTTGGGAAGAGGCTCGCCAAGTGCCATAAGGAATATCGGCCAGTAAATTGTGTGGAATCTGAGGATATCCTTTCCTATAATATGCACATCTGCGGGCCAGTATTTGTCATAAAGCTCGCCTTTTTTCTCGGGTGTATAGCCAAGAGCATTGATATAGTTGGTAAGTGCATCAAGCCACACATAAACAGTGTGTTTGTCGTCAAAGCTAACCGGAATGCCCCAGCTTATACTTGTTCTTGACACACAAAGGTCCTGAATTCCGGGCTTTATAAAGTTGTTAATCATCTCTCTCTTGCGTGATTCGGGCTGAATGAAGTCGGGATTTTCCTCGATATATTTTTCAAGTCTTTCCTGATACTTGCTCATTTTGAAGAAGTACGCTTCCTCGTTGCCCTGATGCACCTCGCGGCCGCAATCGGGGCACTTGCCGTCCACAAGCTGAGTCTCGGTCCAGAAGGATTCACACGGAGTGCAATACCAGCCGGTGTAGGAATCCTTGTAGATATCTCCCTGCTCGTAAAGCTTTTTGAAGATTTTCTGCACGCTTTCAACGTGGTAATCATCTGTAGTACGGATAAACTTGTCATATGACGCATTCATAAGATTCCATATATCCTTTATCTCGCCTGCGACTCCATCAACATAAGTCTGGGGCGAAATGCCGCTCTCCTCTGCAAGCTGCTGAATTTTTTGACCATGCTCGTCTGTGCCGGTCAAAAAGAAGACATCAAAACCCATACCTCTTTTAAATCTTGCTATACTGTCCGAAAGAACAACCTCATAGGTGTTGCCTATATGTGGCTTTCTTGATGTATATGCAATTGCTGTTGTAAGATAAAACTTTTGTTTTTCCATTATACCAAATCCTTCTCGTTTATTTATTCTTTTACATCATCAAACAGTGTAATTTCAGGCTCGCTGACATTACCGGACCTGTACTCAATTCCAAAATGCTCGTATGCAAGCCTTGTTACCATTCTTCCTCTGGGAGTGCGGTTTATAAACCCAATCTGCATCAGAAACGGCTCGTACACATCCTCTATGGTGTCGCTCTCTTCGCCAATTGTTGCGGCAATGGTGTCAAGTCCGACAGGACCGCCGTCATAGTTGTTGATTATCGAAAGCAACATTCGTTTGTCTGTCGAGTCAAGTCCAAGCTTGTCAACCTCCAGCATCCTCAGTGCAAAATCTGCAACCTGGTCGGTAATAACGCCGTTTGCCTTTACCTCGGCAAAATCACGGACTCTTCGCAGAAGTCGGTTTGCAATTCGTGGGGTACCCCTTGACCTTGAAGCAATTTCAGCCGCTCCTTTTTCGGTTATTTCAATATTCAAAATTCCCGCCGAGCGCTTTATTATTTCCATAAGGTCCTGGGTTTTGTAAATTTCAAGCCGGCTTATAACGCCAAATCTGTCGCGAAGCGGCGCCGTAAGTGCACCTGCCTTGGTGGTTGCACCGATAAGCGTGAATTTGGGCAAGTCAAGCCTTATTGACCTTGCCGACGGACCTTTGCCGATGATAATATCAAGTGCGCCGTCTTCCATCGCAGGATAGAGGATTTCCTCAACGCTGCGATTAAGTCGGTGAATTTCGTCAATAAACAAAATATCATTCTCCGAAAGGTTGGTAAGCAGCGCCGCCAAATCGCCTTGTTTTTCGATTGCTGGACCGGATGTGATGCGGATGTTTACTCCCATCTCGTTGGCGATTATGCCAGCCAGAGTGGTTTTGCCCAGGCCCGGAGGTCCATAAAGCAAAACATGGTCAAGCTGTTCGCCGCGGTTTTTTGCAGCTTCCATAAAAACCTTAAGATTCTCTTTCACCTTTGTCTGCCCGATGTAATCGTCCAATGTCTTTGGCCTCAGTCCATATTCAATTTCGTTGTCGCCACCCATTTCTTTTGCCGAAATAATGCGGCTTTCGTTTTCAAATTCCATAATATTGGTTTAACCTTTCATCAAGTTTTTTAAACCTATCTTTACCATTTCTTCAACAGTACCGCTTGCCGATGCAACCGCACGCTTTGCCTCCTGTGACGAATAGCCAAGTACCATAAGCGCACCTGCAGCTTCGTCGCGGTCAGAGCTTCCGCCGTGATAAACCTCTGTTACTTCTTCTGGCGAAATACCGTCAAGGTCAACACCCTTGAACTTGTCCTTAAGTTCAAGAACTATACGTTCGGCTCCCTTGGCACCAAGGCCCGGGGTCTTGCTTGCGATATATTTGTAATCGTTTGTCGAAACACAAAGTGCAAATTTTGACGGTGAAATGTTCGAAAGCAAAGCAATCGCGGTTTTTGCGCCGACTCTTGACACGCCGATTATCATTTCAAAAAGGTTAAGCTCTTCCAAATCGGCAAAACCATAAATATCAAAAATATCAGCTGACGATTTGAAATTTGAATAGGTATAAAGCTTTGCAATCTCTCCCGCAGTTCCGATTTTTTCCAGAGTAGCAGTGCTTGCATAAAGCCGATATCCGACTCCGCCTGCATCAATCACGACAAAGCTGTCGGTTTTGAGTGCAATTTCACCTTTTATATAATAAAACATAATCCTTTGCCCTTTGCCTTTCGCCGGGAATAATTACAAAATTTTCCCACTTTAAATATATTACATTTATTATACTCTCTTTTTTTTGAAAAATCAACCCCAAAAGCACATAATAAAAAGCCGTCAGCCCAAAGATTTTGGACTGACGGCAAGGTATTTAATGATTAAAAATCAACCTCTGTGTCATAGTAGCAGCACTTAAGAAGCTTTTCCATCTGCTCGGGATTGATGCTGCGCGGGTTGGAGCCTGTGCAAGCATCCGCAACTGCATTCTTTGCGATTTCGGGAAGTCTTTCAAGGAATACTTCTTCAGGCACAAAGCCTTGTTCGCAAGGATAGCTGTCTGCACCGTAATTTTTGATGCACTGCGGAATGTTGAGCTTGTCGTTCATATCACGAAGGAACGCGATAAGGTTTGCAACCTTTTCGTCATCGTTTGAACCACCCAGATTCATAAAGTCCGCAATCACACCATAACGCTTTTTAGCTGTCTCGTCTTTTGCGTTGTATGCGATAACCTTGGGAAGATACATAGCATTTGCCGCACCATGAATAATATGTGCGCCAAAGTCCTCAAATATTGCACCGGTCTTGTGAGCCATAGAATGAACAATACCCAAAAGTGCATTCGAGAATGCCATACCTGCAAGGCACTGAGCATTGTGCATTGTCGCACGCTTTGACATATCGCCGTTATAAGAATCAATAAGATTGTCCTGAATCATCTTGATTGCAAAAATTGCAAGCGGGTCAGTAAAATCACTGTTTGCAGTCGAAACATAAGCTTCAATCGCGTGTGTCATAGCATCCATACCGGTATGAGCAGTAAGCTTTTGAGGCATAGTTTCTGCAAGTGCCGGGTCAACAATGGCAATATCCGGAGTGATTTCGAAATCAGCAAGGGGATATTTGATGCCCTTTTCGTAGTCTGTAATAACCGAAAATGCAGTAACTTCTGTCGCAGTACCCGAAGTCGATGGGATTGCACAGAACTTAGCCTTTTTGCGAAGCTCGGGAATGCCGAATACCACGCACATTTCTTCAAAGGTGATTTCGGGATATTCGTACTTGATCCACATAGCCTTTGCCGCATCAATTGGCGAGCCGCCGCCGATAGCAACAATCCAGTCAGGCTGGAACGCTTCCATCTCTTTTGCTCCGCGCATAACAGTATCAACCGAGGGGTCGGGCTCTATTCCTTCAAACAGCTTAACCTCCATACCTGCTTCCTCAAGATAAGCGGTAACCTTGTCAAGAAAACCGAATTTCTTCATCGAGCCGCCGCCAACGCAAACCATTGCGCGCGTGCCCTTCAAGGTTTTTAGGGTTTCCAAAGCCCCTTCACCATGATACAAATCGCGGGGTAGAGTAAATCTTGCCATTTTTATCTCTCCTTTTATATAATAAAATAAAAATCTTGCTCTTTTTTAAATATATCATACTTCTTTTTTAGATGCAATATTTTTTGGCAAATTGGTTAATTTTTTAACAATGTTCACAATTTTCTAATATATGTACTGTCTATTTTTGCCCGTGTGTGCATGGCACACAGCTATCGCAAGGGCATCGGCAGTGTCATCGGGTTTTGGAACCTCGGAAAGTCCAAGTATAGCCTTAGTCATTTGCTGAACCTGATTTTTTTCTGCCCTGCCATATCCTACTACCGCCTGCTTGACCTGAAGCGGTGTATACTCAAAAACTGGAATTCCATAATTTTTGGCCGCAAGCACCAAAACGCCCCTCGCCTGAGCAACGTTAATAGCGGTTTTTTGGTTGTTGTAAAAAAACAATTCTTCGATTGCCACAGCATCGGGTTTTACTCTTTCAATCATATCCGAAAGTTCGTCATAAACTTTTTTAAGTCTGTCAGACATTTCCTCGCCCGCCTCGGTTGTGATTGCTCCATACTCAACTATTTTAAAATGATTTCCCTCATAATCAATACATCCGACCCCCACAATTGCATATCCGGGGTCAATCCCAAGTATCCTCATTTTGGTTTCCTTTCACATATTTGTAGCATCTTTTGCATAAAAATTCACTTTTTTGCATAAAAATACAAAAATCTTTTAAAAAACTGTTGCATTTTTCCGACAAAGCCATTATAATATAAAAAGCAAAATAAAACAAGCTTTTTATACAGAAACGGCTTGTTTCACTTGGAGGTAAAAATAATGGCAAAAGAAAAAGTTGTACTTGCATACTCAGGCGGTCTTGATACATCAATTATTATCCCCTGGCTTAAGGAGAACTACGATTATGATGTTATCTGCGTTTGCGGTGATGTGGGTCAGGGAAAAGAAACAGACGGACTTGAAGAACGTGCAATTAAATCAGGCGCTCTTAAATGTTATATAGAGGATTTAAGAGACGAATATGTTAAAGATTACATATTCCCCACTCTTAAGTCGGGTGCAATGTATGAGGGAAAATACCTCCTCGGCACATCTCACGCAAGACCAATCATTGCAAAAAGACTTGTTGAGATAGCTAAAAAAGAGGGCGCTGTTGCAATCTGTCACGGCGCTACCGGCAAAGGAAACGACCAGGTGCGTTTTGAGCTTACAATCAAAGCTCTTGCGCCCGAAATGAAGATAATTGCTCCCTGGAGAATCTGGGACATCAAATCGCGTGAAGATGCTGTTGACTATGCCGAGGCTCATGGTATCGAAATTCCGGTTACCAAAAAAGACCTTTACTCACGCGACAGAAATATCTGGCACATCAGCCACGAGGGTATGGATTTGGAAGACCCGTGGAACGAGCCAAAATACGACAGTCTTCTTAAGCTTGGCGTATCACCTGCTCAAGCACCCGACGAGCCCACTTATGTTGAAATCGGCTTTGAAGCAGGAGTTCCTGTTTCGGTAGACGGCAAAAAGATGGGTCCTGTTGAACTTGTTGAAAAGCTTAACGCTCTTGGTGGCGCAAACGGCGTCGGCATTGCAGATATCGTCGAGGACAGACTTGTTGGAATGAAGTCTCGCGGCGTATACGAAACTCCAGGCGGTACAATCCTTTATACCGCAATTCAGGAGCTTGAGTATCTCTGTCTTGACCGCGACACTCAGGGTTTCAAAAGAATGAGCCATACTCAATTCTCGCAGCTTGTATACGACGGAAAATGGTTTACTCCTCTTCGCGAGGCTATGTCGGCTATGTACGACGAAATGACAAAGACCGTTACCGGTACAGTAAGACTTAAGCTCTACAAAGGCAACTGCACACCTGCAGGCGCAAAATCACCTTACTCGCTTTACAACGAGGATATTGCAAGCTTTGGCGACAGCAAAGAGCTTTACAGCCACAAGGATGCCGAAGGATTTATCAACCTCTTCGGTCTGCCGCTTAAAGTTCGTGCTATTATGAAAGATAAAAATCAAGAGAAATAGTTTTTTAAACACACAGGGGTATCACCGATACCCCTGAAACTTTTATACAGGAGACAATTTTTATGAAACTTTGGGGTGGAAGATTTTCCAAATCAACAGACAAATCGGTCGACGACTTCAATTCGTCAATCCGCTTTGACTCGCGTATGTACAAGCAGGACATCCGCGGCAGTCAGGCCCATGCAAAAATGCTTGGCAAGCAGGGCATAATTTCAAAAGAAGATTCCGAGCTTATCGTCAAAACACTTGGCGAAATACTTGTGGATATCGAAAACGGCAAGGTTGACTTTACCATTGACGCCGAAGATATCCATATGAACATCGAAACAATCCTTATCTCGCGCATTGGCGATGTCGGCAAGCGTCTTCACACAGGCAGAAGCCGCAATGACCAGGTTGCGCTTGACACAAGGCTTTATCTTCGTGACGAAGCCGGGGAACTTGCCGAAATGCTTTACAGTCTTCTTTCGACAATCCTTGACATCGCAGACAAAAACCTTGATACCATTATGCCGGGATACACACATTTGCAAAAAGCACAGCCCATCACCTTTGCTCATCATATTATGGCATATTATGAGATGTTTTCGCGCGACCTTTCAAGGCTTAACGACTGGAAAGAGCGTATGAATATTATGCCTCTTGGCAGTGGTGCTTTGGCTGGGACAACCTATCCTCTTGACCGCGACTTTGTGGCAAAAGAGTTGGAATTTTCGGACATAACAAAAAACAGCATCGACGGAGTGTCAGACCGCGACTTCGTCTGCGAGCTTGCCTTTGTTCTGTCGATGATTATGGTTCACCTCAGTCGTTTTTCTGAAGAAGTTATCCTTTGGAGTTCAAACGAATTCTCTTTTGTGGAACTTGACGATGCCTACAGCACAGGCTCAAGCATTATGCCCCAAAAGAAAAACCCCGACATTGCCGAGCTTGCGCGCGGTAAATCGGGCAGGGTATTTGGAGACCTTATGGGACTTCTGACCATGATGAAAGGTCTTCCCCTCGCATACAACAAGGATATGCAGGAAGACAAAGAGCAGATTTTTGATGCCATTGACACCGTAAAAATGTGTCTGCCCGTATTCGAGGGTATGCTCAGCACAATGACACTTCGCAAAGACAAGATGCTCATGGGTGCAAAAGGCGGCTTTACAAATGCAACAGATGTTGCTGACTATCTTGTAAAAAAAGGACTTCCCTTCCGCGATGCCCACGCCGTTGTCGGCAAAATGGTAGCATACTGCCTTGACAAAGATACCGTAATCGATGCACTTACTCTTGACGAATTCAAATCCTTTTCTGACATCTTTACCGATGATGTGTATGATGCTATTTCGCTTGAGACCTGCGTCAATATGCGCAAAATTGTCGGTGGTCCGGCTAAGGATACCATGAAGAAAATTATTGACGAATATCGCAAATAGTTTTTATCTTCCGGGTCGGGATATCCTGGCCCGGATTTTTTGTTTTCTCCTCAAAAAATTAGCATTTAGCTATTGACAACCGCCCAAAAATATGCTAAAATATCTTTTGCAATTGAAAATTAGATATGCGGGAGTGGCTCAGTGGTAGAGCGTCACCTTGCCAAGGTGAACGTCGCGAGTTCGAATCTCGTCTTCCGCTCCAAAAATAAAAAGCACTCACTTTGAGTGCTTTTTATTTTTGTGTTCTTATCTTTTCACTATTCTCTCTTCACTTTTCTCTTAATTATACTTGATTATACCCTACTTCTCCTGTCTCTATCTTTATTCTGCCGTTTGTCTTGTCAATCAGGTCCTCACAAAAGCTTGTTACATCGGTCTCGGGTACAAAACAATTAACCGTCACACCTTCGCCATATTCTGTGTCAAGAATTTTAAAATTTCTGCCCAGTATTTCGCTTTGAACCTTACCCAAAAGTGAATAATCACAAAAAACTTTTACATCCCGGCACAAAACCATTTTTACAGGCTCTGCTGCCTCAATTCCCATTTTTGCGGATTGCGAATACGCACGCACAAGTCCGCCTGTCCCAAGAAGTATACCACCAAAATATCTTGTTACCACCACGATCAGATTGCCAAGTCCCTCTTTTTTTATCATTTCAAGCACAGGAAGCCCCGCAGTGCCCGCAGGCTCGCCATCGTCGCTATAACGCTGGATATTGTTTTCTTCTATTACATAGGCATAAACATTATGCCTTGCATCCCAATATTCTTTTTTTATGGTTTCAAGGGTTTCAAGCGCCTCTTGTTCTGTTCTTACAGGTTTTACCGTTGCAATAAACCGAGAGCGTTTTTCAACAAGCTCTGCCGATGCCTCTTTTAAAACTGTTTTGTATTCTGTTTTCAACGCTCCTCACCCCATTTTGTTTTCGAAAATTTAATATGTTAATTATATCAAATTTTTTTATTTTCTTCAAGATTTTTTTAAAATTCTGCATATTCCAAAACTTTCGATAATATTTATACTAAACACGCTTTTTTGTGCCAACTCCCCTTTACAGATTCGAGCAACCCAAAGTTAGTTGACTTTGACAAAGAAGCTGTGTTATACTTATATAAGGGTTGTTATACTCTTAAGGCAAAGGAGCGAAATTATGTCCAATACAAATGTTATCGTAGGGCAATCAGGTGGACCTACATCTGTTATCAATTCCAGTCTGGCCGGAGTTTTTAAAACTGCAAGAGACCATGGCTGCAAAAAAATTTATGGTATGCGAAATGGTATCGAAGGGCTTTTAAACGAAAGCTATGTCGATATCTCGGATTACATAAAGAGCAATCTTGATATAGAACTTTTAAAGCGTACCCCCGCATCTTTTTTGGGTACCTGCCGTTACAAGCTTCCAATGCGGGAAAGCAGCCCCGAAACCTATAAAAAAATATTTGAAGTGCTGAAAAAGCTTGAAATCGGCTACTTTTTTTACATAGGCGGCAATGACTCTATGGACACCATTGCAAAGCTTTCGGCATACGGAAAGGAAATCGATTCGGACATCCGTTTTATCGGTATCCCCAAAACCATAGACAACGACCTTGCTGCAACAGACCATACCCCCGGCTATGGCTCGGCATCAAAGTACATCGCTACCGCGATGAAAGAAATCATCTGCGACGCAAAGACATATTCGACCGACTCTATCACTATTGTAGAAATTATGGGTCGAAATGCAGGCTGGCTGACAGCGGCATCCGCACTTTCACGCAGTGAGGATTGCTCGGGGCCTGACCTTATTTACTTGCCTGAAAAAGTTTTTGACCTTAATAACTTTGTGCAAAGAATAAAAGACCTGAAAAAAGACAACAAGGTTGTTACAGTTGCCATCTCGGAAGGTGTGAAGGACGCAAGCGGAAGATATGTTTGCGAAGTAAACAAAAAAAGCATCATCACTGACTCGTTCGGTCACAAACTTCTTGGCGGAACCGCTATGTATCTTTCGGACTACTTGACTGACTGCACAGGTATAAAAACACGTGGTATCGTATTTTCAACTCTTCAACGTTGTGCATCGCATCTGGTGTCAAGTTGCGACATTTCCGAAGCCTTTATGGCAGGCGCAGATGCCGTGGTTGCCGCTCTTAACGGCGAAAACGGCAAGATGGTAATCTTTAAACGAATTTCCAATGACCCCTACAGTATAATAACCGAGCTGTGCGATGTCCAAAAGGTTGCGAATGAAGAAAAGCGGGTTCCTGACGAATGGATTATCAACAACGGAACCTATGTTTCAAAAGAATTCGAAGACTATGCAAGACCTCTTATCCTCGGCGAACTTTCGCCATTTATGGTAGATGGACTGCCAAGACACTTATTTATCTAAAACAAAATTACAGCTCCTGCGGAAAGCTTTCCGCAGGAGCTGTTTTGTCATAGCACCAACATTTTGACAACCCAAACCGACAATATCATTCCTGCGACATCTGCAAGCAATGCCGATTTCAGCGTGTGTCGCAAATTTTTTATGCCTACCGTCCCAAAATAAACTGCAACAGTATAGAATGTCGTCTCGGTTGACCCCATCATTACCGATGCAATTTTGCCAACCGTAGAATCCGGTCCAAAATTCTTGAAAATATCATTTACAATAGCCATCGAACCGCTTCCTGACACCGGTCTAAGCAGAGCAAGCGGCAGCACATCGGCAGGTATGCCTACAAAATCGGTTATTGGCTGCAATATCTTCCCAATAATTTCCATCGCCCCCGAGTTTCTAAGCATATAAATCCCGACCATAAGCCCAACCAACGGAGCGACAATCTGCAGCATATTTTGAGCGCCAGTTTTTGCGCCATCGACAAAACTGTCATATACATTTATTCTTTTAAAAAGTCCAAAAGCAACAATTCCTACAATCATCACCGGCACCGAAAAAACAGAAATTATCCTCACAGTCTTGCCGACCTTTTTTCAAAAAATTTCGCCGCTACAACCCCGATTGTCAACACGCATATGCTGCAAATCCACACCGGAACGACAATCTCAGTTGGGTTTAGCGATCCATACATTTGCCTGAGCGAAATTACGGTTGACGGGATAAGCTGGATTGACGCGGTATTCACTACAACAAACATACACATTTCGTTGCTTGCCCTACTTTTTCTGCCGTTCAGCTTGTCAAGTTCTTTCATCGCGGCTATTCCAAGCGGCGTTGCGGCGTTGCCCATCCCCAAAAGGTTTGCCACCATATTCATAACAATCGCACGAAGTGCTGCCGAGTTTGATTTAAGCTTTGGGAAAATAATTTTAGTAATAGGTCTCAGGAGCTTTGCAAAAACATCCACAAGCTCCGAATTTTCTGCCACCTTTGCAAGTCCGCTCCAAAGACACATACTGCCCAAAAGTCCAATGCAGGTTTCAACAGCCGCAGCCGCTCCCTCCAATGCGCCATTTGTGATTGTCTCGACATTTCCCGTAAAAACCGCCACCGCAAAAGATACAATTATCATTCCGCACCAAATATAATTGAGCATAGAGTTCCCCTTTCCTCCCTCATACATTAAAAACATATTCGGGAGGAAAGGGGAGTATAACCTTTTTATTTTTAAAAGGGAGATTACCCCCTTTTAAATCCCCCAAGTTAAATTTATAGAACTATTTATGGTTTCTTTTATAAGGGGGTCTCAACAGCAAGACCCCCTTACAAACCCCCTGCCGCGCCGATTCACTTCTCAGGTGGTTGTAATACTCAAATTGTCTGCGGTATCGACCACTCGAAAGCTTAAACTTTTTAAGCCTCTCATTAAATCGGTGGTGCCCGCAGCGGAAATTAATTGCACCACCGATTTTCGATGTCCTCGACAATTTTCGAAACACCCACCAATCGCTGTTCATAAGGCGGTTTTCTCTCTTGCCCGTCTCTGAGGGCTTTTTATCACCTTATTTATAACGATTGGAGATTGTTTGTGAGGATTTTGTGAAATAACAGAAAAATGCCTTGCAATC
>JAZNKA010000060.1:0-8623 GCA_045578305.1 Clostridia bacterium | reverse complement strand
TAATCCATAAGGATTTAAATATAAGGGGGAATATATTATGAGAATTGCTTTAACCGGCAATCCGAACTCAGGTAAAACAACGATGTACAATGCCCTTACCGGCAGAAACGAAAAGGTCGGCAACTGGGCGGGTGTTACCGTCGAGAGAAAAGAGCATCCAATCAAAAAGGTTTATTATAAAGGAAGCGAAGAACTTATCGCCGTGGACTTGCCCGGTGCTTATTCGATGTCACCTTTCACATCTGAAGAAAGCATCACAAGTTCTTATGTAAAAAAAGAGAATCCCGATGTAATTATCAACATTGTGGATGCTACAAACCTTAGCCGTTCTCTTTTCTTCACAACTCAGCTTTTAGAGCTTGGCGTGCCTGTTGTAGTTGCTCTTAACAAAAGCGATATCAACGAGAAAAAGGGTACAAAAATTGATGTAGAAAAACTTTCTGAAAAGCTTGCTTGCCCTGTGATTGAAACTGTCTCTGTTTCTTCAAATGGCTTACAGGATGTTGTTGAAGCGGCGGTTCAGCGCGCAGGAAGTGTGCAGAATGCGGTTTACACTCAGGGGGAAATTGACCTTACAAGCAAAGCTGCCGTTGAAGCTGCAGACCGCAAACGCTTTGAGTTTGTAAATAAAATTGTAGGAGAAGTTGAAAGTCGCAAGGCGTTTACAAAAGATAAGAATTTTGGCGACAAGATTGACGCAGTTCTTACCAACAAGTGGCTTGGTATCCCGATTTTTGCGGTCGTTATGTATCTTGTGTTCCAGATTTCGCAGGTTTGGGTGGGAACTCCTATAGCAGACTGGCTTGTTGGATGGCTCGAAACATTCCAGGGCTGGGTTGGCGGTCTTTTGGAAAATGCAAACCCACTTCTGTCAGCACTTCTAGTTGATGGTGTTATTGGCGGCGTTGTAGCAGTTGTAGGATTTTTGCCGCTTGTAATGGTTATGTACTTTCTGATTGCACTATTGGAAGATTGCGGATATATGTCGCGTGTTGCAGTTGTGCTTGACCCCATCTTCAAAAAAGTAGGGCTTTCGGGCAAGTCGGTTATTCCGTTTGTTATCACTATCGGCTGTGCAGTTCCCGGCATTATGGCAAGCCGTACCATCAGAAACGAGCGCGAAAGAAGAGCAACAGCGATGCTCTCGCCGTTTATGCCTTGTGGCGCTAAAATCCCCGTAATTGCACTTTTTGCAGGTGCTTTCTTTGATGATGCAGGCTGGGTTAGCACACTTATGTACCTTTCCGGTATCGTACTCATATTCTTAGGCGCATTACTTGTAAACAAAATCACAGGTTATAAAGCAAGAAAATCTTTCTTTATTATCGAATTACCGGAATACAAAGTTCCTTCGCTTTGGGGCGCATTCAAATCAATGTGCAGTCGTGGCTGGGCGTACATAGTAAAAGCTGCTACTATTATTCTTCTTTGTAATATGGCAGTTCAGATTATGCAAGCCTTTACTTGGAGTTTCCAAGTTGCAGAAACGGCGGATAATTCAATTCTTGCAACTATTGCAAGTCCGTTTGCATACATACTTGTTCCTGTTGTCGGTGTTCTTTCTTGGCAGCTTGCTGCAGCAGCGGTTACGGGCTTTATTGCTAAAGAAAATGTTGTTGGTACACTTGCAGTTTGTTTTGTAGGACTTGAAAACCTTATTGATACCGAAGAACTTGCACTTATGGAGGGTGCAGGAGCGGAGGTTGCAACAGTATTTGCAATTACAAAGGTTGCAGCACTTGCGTATTTGATGTTTAACCTTTATACACCTCCTTGCTTTGCGGCTATTGGTGCGATGAATGCCGAAATGAAGAGTGCAAAATGGCTTTGGGGCGGCATTGGTCTTCAGCTTGCCGTAGGTTATACTGTTGGATACCTTGTATATACAATTGGAACACTTATCACTGATCCTGCGGTTCTTAATGTTGGTGCTGCTGTTGTTGGTGGATTGGCTGTGGCTGTGATGGTTGCGGTTGTAGTTATGCTTATCCGCAATACCGACAGAAAGCTTAAAGAGGAATATACACTTGGCTCGGATACTAAAAAAATGAGTGCGAGGGTATAAAATATGGTAGATATAATTGTATCTGTTGTTCTTTTAGCTATTTTAGGCGGCGCTGTTTGGTACATAAGAAAAGCAAAAAACCGAGGAGAACATTGCATAGGATGTCCACATTCAAGGCAATGTAATGGAAACTGCGGTAATTCTGACAAATAATAATAAAAAGTGTTTCTTTTGAACCTCCCCCCAAAAGTTTGATCAAAAATCTAACTTTTGGGGGGTCAGTTAATTTTGAACAAAGGAACATTTTTTTACTTTTTACGACAAATTTGAAAAAAGGTGTTGACAATATAATTTTTTTGTGTATAATAAGTTTTATAAATCTTGTGAAGCCTTTGGAATTTTTTGAAGACCGAAGGTGGAGGAGACTCCGGAGAAACTCGGATACCGAGTGCCGAAGGTGCAAGGCTCAAATTTTTGAGCTGAATCTCTCAGGCAAAAGGACGGAGCAGACAAATCTTTAATTTATATTTTATTATGTCTGTGTGTCATTTCCGGAGCTGCCAAACAAGGCAGCTTATTTTATTTTTTAAGGAGGCATTTTTATGCAGGAAACATTGTTAAACATTGTGGCAAAAGCCAACGCGTACCTTTCGGACTACATCTTGATTATCCTTTTGATAGGGGTAGGTTTGTTCTTCTCGATCAAGACTCGTTTTGTTCAGGTTAGATGCTTTGGCGAAGGTATGAAATCGGTATTTGGAAACTTCAAGCTTTCCGGAGGAAAGCAGCAGAGCGGTCTTTCGTCGTTCCAGGCGCTTGCAACCGCAATCGCGGCTCAGGTCGGAACAGGTAACATTGTGGGTGCTTCGGGCGCTATTTTGATTGGTGGTCCCGGTGCAATATTCTGGATGTGGGTTATCGCATTTTTGGGTATGGCTACGATTTATGCCGAGGCAGTTCTTGCTCAGGAAACAAGAATTAAAGACGAAAACGGCGAAATTCACGGCGGCCCTGTTTATTACATAAAGAAGGCTTTCCCCAACGGCTTTGGTACATTCTTGGCAATATTCTTTGCGATTGCAAGTATACTTGCTCTTGGCTTTATGGGAAGTATGGTACAGACAAACTCAATTGCAGAGTCGTGCAACAATGCTTTTGGCGTTGAAGGCTGGGTTGTAGGTGTGATTATAGCGATAATTTCGGTAATAATCTTCATCGGTGGCGTACAAAGACTTGCAGCAGTTACCGAAAAGATAGTTCCCTTTATGGCTACACTCTTCCTGATTGGCGGAATTGTTGTGCTTGCTGTTCGTATCAAATACATCCCCGAGACAGTTGGTATGATATTTAAGTATGCATTCACTCCCTCGGCTCTTATAGGCGGTGGAATCGGTTATGCACTTAAGACTGCAATCAGCCAGGGTGCAAAGAGAGGCCTTTTCTCAAATGAAGCAGGTATGGGTTCGACTCCTCATGCTCACGCGATGGCAAATGTAAAGAAACCTCATGACCAGGGTGTTGTGGCTATGATAGGTGTGTTTATTGATACATTTGTTGTTCTTACAATGACAGCGCTTGTTGTTATCTCTTGCCTCTATGCAGGCGACGGTATTCTTGCAGGTCTTTCGGGAGATGCATACCTGGCTGCAACTTCGGGCGCAGATGCAGTTGTGGCAAAGACTACTGCAATGCAGACGGCGGTTTCGATGGCAATTCCTTTTGGAAACTTCGGTAATATATTTGTTGCAATCTGCCTTTTGTTCTTTGCTTATTCAACTGTTTTAAGCTGGAACTTCTTTGGAAAGCTGAATGTTCAGTACCTTTTTAAGAACAACAAGATTGCAGTTACAATATATTCTTTAATTGCTATTGCGTTTATATTTATGGGAACACTCCTTTCAAACGATTTGGTTTGGGAGCTTACCGACTTCTTTAATTACCTGATGGTAATACCTAATGCTATTGCACTTTTTGCTCTTTATAAATTGGTAGTAAAGGCTGCAAGAAATAAAGAAGATAAATAATTTTTAAAAATCAAAACAGCCATCCAATACCTTTGGATGGCTGTTTTTTTGTGATTTTTGTCAAAAAATTTTTGTTTTTAATAATTTTCTCTTTTTTTTTCTCTGTTTCTATTGACATTTTTTTTGTTTTGTTGTATGATGTATGTGTTAAATTAGAGAAAGTATTTCCATAGAAAGAAGGAAAAATTACAGTGGCTAAATTTTATACAGCAGATATACCCGTGTCACCACGTATCGAGAAATTGAGAGACGCATTGTTTCAAAAAATGCCCGAAATTGAGGCTGACCGTGCCGTTATATTGACTGAAAGCTATAAAGAAACAGAAGGGCTTCCTATGATTTCGAGGAGGGCTAAGGCTTTCCGTGCCCTTATGGAAAAACTTCCCGTTACAATCAGAGACAATGAGCTTATCGTCGGCAGCTCGACAAAAAAAGCAAGAGGCTGCCAGATGTTTCCTGAGTTTTCATTTGAATGGATGGAAGATGAGCTGGACACGGTTGCAACAAGATCCGCTGACCCGTTTTATCTGGCAGATGATACAAAAGCTGAATTAAAAGAAGTATTTAAGTATTGGAGAGGCAAAACAACCAGCGACCTTGCAACTTCTTATATGAAGGCGGAGACCCTTGATGCAATAAAACATAACATTTTCACACCGGGCAACTATTTTTACAATGGTGTGGGACATGTAACTGTTAATTACAGCGAAGTTTTGGAAATTGGTTTTGGCGGAATTATTAAAAAAGCAAAAGCCGAGCTTGAAAAGGTAGATTTGAGAGATGCAAATGCTTCGCAGAAGCGTATCTTTCTTGAAGCGGTAATTGAAACCTTTGAAGCCGGAATTACATATGCGAAAAGATATTCAGAACTTGCATCTTCGATGGCACAAAAATGCACTGACCCCAGAAGACGTGAAGAGCTTCTGGCAATTGCAAAAAACTGTGCAAGAGTTCCTGAAAACGGAGCGGAGTCATTCTACGAAGCGTGCCAGTCGTTCTGGTTTGTTCAACTTCTTGTCCAGACCGAGTCAAATGGTCACTCGATTTCACCAGGACGTTTTGATGTTTATATGTATCCTTACTTCAAAAAGGATCTTGACAAAGGTATAATCACTCGCGAATCTGCACAAGAACTTGTGGATTGTGTGTGGGTTAAACTCAATGATCTCAACAAGTGCCGTGATGCTGCATCTGCCGAGGGCTTTGCAGGCTACAGTATGTTCCAGAACCTGGTTGTTGGCGGTCAGGATAAAAATGGCGAAGATACCACAAATGATATGTCATTTATGTGTATAAACGCATCAATGAATACCAAGCTTCCGCAACCATCACTTTCGATGCGTGTGTGGAACAAAACGCCTCACGAGCTTTTAATCAAAGCGGCAAGACTTACCCGTACAGGTTGCGGTCTTCCTGCTTATTACAATGACGAAGTTATCATCCCGGCGCTTATAAGCCGCGGACTTACTCTTGAAGATGCCAGACAATACAACATCATCGGTTGTGTTGAGCCTCAGAAGTCAGGCAAGACAGACGGTTGGCATGACGCTGCATTCTTCAATATGTGCAGACCCCTTGAGCTTGTTTTCTCAAGCGGTGTTGATGAGGGCAAACAGATAAGCGTAAAAACCGGTGAAGTCGAGAAAATGAAGACCTTTGACGAGTTTTATGGTGCCTATAAAGAACATATGAACTATATGATATCGCTTATGGCTGATGCTGACAATGCTATTGACCTGGCACATATGCAAAGATGTCCTCTTCCGTTCCTTTCGGGTATGATTGAAGATTGTATAGGAAAGGGCAAGAGTGTTCAGGAGGGCGGAGCTGTTTACAACTTTACAGGCCCTCAGGGATTTGGCATTTCCAATGTTGCAGACGGACTTTATGCAATCAAACAGCTGGTGTTTGACGAGGGAAAGTTCACACTTTCAGAGCTTAAAGCGGCTCTTGACAATAACTTCGGCAAAGACATGGCAAACAACGAAGAAATAAAGAAGATAACAGTTGGTCTTGTAAAGTCTTTGGCGGAAAAGGGAGTAAATGTCTCTAAAGAACAGATTGCGGATATTTATCAGAATGTAGTTGCTAAAAACGGCGGAGCTTTGAGCGACGGTAATGGAAGATATCAGGAAATTCTTAAGATGATTGAAGAAGTTCCCAAGTTCGGCAACGATATCGCCGAGGTTGATGCTTTTGCAAGAGATGTTGCTTACACTTATACAAAGCCTGTAGAACAGTACAAAAATCCCAGAGGCGGTATTTTCCACGCAGGGCTTTATCCTGTTTCGGCAAATGTTCCGCTGGGTGCACAGACGGGTGCAACTCCTGACGGCAGATATGCGAAAACTCCTGTGGCTGACGGCGTGTCGCCTGCAGCAGGCAGAGATGTGAATGGTCCGACAGCTTCGGCCAACTCGGTTGCAAAGCTTGACCACTTTATTGCATCAAACGGAACCTTGTTCAATATGAAGTTCCATCCGTCGGCACTTGAAGGCACATCGGGGCTCGAAAGCTTTGTGGCACTCCTCAGAGGTTACTTTGACCAAAAGGGTATGCATGTGCAGTTCAACGTTGTAAGTCGCGAAACTCTTCGTGATGCACAGCTTCATCCCGAAAATTACAAGAACCTGATTGTAAGAGTTGCAGGATACAGTGCGTTGTTTACAACTCTTTCAAAATCGCTTCAGGATGACATAATTGAGAGAACTGAGCAAAAAGGAATTTAATTATGAGCGATTATTTAAATACAAAAGGACGGATTTTTGATGTTCAAAAATTTTCAGTCCATGACGGACCAGGTGTTCGTACAATAATTTTCTTAAAAGGTTGTTTTCTTCGTTGCCGTTGGTGTTGCAATCCCGAGTCTCAGCGTTATGAGATCGAGAAAATGACAATGAACGGCAAAGAAAAAATTGTGGGCAGAGATGTCACCGTTGCCGAAGTTATGGAGATTATTGAGCAGGACCGCATTTATTACAGACGCAGCGGAGGGGGAGTTACCCTTTCGGGCGGCGAGTGCCTGGCTCAGCCTGATTTTGCGGCAGCAATACTTCGTGCATGTCATGACAGGGGCATAAACACAGCTATTGAGTCAACCGGTTTTGCAAGCTTTGACAAAATCGAAAAGCTGCTCGAGCACCTTGACCTTTATCTGATGGACATAAAGCATACCGACAGCCAAAAACACAAGGAATATACAACCCAGCCGAACGAGCTTATTTTGGAAAATGCAAGAAAAATTGCAAAAAGCGGTGTAGAACTCATAATAAGAGTTCCGGTTATACCGGGATTCAACTGCTCGAAAGAAGAAATCTCTTCAATAGCGAATTTTGCAAAGTCTTTAGAGACTGTGCGCGAACTTCACTTGCTTCCTTATCACCGTTTGGGCGAACCAAAATACGAAGGCCTGGGCAGAGAATATGCGATGAAAGATGTCGGCAGCATACCGGCAGAGCATATGGAGCTTCTTAAGAAGACGGTAGAAGAAACAGGACTTAAGTGCCAGATAGGAGGATAAAAAATGGCTAATTTGTCAGATTTTGATGACAGAATGAGAATAATTCAGGAACTTGTTCCAGGAAAACAGATTACCCTTGCACATGTGATAGCAAATCCTGACAAAATTCTTTACAGAAAACTGGGTCTTGATCCCAATCTTGATGAAAGATCTTCGATAGGGATTGTGACAATGTCACCGTCCGAGACTGCGATAATCGCGGCAGATATTGCAATGAAGGCATCGGGAGCAGAGATAGGATTTGTTGATCGTTTCAGCGGTACGCTTATTATGACGGGAACTGTTTCGGAGGTTGAGGCATCACTTCGTGCACTTTGTGACTATGCTGAAAGCACTCTCAAGTTTACGGTGTGCCCGATAACAAGAACCTGATGCGAAAATTGATTCTGGTGGGCAGAAGTGAAAGCGGAAAGACCACCCTTACCCAGGTTTTAAAAGGCGGAAAACCCAAGTATCACAAGACTCAGTACATAAATTATCATGACGTCATAATTGATACCCCCGGCGAGTATGCCGAAAATAAAGAGCTTGCACGGGCTCTTGCACTTTACTCTTACGAGGCTGATGTGGTTGGACTTTTGCTCAGTGCGACCGAGCAATATTCATTATACGCCCCGTGCTGTACGGCGCAGGCAAACCGCGAGATTATAGGGATCGTTACCAAAATAGACCACAAAGATGCAACGCCCGAAAGGGCAGAGGCATGGCTTCGGTTGGCAGGGTGCGAAAAAGTATTTTTTGTATCAGCTTATACCGGCGAAGGGATAAATGAGTTGATTTCTTATCTCGGGGAAGATGAAAAACAACAAAAAAACACAAAAACACAGAAAAAATCACAAAAAGTTATTGACTAATATATTAATATATGATATTATGTATATGAAAACAAAGCAAATTAAAGAAATTTAAAGATATAAAGGAGAGAAAGACAATGATGTCAGAATACGAAATCAAAAAGCAAATTTGCGACATTGGTAAGAGAATTTATGACAGAAGAATGGTTGCTGCAAATGACGGCAATATATCGGTAAAAATTTCCGATAACGAATTTCTTTGCACACCTACAGGTGTAAG
>JAZNKA010000059.1:0-2632 GCA_045578305.1 Clostridia bacterium | reverse complement strand
TCGCCTGCTTCAACAGCCGGGCGTGTCAGAATGATTTTGTTTACCTCTTTGTTTTTAAACGCCTTTACCGCCATGGCAACTGCAAGATATGTTTTGCCTGTTCCTGCAGGGCCTATGCCGAAAACTATAGAATTCTTTTCGATTTTTGATATATATTCCTTCTGACCCAAGGTTTTAGCGCGAATGGGAACTCCGCGCGAGGTTATGCAAACGCAGTCAGTCCCAAGAGTTTCAAGCGCTTTGTCGTTGTCTTCCTCAATTTGTGACAGGACATATCTGACCTCCTGCTCGCCGATAGCTGTGCCCTGCTGCGCCATTTTCAAAAGATTTTGAGTTACCCTTACAGCCTTGTCAACCGAATCCGGCTCGCCGCTGATTTTGAGGTCTGTGCCACGATTGATGACGGCTACATCCAGCTCTTTTTCGATAATACGGATGTTTTCGTCAAAGCTGCCGAAAAAGTTTATAAGAACTTCCATATTTTCAACTTCAATGTGTCTTTCCATATTTTTGCCCCTGTCCTTTGATTTTCGAATGTATGGTCTTTCTTTGCCTGTGCAAAGATACACTTATCTACTTTAATTGTAATCTATATTCTCGGTTTTGTCAATTACCGACTTTTGCGAAATATCCTCTGTGCACACAAATTCTGCGGTTACTTCGACGGTGTTTTTGTCAATCACCTTGTAAGAAAAATTGCGGCTTTCTACCTTTGCTTTGTTCCCTATCTCGTTTTCAAGCTCATGCGCAAGTTCGGTCTTGCCCAAATGCGCCGCCTCGGTCTCGCTGCGGCGTTTTTTTTGCGGAACATATTCGCTGTATATTGTTTTTGATGTGCGAATGGGAAAAAATTTATCCGAAATAATATAATAATTTTTCTTTTCTTCTTTTTGGTCGCTGTATTCAAATGGCAGCTTGTCGCTTAAAAAAAGTCTGATTTCTTTGCCAAAAAGCATAATGCTGTACCTTTTTTTTGTGTTGTCAGTGTAATTTTTCTCGACAAATTCAAGCGGATATTTTTTGCTCTTTTTATATATCGTTCTGGCAAACACCTCACCGTCAGCGTGTGCATACCTTATCCCAACCACGCCGCTGTCCATTGCTCCGCTTACCAAAAGGTCGCCTTTTTCGACCATGTCATTCATTTTTACCATAGTCTGTCCCGAAACAACCTCAAGTCCCGTTATCTGCCCGTCACGCGACGCAACCAGGTTGCAGGGAATATCTTTGTCAACAGTCCGCTTTGTGTCAAGGCGTTCCTTGACTTCAATATAAACCCTCGAGCCTTTGATATTTATACCTATCCAGGCAATGTCATCAAATTTTGTCATCATTTTGTTCTGGACAAGCTTTCGGTCGACCGAAGAAAGAGCCGCTCCGCGATACACCCCAAACTCTTTTAACCCAATCTCAAGTTCAGATGCATTAAGTCTTTGATTTCCGACTATGTCTATACCCATAATATGTGTCGAAAGATACCCGAGTATAACAAAAAACACCGCTATCCCAACAATTGCAAAGCGGCGTTTTCGGTAGCGATGAAGCAAAAACGGCAGTCCCGAGCGTCTTTTTATGCGAACGCGGGTCCGTGTTTTTTTTGCAATGGGCCTGATTTCGCAAAATCCTTTCAACCCTATTTCGGCTTTGATTTTTTGCTCGCTTATCCGCTTTATATCACCCAAAAAGATGCCGCGGTTGCTGCATATATTTAGGAACCTTTCCAAAAAGTCACCTTCGGCCTCAAGGATAACGCTGCCCTTCAAAAACGCCAGAATTCTATTTATCATTGTCTTTTAGCCCTCCTTTTTGAATTCGAGTGCTTTGATTTTGCCTGTTATATAAAGAAGCTCTCTTGCAAGACCCTTTATTGTAAGACCCTCGCCCGACACATTGATCGGTAAGGGATTTGCCTCAATAATAATTTTGTTGTCATTATATTCGCTGATGCTTTTGTAGTTTTCGACCACAAGCTCGCGGTTGCCGACAAAAGTAAGCTTTGCTGAATCAAGTATAACCTCCTTTGAAGCGTCAAGGGACTCTGCCATTTTTTCGCGCAGAGTGTTTTTTTGCACTTTTTGCTGTTTTTCTCTTTTTCTCACACTTTCTCACCGCCCTATTTATTCTTAAGTCGAGGGGAATCGAATCCCACAAGCCTTAAATTTGATTAATTTGCACACTTTCAACTTGTCGTCCTTGAAAGGCGTCAGCCTGTCTTCGTCCTCCGCATTGAAATTGCACTAAATTTCTCTGCGTTTAAGGTCGGAGAGTTTAAAAATAAGAAATTTTGATGAAAGACAAGGAGAAATTCGCAAATAATACTGGCGTATATTTGTGGATTTTTCCGCAGTATTGCGCGAAATTTATATTTTTAAACCTTATGTGATTTGACTCCCCTCGCCTTAAATTTATGCCTATAAGCCTTTTTTGATGAATATATATTTTACATCAAGCTTTTAAAAGGAGCTGTTTTTGTGCAAAAATTAGGGAGATTTATATTATTTGCAGCCACATTCTATTTGGGATTTGCATTGCTTGCCGATTCAAATACCGCAATGGCGGCAGGTCGCGAGGCGGTTTTGCATTGTGCAAACACCATAGTCCCTGCACTTTTTCCATATATGATATGCAGCGG
>JAZNKA010000058.1:0-2876 GCA_045578305.1 Clostridia bacterium | reverse complement strand
TTTTTGTCAAAAAAATATTGAAAACTTGCAAAGATTGTGATAATATGTTATACAAGGGAGAAGTTGAAAAATTTTTCAGGTCTTCCTTATCAGTTTGATAAATAATTAGCTACTATATATTAAGGAGGTCAAAAACTATGACTAACAACAAAAAAGTTCTCACCTGGCTCGAAGAAATGAAAGCTTTGTGCAAGCCCGACAAAGTTGTCTGGATTGACGGGTCCGAGGCTCAGCTCGAAGCTCTTCGTGAAGAAGCTGTTCGAAGCGGCGAGATGATTAAACTCAATCAGGAAAAACTCCCCGGCTGCTACTACCACAGAACAGCCGAAAACGACGTGGCTCGTGTAGAGGACCGCACATTCATCTGTACTGAAACCGAAGAGGAAGCAGGTCCCATCAACAACTGGATGGCACCGGCTGAAATGTATGCTAAACTCAACAAGCTTTATGACGGCGCAATGGTTGGCAGAACAATGTATGTTATCCCCTATTCAATGGGTCCTGTTGGCTCACCCTTCTCAAAAATCGGTATCGAGCTTACAGACAGCATCTATGTTGTTCTCAACATGGATATCATGACCAGAGTCGGCAGTTCAGTTCTCGAAGCTCTTGGCGAAGATGGCGACTTTGTAAAATGTCTCCACGCAAAAAGAGATGTAAACCCCGACGAAAGATACATCGTTCACTTCCCTCAAGACAACACCATTATGTCGGTTAACTCGGCTTATGGCGGAAACGTTCTCCTTGGCAAAAAGTGCTTCGCACTCCGTATCGCTTCATACCAGGGTATGAAAGAAGGCTGGATGGCAGAGCATATGCTTATCCTCGGTCTTGAAAACCCCAAGGGCGAAGTTAAGTACATCTGTGCAGCATTCCCCTCAGCTTGCGGCAAAACAAACCTCGCAATGCTTATTCCTCCCAAGTTCCTCAAGGATCAGGGCTACAAGGTTTGGACAGTAGGCGACGATATCGCTTGGCTCCGCGTTGGCGAAGACGGCAGACTTTATGCAATCAACCCCGAAGCAGGCTTCTTCGGCGTTGCTCCCGGTACTTCTGAAAAATCAAACTTCAATGCTTTAGAGGCAACAAAGAAGAACACAATCTTCACAAACGTTGCAATCAACGAAGAAGATATGACTGTTTGGTGGGAAGGTCTTGACAAGAATCCTCCCGAAAAAGCAATCGAGTGGAAGGGTGCTCATGTAAACGGCAAAGAATTCACAGCCGAAGGCAACAAGCTTGCTCATCCCAACTCAAGATTTACAGCTCCTGCTAAAAACTGCCCCTGCATCTCACCCGAATTTGAAAATCCGCAGGGTGTTCCGATTTCAGCAATCGTATTTGGCGGCAGACGCGCAAAAACTGCTCCGTTGGTATACCAGGCACGCGATTGGGATCACGGCGTATTCGTTGGTGCAACAATGGCATCCGAGACAACCGCAGCTGCTGCAGGTGCAGTAGGTGTTGTAAGACGCGACCCGATGGCTATGCGTCCGTTCGTTGGCTACAATATGGCTGATTACTTCCAGCATTGGTATGATATGGGTAAGAAGATTTCGAATCCTCCCAAAGTTTTCAACGTAAACTGGTTCAGACTTGACGACGAAGGCAACTTTATGTGGCCCGGATTCGGCGACAATATGCGTGTCCTCAACTGGATTTTGGACCGTTGCGACGGCAAAGTTGGCGCAGTTGAAACCGAAATCGGTTTTGTTCCCAACAAAGAAGATCTCCAACTTGACGGTCTTGACCTTTCGGACGAAGCAATCACCGAGCTCCTTTCAATCGACAAGCAGGCATGGAAAGAAGATCTCGCAAACCAGAGAGAATTCTTTGCACAGTTCGGCGACAAGCTTCCCAAAGAAATCAAGGGCAGCATGGACACATTGGAAGAAAATCTCAATAAATAAAAGATTAAAAAGCGACTTGCCCAGACAAGTCGCTTTTTTTGTTTAAATTCCGTCTTTAAAGTTTTACAATTTTAACAGTATCTGCTTTTATAATAATTTCATACGCGGTATTGGCTATATCATTAAAAGCGACAATTTTCATGAGCGTATTGTCTTCAAACAGACTAAACTCAATAATCTCATCACTGTTTAACGTAACATCCGGAATACTAGCATACAATACATTTTCGAAACATAAGACAATTATTTCGATTTCATCATCATTTTCTTTATAATTTGCTTGTTTCCAACAGCAGAAATCTACCTCTATATTTATTTTATTATTCTTTTTATCATAATTAATACTTTCTAACAGGCTGTCATGAAAATCATATAACTCTAACTCACCTAATTTTTTCATTCTTTATCCTCCTTTACGGTATAATGTGCGAAGCCTTTGAATTTTTGGGGACCGGATTTCCAAACATATCTAGATAATAATCGTGTTTACCTGTTGAATTTGGGTTTAAAATGTGATAATGATCTTTACCTTTGTAACCACCGGCACCCTCTATTCCCTTGTCATATCTAATCGTTAGATCATTCTTTTTGTATGTGCGTGATGTTGTGTTCTTTTTCATTTCAAGTGGTGTAATGTCTTTCCAACCACTATTTTTCAATTTTGATGGCTTGGGTAATTTTATTGTTTTACCAGCATCTGTTATGCTATCTGCTGCTTTTGCCCCATCTATTGCCTTATCCGCTAGCCTAAGAGCCTTACCTGTATCACCAACTTCGCCAATAAACGGAACTATTCCCACCAAATCAAATCCCGCAGAAACCAAATCGCCCCTGAGCAAATCAACAGGTATTGAAACTAAATCTACAATACTGTCAAGACCCGGAAGTACTGCCGCCGCTGAAAGCAAGGCACTTACATAATCCAAAAAGCCCATTCCTTTTGTGTTTTCTGTTTTTCCCAATTGT
>JAZNKA010000057.1:0-13894 GCA_045578305.1 Clostridia bacterium | reverse complement strand
CGACAAATCATACGGATGTGTATCTAAAAGATTTTCAATCCGGCACAAGCCTGCAATATTTTGTATCTTTTGTTCTTTTTCTTCCTTTGCAAGCTTTCTTTCGTTCAGAATCTCCATCAAATCAAGATAAACTGTCTTTTTGACAAACACACTCTGCGGATTTTGGGGAAGAACACCCAAAAGTCCGTTATATAAATTTTTAATTTCAGAAATACTTTGTCCTTTTAAAAGCACATCACCTCTATATGGTGTGTTAAGTCCCGAAACAAGCGAAAGGACCGTCGTCTTTCCTGCTCCATTACCGCCAACCATTGCAAACAGTTCACCTTTGCTTACAGTCAGATTAAAGCCCTTTACAACATCGGGCAAATTCTTTTCGTACCTGAACCAAGCATCTCTAATTTCAACAACAGTATCTTTATTGTCATTCAGAACATCTTCAGGAATTGCATCAGGATTCAAAGTATTTTCTTTTGAATATTCTTCAAGCCAACATCTGCCCTCTCTTACGGTCAAGGGACAAGGCAGAGAATTTGGGATTCTTGCATAAACTCTCATTGGCGTTGGAAGTGCTTTATACATATCGTGATTTGTAGATTCCAAAATCTTCCCAACTTCAGTTGGTGATTCATCTGCAATAATTTGGCCATCATCCAAAACTATAACTCTGTCCGCCATTGGAAAAACATCTTCCAAACGATGCTCGGTAATAATTATGGTAGTACCAAGTTCACGGTTGATTTTTTTAACTGTTTGCAAAAATCCCTGTGCTGCAATCGGGTCAAGCTGACTTGTCGGTTCGTCAAGTATCAAAACCGAGGGTTGCATAACCATAACCGAAGCAAGATTTAACAGCTGTTTTTGTCCGCCCGAAAGCTCGGTCGTTTTTTTGTAAAACCAGTTTTGTATACCAAAAAATGATGCCATTTCGGATACTCTTGCCCTGATTTCAGGTGTTTTGTATCCAATGCTCTCGAGCCCAAAGGCAAGCTCGTGCCATACCTTGTCCGTAACAATCTGATTATCGGGATTTTGCATTACAAAACCGATGCCTGCCGCCTGCTTTTTGTTATCGCAATCCGCAAGTGGATTGCCATCAAAATATATGTTTCCACTTATCTTCCCAAAAGGAGCCAGTGAAGATTTTAAAAGCCTTAAAAGCGTGGTTTTTCCGCATCCCGACTTGCCGCAAACAAGAACAAACTCGCCTTGGTTAACAGTGAGATTTATATTTTCAAGTGTATTGTCCGCTCTGCCCGGATATGCAAAACTCAGATTTTCTGTTCTAATGCTTTCCATTTTCTCACCTCCCAAATTTCAATTGTGATGGGGTATATGCAAAGAAACAAATACGAAGCAAATACGCTTATGCCCCAAAGAGAAATCTCTGCCGACTGTATTGACGGAAAAAACTGAAAATACATCCCACCCACTAAATTCCCTGCAAATGTATATATTCCAAAAATCAGAATGCAAACAAGTGCCTTTTTATCTCGTTTATCAAATTTAAATATCGAAAATGCCGTTCGTCCAGAAGTTCCATAGCCACGGGACTTCATACTGTCTGCCGTTTCGATTGCATTTTCCAAAGACCATGTTGTCATAATTGACAAAATATTAAGTCCATTCTTTGCACGCTTTATAACATTCCCTTTTGAAACATCCCTACCCATACATCGTTGGGCATTTGACACCACTTTAAGCTGGGCAGCAAACTTTGGCACAAACCGAAGCGTCATCGAAAGTATAAGCGACAATGCCGGAATAATTTTACCAAACAGATAGATAAATTTATCGCTAGTCATAACCTCGTTATAGCAAGAAAAATGGCATATAACAGACGCAATCATTGTTGCCGCACAAAGTCCGTAAACAATTGACTCTGATGTAACCGGATTACCACTTGGCAGATACATAAGGATTGTAACACCCTCATGATTAAAGACGGGGTTTATAAGAGCCGTTAAAATCAACATCGGAAGCATGTATATCAAATTTGCCTTGATTGCTTTTTTGCCTTTCAGCATCACAGAGTATGCAAAACCACAAACAAGAGAAATGACAAGACACACCGGATGCATCAAAAAGCAACCAAACCCGATTACAAATACAAAATATGTAAAGTTCACAATCGGATGATATGTTTTAAATTCGTTCATATTGTCATTCCCCCCTTTTCAGCAAATCTAATGAATATCGTTGCCCAAATCACAGGTATACACAAATTCAACCTTGTCTCCGGGCTTCAATATATATTGCGAACATCCATATCCCGGGACTTTTCCATTCACTCTGTATATCCACCCCGAAAGTTGTCCGCAATCATGTTCATACAAATTTGAAATTCCTTTGATATACACTGTATTATACATCGGCGTGTTCTCAAAATCAATATGTATCTTGTTTTTCTTCAGTTCTCTTGCAAGAACATTAAAAACACTTTCTCCGTCATAAAATACCACTTTTGTCTCGGGGAATATTACACCATCAGCCGGCAAAATTGCAAATTTTTCTTTGGCAAGCTCGGAAATACTATCAAAAATATTATCGCACCTTACTGACAAAGTACAATAAAGTATGCTTTCTGTATCGTCTGAATCATCTAACGAGACCGCATCCATTTTCTTTTCTTTCTTTGTTTCTTCTAATCCCTTGACATTGGATATTTGTTCTTTCAAATCCTCTCTTTTTTGCGGATTTGACTTCTCCTCTGTTTCATTGGTAAGGGATGACAGACCTTTTTCTGCCACCTCTTCTGTCACACCCAAAACCATCTCGTTTTCGTTGTTTTTCAGTATATCTGTCTTGTTGCAAGAGGCACATATGACAGCAATCAATACGATTAAAAAGATGGTTAATATTTTATTGTTTTTTAGTTTTTTCATATCAATTTCGCCCTGTCAAGCATATTGTAAAGCATTTGAGCTACTTCTGCCCTTGTTATCTTAGCATTTGGTTTTACTTCGATAACACTTTTGTCAAGGATTGCCTCATTATAACAAAATGCAAGTCCTGTCATCGCCCAATCCGATGCTTTTATATAGTCCGAAAATTCTGCAAGACTGTTTCGCACCTCTGTTTCACCCAAGTCTACCCTCATTCCGCAAAGCTTTGCTGCTCTCAAAACCATCGTTGCCGCCTCTTCACGCGTAATTTCTCCATCCGGGTTAAACTCGGTTTCAGATACGCCATTTACTATGCCATAACTGTAAGCGGTATTTACATATACATTAAACCAATCATTGTCAGCCACATCTTTAAAAGGCTTGCCGTCTTTTTTTGGTATGCCCAATGCTCTTACCACAATGGTCGAAAATTCTGCCCTGGTCATTGTTTCCTCAGGGCAATAGTTTTTTTCACTTTTGCCATTTATAACGCCCCTAACTGCAAGCTGCTCGATGGCTTTTTGAGCGTCTTTCCCTTGTATATCCTCAAAAGTTTTTTCTTCAAAAATTATTGGCAAAATTTTTATATCTTCATTCTTTCCACTCAATCCTTGTGGTTTTTCTTCAATAATCTCAGGCGCTTTTGTCTCTTCTGTTTCTTTCTTTTCATCCTTTCCGCTTGACGAGCCTCCGCTACCGGAAGGAGTATAGTTTTCAACAATCTCTAAAGTTGCTCTTGCTTCGTTTTGTGGATTTTCTTTAAAGTCATAAGTAATTTCGCCCAAAGTGCTCAATTTCCACGAAATAAGTCCTCTTAGTCCCTGTTCTGTCGAAAACGAATTCTCAGCAGGCAAAAATCCGTCAAAAGTTTCGTTGCTCTGACTCATAAGTCCGTCTATCAAGCTTTTCCCGTCCTTCACAATCATTTCGGGATTTGTTCCAACGGCCGAAAGCCCCATCATAGCAAGTCCTGTTGAAGCGGCATTGCCCATCGAGCCGTCAGTTCCCTGAAAAGCCTTTATCAATTCCGCCGTCTCGTCAACAAGAGCCTTGGCTGTCTCATCTGTACTGCAATAAGGGGCAAGAGCACGAAGCATAGGAGCTGCACCGTCAATACCCCAGGTTGTATCTTGCCAGGATGCTTTTTTTGACTCAGCTGTGCTTATAAGAAAATCTATTGTTTCCGGTGTCGCATACTTCTCGCCTTGAGCAAGTGCAATCAATACATAAGGAAGTGTATATTCATAATAAGGCGCCAAAACTGATTCTTCTGTAATAAGTGAATTAAGTTTTGTCACAATATCAAAAGCTGTACCATTTTTTCTGTAGGTATTTTTTGCATCATATCCCATTGCCCTGAGAGCAATAATCGCTTTTGAAAGGTCACCTTGCGTTGAAGCTTCATCAGCTAATTCAATTATTTTATCCACACATTTTTGCTTTTGACTGTTGGTTAAAACATACTGACTTTCGGGATATACTTTTAAATAATCAGCAAAATCAGCCACAAACCAGCACATATTTCCATCATTCACAAGGCTATCATCAAGATATTTCTCAACTATATTATGAATTTGCTCTTCAGCATCTGCATCAGTCAACTCATCTTCCGGCTCATCTATAGAAGGGTCTTCAGGGATATCTATTGACGGAGTTTCAATATTTTTTACTTCAACCACACAAACTGGTGCCGCAATTGCAGTAACTGTCTCCTCGTTAACAACTTTTGTCTTTGCTGCAGAAATGATACAATCGCCGCTCTCAGCAAAACAAATCGATACTTTGCCATCTGCGTCCGTCACATTTTCAGTTTGCACACCATTTATTGTTATCACTGCATCTGCACAGGCAGAAAACGACAAGCCATCTGCCGTATATTCCCCTTGCAACAACACAATATCAACTGTTTCATTAGGGTTGATGCTTACTGTGCTTTTATCAAATCTGGTGTAAAGCTCGGTATCAGGATAAAAGCTTTTGTTTATACAAAATTCAATACAGTCTCCGTTCTCAATTTCGTGAGTCGGCCCCCACACATCTTCTTCGCCAAAATTTACCTGATATGTAAAGTTCTCGCTTGTATCTTCCCAAAACTTTGAAACATAGAGACCATAATCTCCCATTGCAGTTTCATAACCGGATGTCCCTGTCTCGCACAAAACATTATGTGCTGCACAGAAAGCATCATCAAGAATATATCCATCCTTGCCTGAAAGCATAATCGGTGTCATAGCGACAGGAATATTGTTCTTATCAAGTACTATTTCGCCATATTTACTGATTGTTAAATACACTGTAATCTCGTTGCTCTCATTCTCCGTTGCGACAGTTGTAATGCAGAGTGAACTTAACATCACTATACTTAAAATTAAAGATATTACTTTTTTCATTTTTTTCCTCCATTTTTATTTTCTGCTTTGCTTTTTATTTGTCATTCACCTCCGCACCGCAGAAAACAAAAAAACTGCGGCAATTTTTCTTTCAAAAAATTACCACAGCTGAGTTTTTCTGTGATGAATCACAATTCGGTTGAATCGCAACCGAAAACGCTATCTCTATGCTTTTGAAGCACTTGCAAGATAACATCAAAGCAGGTCTTGTGACTCGCACCATATAGACCAAAGTCCGCATTTTTGCATTCTGCCTTCTCGGTTTCCCAATGACCGGCTTTCGCCGACGAACACAAAAACATTCGATGCACACACCGACAGTTATCGCTGAGGATTCGCACCCCATTCCCTTTCCACCGATTATACCCTGGCAAAACTCCTTTTTCGGCACAACCGACACTTTGTGTGAATTTATTAAATTTTACATACAAATTGTACTATATTTTTCAGTTTAAGTCAAGACAAAAAACCAGGCTGTGACAAAGCTTTGTCACAGCCTGGTTCAGTATTTTATTAACTATTCATAAAAGACTTGTAGCCTTTGTATGCCATATATATGTCAAACTTTCCGGCAATTTCATAAGGCGAGTGCACGCCAAGAATTGAAACACCCGCATCAATAACATCAATATCAAGATTTGCAAAATAGCACGAAATTGTTCCACCACCGCCAACATCAATTCTGCCAAGCTCAGCACACTGCCATTTTACATCGTTCTCGTCAAAAATACGGCAGACTTTTGCGACAAACTCAGCATTTGCGTCACTTGCCGAGTTTTTTCCTCTGGCTCCGGTATATTTTGTAAGCAAAAGGCCCTCGTTTATATACGAGGCGTTTCCTTTTTCGTATACATCAGAATAATTTGCATCAAATGCTGGACCCACATCAGCAGAAAGACAGGATGAATTTGTAAGGCAGTTGCGGAGAATAAAATCGTTGTAATTCTCGCTAAGCTTGTCACACACGCTCGCAAGTGTGTTTTCAAAAAATCTTGACTGCATTCCTGTGTTTCCAAGGCTCCCTATTTCCTCTTTGTCAACCAGCATACAAACCGCTGTCTTTTTGGGAACTTTTGTGTCAATTATTGCTTTTAAAGCTGTATAAGCACAAACTCGGTCATCGTGACCGTATCCCGCAATCATACTTCGGTCAAAGCCCGTATCTTTTGCCGGATATGCAGGAACAAGCTCAAGCTCGGCACAAACAAAGTCTGATTCAACAATGCCGTATTTTTGATTCAGGATTTCCATAACCGCATACTTTATTTTGTCCTTGTCAACATCTGCTGGGATATTGCCTGCTATTACATTCATCTTTTCGCCCTCAAAAGCCTCTGACAATTTCTTTCCGGCCTGGTTTTGCGCAAGATGCGGCAGAAGGTCTGCAATACAAAATACTATGTCATCCTCGCCCTCACCTATGTTGACCTCTACCTTGCTTCCATCCTTTTTGATGATAACACCATGCAATGAAAGAGGTATGCTGAGCCATTGATACTTGCGAATTCCGCCGTAATAATGCGTCTTGAGGTATGCCATTTTGCCTTCCTCGTAAAGCGGATTTGGCTTTAAATCAAGTCTTGGCGAATCAATATGCGCGCCAACTATGTTAACACCATTTTCAATTGGCTCCTCACCTACTACAAACGCGGCAACGCCTTTGCCTCGGTTCACAGCATAAACACGATCACCCGGCTTAAGTGCTTTTTTTGAGTCAAGTAAAACGAACCCTGCCTTGTCCAAAAGTTCTACCGAAAGGTCACAAAACTCTCTTTCGGTTTTGGCTTTTGTAAGCACTTTTCTGTATTCTTCACAAAATCTGTAAATTTCGCCTTTTGTTTGTTCATCCATGCCGACAAAGCCATTTTGTCTTTCATACATCAAGTTGTTTTCCATTTTCCTGCACTCCTTATTCGTTGGTTTTATACAGTTTGTTATACATTTCAAAAGTCTTAAAGACTTTTTCTTTATATTTTCGCGTTTCTTCATACGGAATTTTGTAAAGCCCGCCTGCGCCGTCCGAAAGTTCTGGGTCTTTCAGCCATTCATTTACATTCCCCGTACCGCCGTTGTATGCAACAACAGCCATTTCGGCATTTCCGTAAACATCAATCAAACTCTTCAGGTAATAGCAGCCAAGTCTGATATTTTTTTCGGCAACAAACAGGTCTGATGGAATATTATAACCAAAATCTCCCTTGTTATTACATTCCTCCGCAGTATTTTCCATAAGCTGCATAAGACCTTTTGCTCCAACAACAGACTGCGCGTCCTTGTCAAAGTTGCTTTCAGTCTTTATTACGGCATACACAAGGTTTTTGTCAAGCGAATACTCATCCGAATACCTCTCGACATATTCCTGATATTTAATGGGGAAAATCTTTGTAAGGATAACGGTTTTTCCCTCTCCCACAGTAAAATATAAAATAGCGACTGCAAGCAAAAGAAGCAACACAAATCGCATACAACCAAACTTCTTCACAATCAAATTCCTCTGCCAAAATATTTTTACAATTTTCCAATCAATAATTCTGCAAACTTTTCAAGTTCCTCAGCCTCGCCGTTATTTTCGAAACATACATCAGCCAAAGCTTTATACTCATCATTGCTAAGCTGATTTCTTATCCGGGCAACAGCCGCATCCCTTGTGATGCCATCACGCATCATAATTCTTTTTATTCTTGTCTCCTCATCTGCAATCACCGCAACCGTCAAGTCACATTCAAACGGGAAATCACACTGAAACAGAAGCGGCACATCCAAAACTGCTATGTTTGTATTGCAGCCCTCAATCCTCTGTTGCATACTTTCAAATATATGCTTATGTGTAATGTTTTCAAGTAATTCTAATTTTTCGGGGTTTTCAAAAACAATTTTACCCAATTTTTTTCGGTCAATCTCGCCTGATTTTTCAAGAATATCTTCTCCAAAGCTTGTCACAATCTCATCAAAAGCTGCCCCGCCTTTTCGGGAAACCTCGTGCGAAATCAAATCAGAGTCAATCACCGTCGCCCCAAGTTGTCCCAGCTTTGCTGAAAGTGCGCTCTTGCCTGATCCCGTACCGCCTGTTATTCCTATTATTTTCATAAAGGACGCCCCCTCTATTTTGTATCAAACCAGGTCTTGCCCATATTGCAGTCAACCTTAAGCGGCACTGACAGTTTGAGTGCATTTTCCATTTCCTCGGTCAAAAGCCTTGCCGAAATTTCTTCCTCGCCCGGCTCGGCTTCGACAATCAGTTCGTCGTGTACCTGAAGTATAAGTTTGGATTTAAGACCCTCTGACTTAAATCTTTGGTAAACATTTACCATCGCTATTTTGATGATATCTGCCGCAGTTCCCTGAATGGGAGCATTCATTGCAACTCTTTCGCCAAATCCCTGTGTTATACGATTGCTTGCGCGAAGCTCGGGGATATATCTGCGCCTTTCAAGAAGAGTGGTCACAAATCCCTTTTGGCGCCCCTCTTCGACAATGTTTTTCATATATTCCTTTACCTTTGGATATGTCCTCAGATAATCCTCAATATACTGCTTTGCTTCCTTCATCGAAATATGAAGGTCCTGAGCAAGTGAGAATTCACCAATTCCATAAACTATGCCAAAATTGACTGCTTTGGCACCCGAACGCATTGACGAAGTAACCTCAGCAAGTGGAACGCCAAAAACTTGCGAAGCAGTTTGAGAATGTATATCTGTTCCACTTAAAAATGCCTTTTTCATACTTTCGTCATCCGCAATGTGCGCCAGAACACGAAGCTCAATCTGCGAATAGTCGGCATCTATCAGCGTTTTACCCCCCTCTGCAACAAACATCCTCCGCATTTCGCGGCCTCGTTTGGTACGGACAGGTATATTTTGCAAATTAGGCTCGGTGCTGCTTATTCTGCCTGTTGCCGTAACTGTTTGATTGAAGTTTGAATGTATTCTTCCGGTTTTGGGATTAATAACAGCCAAAAGTCCGTCAACATAAGTTGACTGAAGCTTTGTAAGGGCGCGGTATTCCAGAATCTTTGGGATTATCGGATGAACATTCTCAATCTTTTTAAGCACATCCGCACTTGTTGAATATCCCGTCTTTGTCTTCTTGCCGTGCGGAATTTGCATATCAACAAACAATACTTCGCCCAATTGCTTGGGAGAATTTATATTAAACTGTTTACCCGCAAATTCATAAATCTCGGTCTCAATACCAGAAATCTCTGTTTTTAGTCCTTCGCCAAATTTTTCGAGCGCATCTTTGTCCACAAAAACACCTGTATACTGCATGTCGGCAAGTACTTTTACAAGCGGTAATTCTATATCATAATAAAGTCTTTCCTGATTGTTTTCCTTGATTTTTTTCGCAAACAATTCGCTGAGTTTAAAAATCGAAAAAAGCTCCTCTGCAGCACTGTCGCTTGAATCACTGTCGCCAAAATCAAACGAAATCTGGCCATTTTCTTCCTCATTTTTTGAAGTCTTTGGAGAGTATCCCAAAAAGTCAAAACTCAGGCCCTCAACATCATAGCCGCTTCGTGCAGGCTCAAGTATATATGCCGCAACAGCTGCATCAAAAGAGAGTCCAAAAAAGTCTATATTCTTCTCCCTAAGTAAAATCATATCCGGTTTTGTGTCGAATCCGGTCTTTTTTATGTTTTCATTCTCAAAAATCTTTTTTAAGGTTACATCATCCACACTTCTTGAAAAATAAAACTTTTTATTGTCGGGAGTGAATGAAAAATCAATACTGCCTCCATTTTCATACAATTTGTAAACAATATTGCCACTTTCCCCGATTATATCAGCAACCTGACTTGATTCAATTATTTCGCACTTTTCGTCAAAGCTGATTTCTTCCTTTAAATCCGGCTTTATTTCAAGCTTGCTTAAAAATGACTTAAAGTTAAGTCGCGAAAAAAGCTCATACAGCTTTTCGTTGTCAAAATCTTTTTTCCTGCAGTCCTCCGGACTGAATTCAATCGGGACAAATCTGTCAATTTCCGAAAGTTTTCTGCTTAAAATTGCATCGTCTTTTCCCTCTTCAAGCTTTTTCCTGACAGAAGGAGTCAAGTCAAGCGATTCAAGGCTTTCGTACAAATTTTCAATGCTCTTTGTCTTTTCAATAAGTGCAAAAGCAGTCTTTTCGCCTATGCCCTTTACTCCGGGGATATTGTCCGAAGAATCCCCCATAAGTGCCTTTACATCAATAAACTCTTTTGGGGTGACTGCATATTTTTCAAATACTTCGTCTTTGCCATAAACCGTCGTAGTCGTAGCACCCATACGAGTTATAACAAGTTTTATTTTGGTGAGATCCGACGCAAGCTGAAGGTCATCCTTATCACCTGTGAGTATGGAACATTCAACATTTTGTTCTTCGCATATTCTTGAAACTGTGCCTATAATATCATCTGCTTCATATCCTGCCTTTTCAAGACATACACAGTTCATTGCGGCAAGCACTTCCTTGATTAAAGGGAGCTGCACCAAAAAGTCCTCTGGCGCCGGCTTTCGCTGTGCCTTGTATAAATCATACATTTCGTGGCGGAAAGTCTTTTCTTTTACATCAAACGCAACACACAAAAAATCAGGAGTATCCTCCTCAAGATTTTTAAAAAAAATGTTTAAAAAGCCATAAACAGCATTTGTCGGGGTTCCATCAGGTGCATTAAGCATACGTATACCATAGTATGCGCGATTTAATATGCTGTTTCCGTCGATTATAAGAAGTTTTTTCATTTTTTTCGCAGCCTTTCCGCGTGCAGGCAAACTACCGCCTCAAACACAAATTTCCCGCCCTCTTTTTGAAAGAGGGTGGGATATTTAATTCAATATTTTTATTTTGTCTAAAACTCTGAAGAATCCGAAATTTCGGACTCTTTTGCCTCTTTTTTAGCTTCCTTTTTTGCAACAAAGCTGTCCTTAAGCTCAGCAATTTTATCAATTGCAACAGGTACCATATCCAAAATTCTGTCATAAATATTGGTGTCAGGATTTACAGGCATCAATCTTATCTGACCCTTTCCTACAACCATAAATGCAACCGGAGTAATCGAAACGCCGCCACCTGCACCGCCTCCGAACAGATTTTGTCCGTTCTCGCCCTGCTTTGCATTTTGCGACGCATAGTCCGAGCCACCAACGCCAAAGCCAAGTCCCACTTTGGATATTGGGATAATGACTGTTCCGTCCGGAGACTCAACCGGGTCACCCACAATTGTATTTACATCAATCATATCGCGTATACTTTGCATAGCTGTATACATCAGTCCTTGAATTGGATGTTGTTCTGCCATTTTACTTTGCTCCTTTTTCTTTTTTGTTTTTTGAATATAACCTTAAACTGCGCAAACCCGCAGTAATAATATGCACAAGCTTGGTTGTAATTATTCCCTCTGCCTCGATTTCAAAGGCTTTTCCGCCAAATACCGGCTCCAATTCTACCACAGGGAATTCTATACGAAAAAATCTGCACAAAAAGCTGTAAACATTGCCAATCAGGGTCCATATCGCACCATAAATCATACCCGTTATGGCAGCTTCGCCCGTTCCGTATCTGACCCTTATAAAAATCCCCGAAAACTGTGCGCGATTTTTGACCAAATCAAGAACTTCGTCAACAATATCCTTTACTCCGTCATAACTTTTCCTGAAAGTTGTCAGCCGTTCAAGAACTCCCGGCATATTTCCTTTATCTTTTGAAGCAGGCTCGTCTGTTTTTTTCTTTTTCAAATGCGAATCTTTGGTCCGCCACTTCAAAAAACGGCACCTGAACTCTATTGCAAGCTTTTGGTTTCTGTATTCCACCGTTATCCTGAGCGGTGAATACAAAAGAAAAATCAAAAGTGCTAAAATCAATACTATTATAATCAATAAATATATCATACAATCCACCGATAATTTTTTATATATCCAATGACCCATCTGTGCTTAAAGCAACCTTTGCCATTTCTTCTTCGGTCTTTTCGTCAATTGCCGACATATATCCTTCTTCACCCTCAAGCGAAATCTGCTCGGAGCTTATTTTTTCATAATCAGGAAGCTCGGTAACACTTGAAATGCCAAAGCACCTCAAAAATTCGTCATTTGTACCAAAAAGCATCGGTCTGCCCGGCGTGTCCAACCTGCCAATTTCCTGGATAAGGTTGCGCTCTAAAAGTCTGTTGACCAATGTATCGCACGAGACTCCGCGAATTTGCTCGATAACTGCTCTGGTGACAGGCTGTTTGTATGCAACAATGGACAATACCTCCATTGCGGCATTCGAAAGTGTCTGCATACGTCTTGGCTCGGCAAGTCTTGATATATATTCGTTATACTCGCCCCGGGTACACATCTGATATGAGTCTTCAAGTCGTATAATCTTAAGTCCGCGTTTCTCCTCATCATACTTGTCCGAAAGTGCCGTCAGAACTGCACGCGTGCTTTTTATGTCAATATCCAGTATATCCGATATTCTTTCGATATCCACAGGGTCTCCTGCTGCAAACAATATACCCTCAATTATTGCTTCTGCATCTTTAAGTTTCATTTTTCAAGCAGCTAAGGCATTTGCCTTAGTCCTCCAATTCTTCAAAATTAAATCTATCGTTGTCCGAAATTTTGGTTACTGTATAGTCACTTTCATCTTCGGTCTTGTCAACAGTAATCTTGTTAAGCTTTATCATCTCAAGCACAGCAAGAAATGATGCAACTGCCTCGGGTCTTGATTTTGCACCTTTAAAAATATCTTTAAACAAAACCTTGCCCTTTTTCAAAAGCTTGTCCCAGATTTTGCGGACACGCTCGCGAACCGAAACCTTTTCGTGACCAACTATCCCTGCAAATGACTGCCTTGGCGGCGGCATTTTCCGTTCAAGCTTCGAGAATGACATTTTGTATGCCTCAAACAGATTTTCGGTAGTAAGTGCCGAGAAGTTAAACTCAGCGGGTGGTCTTTCAATTATGTCGGGCAGTTTGAAAAACATCACCGCATCCGAGTTTTCGTGACTGCGGAAGAATTCAAGACTTTCTTTTATCCTTTGATATTCAAGAAGACGTCTTACAAGCTCGGTCCTTGGGTCTTCTGCCTCGCCTTCTTCGTCTTCCTGAGGCAAAAGCATTTTTGATTTTATCTGAAGAAGCGTTGCCGCCATAACCAAAAATTCACTCGAAAGTTCAAGGTCAAGCTCTTCCATTTGCTGCATAACTGCAAGATACTGCTCGAGGATCTCCACGATTGGTATATCATATATGCTGACTTTATTCTTTTTTATAAGCATCAACAGAAGGTCAAGCGGCCCCTCAAACGAATCAAGCTTAAATGAAAGTTGCGTCATAGCAAAAACTCCTGGTTTCTTTAGATTTTCAAAAACGGAATAAGCTCCACAATCCAGAAAAATGCAGATATAATCAAATTTGAAACGCCGTTTAGTATAGTACTGAAAATCGGCAGATTTATTATAAGCAAAAGTATAATAAACCCATATTGCTCATACTGCATAATTTTGAAATAAATCCTTGGCGGCAGTACTGCATTCAAAATTTTTGAGCCATCAAGCGGGGGGATGGGAATAAAATTAAATACCGCCAGTCCAACATTCATAAAAATAAGGGTGTAAAGAATATTTACAATTACCGAATATATCACTTCGTTAAA
>JAZNKA010000056.1:0-8373 GCA_045578305.1 Clostridia bacterium | reverse complement strand
TAAACCTGGGTACAGCCGGTGTATTTATCGTTGCTCTGCTCTTTGGCTGTTTCTTCTATTCTCCGTTAGAAGCGCAGCTGCCCAACTATACGGACAAGGCACTGAAGATTGTAGAGAATTTGGGCCTTATCCTTTTTGTTACTTCAGTAGGCTTTATTGCAGGCCCGAAATTCTTCAGCAATATGAAGAAAAACTTCACTTCATATGTATTGTTGGGTATGGTTATCATAGTGTCGGGTGCGCTTGTTGCATTGGGGTGCGTGTATGTTGGCAAGCTGATGGGCGAGACTGATATGGAAAAGCTTTCGGCAATCGTATCAGGTCTTTTTGCCGGAGCTCTTACATCTACCCCGGCATTTTCGGCGGCTAAGGCATCTGTCGCAAGTCCCGAGTTGGAGCAGCTTGTTTCGGTTGGCTATGGTATTGCCTATATCTTTGGTGTTATCGGCGTTGTTTTGTTTGTTCAACTTATGCCCAAACTTTTGAAGGTTAATATGGACGAAGAACGCGCAAAATTGGTTGCTGCTGAACAAGTAGCAGCTAAAAAACAGACTGGCAAGTTGATTGACCTTGATGATTTTGGTATTGCTCCTTTTGCCATTGCGGCAGTTATTGGAATCTTTATCGGAATGATAAAAATTCCCCTTTCAAGCAAGGGTCTGGATGGAACAACTTTCTCGCTGACAACAACCGGCGGATGTCTTTTGGCTTCCTTGGTTTTTGGTCATTTTGGAAGAGTGGGAAAAATAAACATTATGCCATCTGTAACAACACTTAAGGTTTTCAGAGAATTAGGACTTGTTCTTTTTCTTACCGGTGCCGGAATTTCAGGCGGTGCAAGATTTGTGCAGGAATTTAAGATTGACTATTTTGTTTATGGAGCAGTAATGACAATTGTGCCTATGATAATTGGTTTTGTTTTTGCAAAATATATTCTTAAAATCAGCTTGCTTAACATCCTTGGCTCCATTACAGGCGGTATGACAAGCACACCGGCATTAGGTACACTTATCCATGTTGCAGGAACAGAGGATGTGGCAGCGGCGTATGCAGCGACATATCCAATTGCACTTGTTGCGGTAGTGTTTGCGGCACAATTTATTATAATTTTATTCTAAAATACATATTTAGTCAAAAAAGCAGAACTGATTTTCGGTTCTGCTTTTTTGCTTTTTATATTTCCAGTCTTCTGTCAACTGATTTTTTATATTCAACAGGGGACATTCCCACTTTGTTTTTAAAAAGTCTGCAAAAATACGAGGGCGAGCAAAATCCAAGCATATCCGAAATTTCTTCTACTGTTTGTTCGGGTATGTGAAGAAGCAGTTCCTTGGCGCGTTCCATTTTACAGTCCAGAATATATTGCCGGGGCGAAACACCAAAAACCTTGACAAACAATCGTCTGAGATGGGCAGGCGAGTATCCTGCCATTTCGCAAAGTTGCTCTTGTGTGATATTTTTGTAGTAGTGGGTATTTATATATTTTGCAACCATGTGAAGATCAGAGTTTTGCTGATATTATTCACTTGCAAAAATTTTGTCTGACATTATATTGACTGATTTAAAAACAAAAAGTATTGTGAAAATTAACAACACTTTTTTGTTTGAATAACTAATTTTCCACAACAACAAGGAAAATAGTCAGTTTTTTTAAGTGAAATATTTACAATTTGTTCAAAGTGTGTTATAATGTCGAAAATAGGTTTTTTGACAAAAACATTTGTAAAAAAGGAGAAATTTATATGGAAAAACTTGTACAAAAGTATGGTTTGGCTACCGCTATTTGCATGGTAGTAGGAACTGTAATCGGCTCCGGTGTTTTCTTTAAGGCTCAAAATGTCTTGGTGGCTACCGGTGGAAACATGCCTCTTGGCATTGCGGCTTGGTTAATCACCGGTCTTTTGATGATTATTTGTTCATTGCAGTTTGCCTCTATGGCAACAAAGTACGAAAAAGTCAGCGGTGTTGTTGACTATGCCGAGGCTACTTGCGGCAAAGGCTATGCTTATTATCTGGCGTGGTTTATGGTGAATGTTTATTACCCCGGAATGACATCCGTTCTTGCATGGGTTTCGGCAAGATACTTTGGTGTTCTGTTTGGTTGGAGTATGGTAGGACCCGAGGTTTTGGCTTTGGCAGGATTTTTCCTTATAGCTTCTTATGCTATGAATGCTCTTTCACCCAAACTTGCCGGAAAGTTTCAGATAAGTGCAACTGTTATCAAGCTTATCCCCATCGTGTTGATGGCTATTGTTGGAACCATAGTTGGTCTTGCAAACGGAACACTCACAAACAATTTTGTAACAGTTGTTACCGAAGCAGTTGGAGGAACAGCAAGCAGTGGTCTTTTTGCAGCGATAGTTGCAACTGTATTTGCTTATGAAGGCTGGATTGTTGCTACATCCATCAATGCCGAACTTAGAAATCCAAAGAAGAATCTTCCTCTTGCTTTGATTATTGGTTCGCTTATTGTTGTGGCTGCATACGTTTTGTACTTTGTTGGCGTTGCAGGTGGGGCAAGCAGTGCTGTTTTGATTGAAGAAGGTGCACCTACGGCGTTTATCAATATTTTTGGTGGAGTTGGCGGAACTCTTCTTAATATTTGTATTGTTATATCCTGTCTTGGAACACTTAATGGCCTTATGGTTGGCGCAACTCGTGGTATGTATGCAATTGCTGCACGTGAAGAAGGTCCTTTGCCCAATGTTTTCAGTCAGGTTGACAAGGCTACCAACATGACAACAAATTCATCGGTTTGGGGCTTGTTTGTATGTGCAGCGTGGTTAATTTATTTCTACGGCGCAAATCTTACAAGCGGATGGTTTGGACTTTTCAACTTTGATTCGTCAGAACTTCCTATTATAACTATTTATGCAATGTATGTTCCTATTTTCATTGTATGGATGAAAAAAGAAAAAGAAATGGGTGTTTTCAAACGTTTTGTTTTGCCCATAGTTTCTCTTCTTGCTTGTTTGTTTATGGTTTTTGCAGCGGTATATGCTCATGGCATTACACCGTATCTGGCAGCAAAAGCTGATGGCAGATTCTCGTTCCCTGTACTTTTCTATCTGATTCTCTTTGCGGTAATTATGATTTTTGGTGCGGTATTCAGAAAATCTTCGAAAAAAGATGCTGAATAATTGAAACAGATAATAATAAGCCGGCAACCTTTTTAAATGGGTTGCCGGCTTTATTTATTTGTCATTGTCCGTTTTTACTGGACTTATGCACTTTAAAAAGGTTGCCTTTTTTTGCTTTTTGTTGTATAATGAGTTTGCAAAGCAAACTCAATGGATTGAAATCGGAGCTTGAGAATAAAGCTTTCAAAAATAATGGATTAAGAAATGGGAAGATATAAAGAAAAAGGTGAGAACAATTATGTCTTTGGAAAAAGCCAGACAACATCTGAAACAATATGGATTGGATGGAAGAATATTAGAATTCGAGACATCTTCTGCAACAGTTTGCGAAGCGGCAAAAGCAGCAAATTGCACCGAGGGTGAAATTGCAAAAACTTTGTCCTTTTTGGTTGCGGACAAGCCGGTGTTAATTGTTGTTGCAGGGGATTGCAAAATTGATAATGCAAAATACAAAAAAGAGTTTTTAGCAAAGGCTAAAATGATTCCGTTTGAAAGCGTGGATGAACTTATCGGCCACAAAGTCGGGGGTGTTTGTCCTTTTGGGATAAAAGAAAATGTAACTGTCTATCTTGACCAATCTTTGAAACGCTTCAAAATGGTATATCCCGCGTGCGGCAGCTCCAACAGCGCAATAAAGCTTACCATAGCGGAGCTTGAGGAAACATCTGGATGTCAAAGATGGATTGATGTTTGCAAGGGATATGAAAGTATTGAATAAAAACAGGGTGGATATTAAACGAGTTGCTATGATGGATTATAATTATCACGTGCATACATATCGCTGCCGTCACGCTTCGGGGACAGAAGAAGAATATATCAAAAGAGCCATAGAGTGTGGCGTAAAATATATGGGGTTTTCCGAGCATATTCCTTTTATATTTCCTGACGGACACGAAGATGGATACAGACTGCCTGTTTCGGAAACACAGGATTATTTTTGTACTCTTTATGACCTGTGTGAGAAATATAAAAATCAGATTGATATAAAAATCGGCTTTGAAATGGAATATTATCCTGAGTTTTTTGAGGCAATGTTAAAAAATGCCGTTTTGTTTGGTTGTGAATATTTGATTTTGGGTCAGCACTTTCTTTACAACGAATATCCGGCTGGAAAGTATGTGGGAATTCCAACAGAAGACGAAAAGGATTTGCAGGATTACACAGATAGTGTAATAAGCGGTATAAAAAGCGGAGTCTTTACCTATGTTGCACATCCGGATGTTTTGAATTTTTGCGGAGACATGAAGCTTTATGACGACAAGATGCGGGAACTTTGCCAGGTAGCAAAAGAACATAATGTTCCTTTGGAAATCAATTTTTTAGGGATGCGCGACAACAGAAATTATCCAAATGAAGAATTCTGGAAAATTGCAGGAGAAGAAAAAGCACCGGTTACATTTGGGTTTGATGCCCATGATGCACAAAGTGCCTTTGACAAAGATTCGCTTTTGAGGGCGGAAGATATGGTGAAAAGATATAAACTTAATTACATAGGAAAACCGCAGTTGATTGATATTTCTTCATGAAATATATCATTACATAATTAGTCAAGAGCCTGAAAACAAGCTTAGAGGAGGATAAAAAATGAATTGGGAAAATGAACTTTTTAATGAGAATGAAAAACCGCTTGACAGGTTGGTTGACGGATACAGCAATACTTCAATTTTCAGGACGATTGCATTTGTAGGCGACAGCCTTTCGTCAGGAGAATTTGAGAGCCGTGATGAAGAAGGAAAACCGGGATATCACGATTTGCTTGAATATTCCTGGGGTCAGTATATCGCAAGAAAAAATGGCCTTACGGCATACAATTTTTCAAGAGGCGGAATGAGCACAAAGGAATATGTGGAAAGTTTTGCATATCAAAAAGGTTTTTGGGGCGCGGACAAAGCGTGCCAGGCGTATGTTATTGCTTTGGGTGTAAACGATATTTATAATATGAATATGGAAATCGGAAACATTGATGACATAGACAGTGACAAACCTACTTTTGTCCGGTACTATGCAGAAATTATAAAAAGATACAAAAAAATAAGTCCGGATGCAAAGTTCTTTTTTGTGACATTCCCAAATACAAATACTCCGCACAGAGATGATAAAACACTTGGTATGATAGACGCACTTTATTCCCTTGCTGAATATTTTGATAATTCGTATGTTATAGATTTGTATCACTACGGCCCGGTACACGATGAAAGATTCAAAGAAAAGTTTTATTTGCATTTCCACATGAATCCAAGTGGATATGTACTGACAGCACGGATTATTGATTCGTATATTGATTATATTATCCGTCACAACCCCGAAGATTTCAAAACAGCTGCACTTATTGGGACTGGTATAGAAGACAAATAATTTTAAGAAGGTAAAAAGAGGTATTTGCCAATGAACAATATAGTTTCTAATTCTGATGTAGACGGCGTGCATATGCATCTTGAAAACCGAAAAATGAGCAGACAGTTTTTTTGGTTTATATGGATTGCATATTCCTGTATTTATATGACAAAAAGCTGCTTCAGTGCGGCACTTGCGGCTATAGTTGCAGAAGGTGTGCTGACTAAGTCACAAACGGGTTTGATAACAGCGATGTTTTATCTGACTTATGGACCGCTCCAAATTCTTGGTGGATTTTTTGCCGACAAATACAATCCCGAGCGTATGATAAAAATCGGACTTTTGGGCGGTGCACTTGCAAACACAATAATTTTTTTCAATCAAAACTATTATGTAATGCTTGCAACATGGTTATTTAATGGTGCCGTGCAGTTTGCTTTGTGGCCGTCAATCTTTAAAATTATATCATCGCAATTGGTGCGAAGCGACAGAAAAATGATGGTAAACTACATAACATTTGCATCTTCGTTTGGTTTGCTTCTGGCGTATCTGGTTGCGGCATTTGTAACAAAGTGGCAGTATAATTTTGCAATTTCGGCAATTGTTCTGGTTGTGCTTGCAGTGATTCTTCATATATTCTACGGCAGGGTAGAGCCGTATATGAAGCCTGACAAGGATGTACCAGAGGTTGTTTCAAGTGTAAAAGACAAAGAGTCGCCGCATTCGACATTTAAACTCTTTCTTGCAAGTGGATTTTTTGCAATGGTTGCGGCAACCTTGTTTGTGACGATGGCAGAACAGGGCTTTAAAACATTGTCGCCTACAATGCTGCTTGAGTCGTATTCCAATATTTCACCGCGCATTGGAAATCTGCTGGGGACATTGGTTATTATATCAGGAATGCTTGGGATAATTGTTGTCGCTATGTTTTTGTATCCTAAAGTTATTAAAAATGAGCTTTGGGGATATGTACTGATGCTTGCAATATCGTTGCCGTGTGTCGGCGTGTTGCGGTTTGTCGGACAGATAGACAGCATGGTTTCGGTTGCTTTGATGTGTGTGGCTGTTTTTTGTCTGGCTCCCACGTTTACATTCTCAAGTCAATATAATATGAGGTTTGTAAAATTCGGGAAAAACGGAACTGCTGCAGGCATATCAAATGCCGCAATGTCTCTTGCAATAGTTCTTGAAAGTTATGGATTTACTTTGCTGGCAGAAAAATTTGATTGGTCTTTGATAATGACTCTTTGCATAGGATTTATTATCGGTTCACTTGCATTTGCTTTTGGCGCAATGCTTTTGTGGAAGAAATTCAACAAGAAGCTTGAAAATTAAGACAAGTTTTACAGAATAAATATATAAATGAGGTGACATTAAATGAAAAAGATTATGATTGCAATAATGATGATTTTGACTCTTGTTTTATCCGGTTGTATATTTAAAAAATCGGATACTTCGGAATATTCGGGGGATTTTCAAAATGACCCGATGTATCAAAAAATAATAAGTATTGAAAAATGCACCGATCCCAAACAGCTTGTTTTGATGCTTGAAGATATTTATGGTGAAGAAATTACATACATTCCTTTGGAGTTTGACAACAAAACTAATGAATTTAAAGAACCGTACGAAGAATTTGAGTTTAATGTTTTCAGTGTTTATGCATCGCACAAGAATAAGGGCAGAGTTTTGTCGGATGCCTATGCATTTTTTAAGCAATATCACGAAGCGCCTGTGTTTATAATGGACAAAGACGGGGCATACCTGGTTGGAAATTATGAAGTAGAGACAACAGAAGAAAACACCTATTTGCATAAAGTAAATGCCTGGGCTACATCTGATTTGTTCCTGTGCCTGAATAAATATACGAACAAATCTTGTCAAGAAGAGTATGCGGCTATGGTAAAGACGATGGATTACTATGTTGATTTTGAAAAAACGCTTGCTGGAAAAGTCGAGAATGGCAACAGTCTTGTAAATAATACAAAGAAAAATTGATAATAATGTTGTCAGATGAATATGCTGAAATATAAAAGCATAGACCAAAAAACGGAGGATTTTGCATGAAAAATATTATATTTGATTACAGCAAGGCTGAAGAATTTGTAAGCCGTGAAGAGGTTTTGGGAATAAAGGCTCAAATCAAAGAAGCACACGAACTTCTTCACAACAGAACCGGCGCAGGAAGCGAGTTTTTGGGTTGGACAGACCTTCCCCAAAATTATGACAAAATTGAGTTTGACCGCATAAAAAAGGCAGCCGAGAGAATAAGAAATAATTCGGATGTTTTGATTGTGATAGGGATAGGTGGATCATATCTTGGGGCAAAGGCTGCAATTGATTTTTTAAAGGGACCGTTTTACAATTTCAATTCTAAAACTCAGATATTTTTTGCCGGCAACAGCATCAGTCCAAATTATCTCAAAGGACTCCTGAAAACAATTGAGGGAAAAGATGTTTCGGTAAATATAATTTCTAAGTCTGGAACGACTACCGAGCCTGCCGTTGCTTTCAGAATTTTTAAAGAATATCTTGAAAACAAATACGGCAAAGCTGGAGCAAAAGAGCGAATTTTTGCAACAACCGATAAAGAGAAAGGCGCCCTAAAAAAGCTTGCTGACGCAGAGGGGTATGAAACCTTTGTTGTACCTGACGATGTGGGCGGAAGATTTTCTGTTCTTACGGCGGTAGGTCTTTTGCCGATTGCTGTTTGCGGAGCCGATATAGACAAAATAATGGAGGGTGCTAAATGGGCATCTGAATTATACTCGAATGACAATCTTGAAGAAAATGAGTGCTATCAGTATGCAGCCGTTCGCAATATACTTTATCGCAAGGGTAAAACTGTGGAAATGCTGGTAAATTATGAGCCTGAGCTTCAGTATTTTATTGAATGGTG
>JAZNKA010000055.1:0-26355 GCA_045578305.1 Clostridia bacterium | reverse complement strand
TTTTCGAAACACCCACCAATCGCTGTTCATAAGGCGGTTTTCTCTCTTGCCCGTCTCTGAGGGCTTTTTATCACCTTATTTATAACGATTGGAGATTGTTTGTGAGGATTTTGTGAAATAACAGAAAAATGCCTTGCAATCATTTTCATCTGCTGGCAAGGCATTTTAGTCGAGAGACGCGATAAGTTCGCGTTTTCGAGCGTTCGTTATTTCATAAAAGATAAACAATTACAAGCTCCTGATTTATAAATCGGTGCGGCAAGGGGGGTAAGGGGTCGAACCGTAAAAAACAATCCGGTGAATTGTTTTTAGGTTCGAGCTAGGTGCGACAGCACCGATATAAAAGAAAAGCCGTCAGGCTTTTTTCGTAAGACAACTTGCCGCAGAGACCCCCGGTGAAAATAGTTGTTGTATTTTAAATTAAATAGTGATATAATAATTATGCTACATTTTCAAATTAAATATTTTTCCGCAAGGAGAGCATACTTTTAGCAAAAGCGTACTCTTCGGTCTTTTCATATCTTCTTGTGGATATTGATTTGAAAGTGTAGCAACTTAGAATCGAAGTTGTGCGTTTTTCGTGCGCGGCTTCGGTCGCGCATTTTTTATTTAAAGGAGAATTCTTATGAACATAAACACCTCTGCCATCAAATCACTTGCCGAAGAGCTTATGAAAATGAGCGAAAATTTTGAAAATAAAGCAAAGCAACACCCTGTAACCGAACAGGAGTTTTTACAGTTTTTAAATGATTATAACGAAAAAAATTTTCTTTTACTTAAAGAGCTTGGTATATCTGCGGAGCCATATTAGTCACGCCCTGCAGCAAAGGGGGTCTTGAAGGGGGCAACGCCCCATTACATAAATTCTTGACGAAATCTACCTCTTATGCTAAACTGTAAATATACCAAACTTTGTTTGCAGGTGATAAGAGTGAAAGATAAAAAAACTTTCAAATGGATATATACACAGTCAAAGAGCAGTCTTTTTCAAATCGTACTGCTTGCCGTTATGCGCTCGGCAGTTACTATTCTTGGAGTTTCGTTTGCTCTTGTTTCGCGCTATGTAATTGACGCAGCAGTCGCAGGAGACAAAGACCTTTTGCTTAAAAATTCCGTTATCCTTTTTGCGATAATTGCAGCTCAGATTTTGATAAAGCTTTTGGGTCAGGGACTCGAAACCCAGACCACCGCCAAGCTCTCTATGCGCCTTCGCGGCGAGCTTTTCACCTCCATTCTTACACGCGATTATCAGGCTTTGGGCAAGTACCACAGCGGAGATTTGCTTACCCGTATAAGCAACGACTCGGACATCGTCGCGGGCGGAATTGTTTCGCTTTTGCCAAGCGTTTTGGCGCTTTTGGCAGGTCTTTCGTATGCACTCTATTCGCTTATGCGACTTGACACAGGTTTTGCCGTAATCTTTCTTGTTGGCGGAACTTTTTTGCTGATTGTCATAAGTGCGTTCAGGAATGTGATGAAAAAACTTCACAAAAAAGTTCAGGAAGCTGAAAGCAAGGTGCGTTCTTTCTTTCAGGAATCTTTTGCCAGCATTCTTATGATAAAGGTCTTTGGCATCGAGAAGTCGGTCGGCAAAAAGGGCGCTGATTTGCAGCGCGGAAGCTACAAAGCACAGATGCGACGCCGAAACCTGACGCTTGTCGCAGCAAGCGGTCTTGCGTTTATTTTCAGTATGGGCTCGCTTTATGCCCTTGTCCACAGTGCGTACCGACTTTATATCGGGACAATCAGCTTTGGTACACTTACTGCTATAATCCAGCTTGTCAACCAAATTCAATCACCGTTTGCAGGGCTTTCGGGTGTGCTTCCTCAGTTTTATGCTATTCTGGCATCTGCCGAACGCATAATTGAAATCGAGGATATCCCTGAAGAAGAACTTGTCGAGGCGTTTGTTGACCCCAAACGTGACTACAAAAAACTGAAAGCCCTGAGCTTCGAAAATGTTTCATTCGGGTATGGTCGGGATGTCATTCTTGACAGCGCAAACCTTGAAATAGAAAAAGGTGATTTTGCTGTTATTGCAGGCATTTCGGGCATAGGCAAGAGCACTCTTATCAAGCTGTTGCTTGGTGTCATCTCGCCCGACGCGGGGAAAATAAATCTTTTATACGAAGACGGCTTTACATCGGCAGGAAAGCACACAAGACCGTTTTTCTCATATGTTCCGCAAGGCAATCTTTTGCTGTCGGGAACAATCCGCGAGACTGTCTTGGCAGTCAACGAAAGTGCAACTGATGCCCATATTATGGAAGCCGCCAAGCTGTGCTGTGCGGCGGATTTTATCCGCGAGCTGCCCGACGGTCTTGATACATACATCGGAGAAAAAGGTTTTGGCCTTTCCGAAGGACAGGTGCAGCGCCTTGCGATAATGCGCGCAATACTGTCTGATGCACCGATTATTTTGCTTGACGAGGCGACATCGGCTCTTGATGAGGGTACCGAGGCGAAATTCCTCGAAAATCTGAAACAACTTAAGGACAAAACCTGCATCATTATCTCGCACAAGCACGCAGCGTTTGAAATTTGCAACAAAAAGATATATATCGAGGATAAGAAAATACGGACAGAGGGGATGTTAAAATAGTCCAGACCGCAAAAAGACTGGAAAATCAAAGAGTCTTCCTCTTGAATTAGCAATAAAAAACTATTATAAATGTAGAAAAATCGCATAACAATGCGATTTTTCTGTTTTTATATTCTTTTTGCTACGCACAAACCTCGCCTCTCGGTGTACACAAGTACACCTTCGGGCAACCCAAAGTCTTGACTTTGGCTCGGTTTGCGTATTCTGAATCAATTTTACCTATCCCCTAATGGAAGGCTGTTTAATCGGGATGTCGGAGTCGCCGTCCCCTACGCAAGAATTTCTTTTGCAAGCTCTTCAATTTGTGTTTCGTTTGCCGAGTTCATTGCCGACTTGATTGTAACGGTTGTTTCGCAAAGCTCAAGGTTTTTGCAATTTTCAAGCATTGCCTTCATATTCTTTGCTGCAGTCGCTGCCCATGTTCCGTTTTCTACAAACCCTATTTTGCGGCTTTGGAAGTTTCTTTCGGTCAGATGATGGATAAATTCGTGCATCTGCGGAAAAATTTTGCCGTTGTATGTTGTTGTGGCAAAAATTGCTTTGTCATAGCGGAATGTATCCTCAATCGCCTCGTGGATATCGCATCTTGCAAGGTCATTTGTGACAACCTTTTCGCATCCGAGCGCGCGAAGCTTGTCAGCCAGCAGCATAACTGCTTTTTTTGTATTGCCATAAACCGAGGTGTAATTTATTACAACCCCCTTTTCTTCAGGGCGGTATGCCGACCATGTGTCATAAAGACCGATATAATATCCAAGGTTTGAATCCAGAACAGGTCCGTGAAGCGGACAGATGCGGGCAATATCAAGTGTTGCTGCTTTTTTGAGGGTCTCCTGCACCTGAGGGCCGAATTTGCCGACTATGCCAAAATAATATCTGCGCGCCTCGCACGCCCAGTCATCCTCCTTGTCAAGTGCACCAAACTTGCCAAAAGCATCTGCCGAAAAAAGAGTCTTGCTTTCTTTGTCATAAGTCAGCATAACCTCGGGCCAATGGACCATGGGCGCTGTCACAAACTGAAGTGTGTGTTTGCCAAGGCTGAGGGTGTCACCCTCTTTGACAGCAATTGTTTTTGCCGCAAAGCCTTCACCAAAGAACTGCGGCATCATTGAAATCGCTTTTGCTGTTGCAACCACCTCGGCATCGGGGTATTCGGATGCAAACCTTGCGATATTTGCTGAATGGTCAGGCTCCATATGTTGAACAATCAGATAATCTGGGTTTTTGCCGTCAAGGGCAATTTTTAAATTGCGCATCCATGTATCGCCAAACCCTTGGTCAACCGTGTCAAAAACCGCAATTTTTTGGTCCATAACAACATACGAGTTGTATGCCATACCGTCCGGAACAACAAACTGTCCTTCAAAAAGGTCAATCTTGTGGTCATTTACGCCTATATATTTTATGTCATTTGTAATTTTCATTTTTTGAGTCCTTTCGTCTTAGAATAAACTACTTACAGAATATCATACATCAAAAGCAAAGTCAACGGAAAATTGCACCTTTGCTTGACTTTGGAAATCGCATATTGTATAATAAAAACAACAAAAATACTTGTGATAAAAGATTTTTTTAAAAGAGGCGATAATATGCAAAACAACCGAACCGAGCAAAGACGCGAGTTTATAATCAATGCGCTGTACTTTGCTGTTGTTGCTCTTCTCATATTTGTTTCTGTGCGTTATGCGCTCAAATGGGTTATGCCGTTTGTCATAGGCTTTTTTATTGCATTTTTGACAAGACCTGCAGCAGCGGCGCTTCGCAAGGTGACAAAGATGCACCACAAGCTTGCGGGCATACTTGCCCTTATCCTTGGCTATGCCGCTATTATTTTTGCGCTTTGGCTGCTTGGCTCAAAAATTTTCGTGTCACTTAAGGACCTTTTTGTAAAGCTCCCCGATTATTACGACTCGACTATATTGCCGTTTTTTGCGTCCGCAATGACAAGCCTTGAAAATTTGACCGAGCGAATTTCGCCCGAAACTCTTGACCAGATTTATTCCATGGCAGAAAACGCCTTTGACAGCATAAGAAGCTATGTGCTGAGGTTTTCGTCAAGCGCGCTCAGTTCAATTGCAGGGGTTACCGCAAAAATTCCGTTCTACTTTATCTCATTTGCTTTTACCATTCTGGCATCGGTTTTTATCAGTATGGACTATGACAAAATTATGAGCTTTATCAAAAACCAGCTGCCTCCGCGCGGCCGCCAGTTTATGAGTGACGCCAAAAGCCATATCGGCAAGACAGTTCTTGGTTACCTCAGGGCATATGCAATTATTCTTCTTATCACTTTTACTGAGCTTTGCATTGGTTTTTCGATTTTAAAAATTGAGAACGCAGTCGGTCTTGCGGCAATAATCGCACTTGCCGACATTCTGCCCGTGGTGGGCACCGGCGGAATTTTGATTCCCTGGGCGATTGTTATGCTGTTTACCCAAAACTATGTTGTGGCACTTGGGCTTATAATCATCTATGTTGTAATTTTGGTAGTACGCAACTTTACCGAGCCAAAAATCGTTGGAGACCAGCTTGGTCTTAACCCACTTGTTACCCTGCTTGCAATTTATCTTGGTTATCGCTTTATGGGGGTTTTTGGTATGATTGCCCTGCCGGTTGCAACAAATATTCTGGTTGGACTTCACCGGGCCGGCAAAATCAAGCTCTGGCGCGAATAGATTTGGGCAAAAGTTCAAAAACTTGACAAAACAAAATTTTTAGGTTATAATAGTTTTGTATGATTTGTAAAAAATATATTTTTCAAAGGAGGATAGCGGAAAACAGAAGATTTTGGAGGTACTTTAATTTTGAATTATTTTAAGAAATTTACAGCGGTTTTGACCGCAGTTGTTATAATTTGTCTGTCGGTATTTTGTACCGCTTGGGCAGAAGAAACTTCCCGATATGGGATTGTGACAGCTTCGCTTCTTAACTTACGCAGCGAAGCAAGCACTTCTTCATCAATAGTCTCACAAATTCCAAACGGCCAGACCGTTTCGGTTGAAAGCATTCAGTCAGGCTGGGCAAAGGTTACATATTTTGGCAAGTCAGGTTATGTTTCGCTTGATTACCTGAAGGTTATGCAAGGCGAAAATCCCTCATCGCGAAACGGCGCAGTGTCAACAAAAGGACAAGCTGTTGTTGAGCTTGCAAAAAAATTCCTGGGCACACCATATGTTTATGGCGGCGCTTCGCCTTCGGGATTTGACTGCAGCGGTTTTGTATATTACCTTTACAAAAGCATGGGCGTCACACTCAACCGTGTAGCACAGGACCAGATGACAAACGGCATCTGGGTGCCCAAAAATGCGCTTCAGCCGGGTGATATCGTCGGTTTTGCAAACAAAAGCGGATACATCAACCATGTCGGAATTTATGCCGGCAACGGAATGATGATTCACTCGCCGCAGACCGGTGATGTTGTCAAGTACGAAAGCATTGTTACAGGAAATTACTCCTGGCGTCTGACCTGTGGAAGACGAATTTTTAACTAAAAATATCAAAGGGAGGGTCTTTGACCCTCTTGTTTTTTATCTGTCAAAGGAGGGCGGCCGCTTATGTCAAGGACAAAAAAGAAATTTCGTTTGCTTTTGCTTGTGGCAGTATGCCTTGCGGCGTTTGCGTATCGTTCGTTCCCGACTGACAGTTTTGACGGACTTATCGTCACCTTTGTTGATGTAGGGCAGGGCGACTCTGTTTTTATAAAAGCCCCAAACGGCAAAACGATGCTGCTCGACTGCGGCGAAGAGGAATCGTTTGATTTGTTGCTGAAGCCGTTTTTGATTTCCCAGGGGGTCGTATCGCTTGACGCGTTGGTGGCAAGCCACTATCACAGTGACCACGCGGGTGCGGCAGACGACGTATTTGAAACATTTTTGGTCAAGTCTTTGGTGCTTCCGGATTACGAGCCCAAAAACAAAACAAAAAAGCGCCTGATTGATGCAGCCGTCAAAGAAAACGCCGAGGTTGTCTGTGTTTCGGAAGGAGATTTGCTTCCCGAAATTGACCCAAACCTGAAAATTGCAGTATTGCATCCCATGATGGGTGGATTTTCGGACAACGAAAATGATAATTCGCTCGTGCTTAAACTTGAATATTGGGGTACGACCATTCTTTTTACCGGGGATATCGAGCAACCCGCCGAAGAAATAATTGCAAGAAAATACGAAATCGAAACCGACATTCTTAAGGTCGCACATCACGGCTCGTCAACTTCTTCGTGTGCCGAATTTTTGCAGGCAGCAGACCCGACCTATGCCATAATCCAATGCGGAGAAGACAACAGCTATGGGCATCCGCACCACGAAACAGTCTTTGCACTTGAGGATGACGATGTGCGGATTTATCGCACTGATACCGATGGAAACATTACATTCCGCCTGAACGAAAAAGGAATTGAATCAATAAAGGCAAGTAGATTTTAGGAAAAGGAGGGGCTTTTGTGGAAGTAAAAGATTTGGACAGACAAATTCAAAGCAAATCGCTTGGCACGCTTTATTTCTTTTGGGGCGAAGAGCAGTTTTTGATGGAAAACAAAATAAGGTCCATAAAAAGAGCCTTGCTTGAGCCTGATTTTGAGGACCTCAACTTTTCCTGCCTTGACGACAAAAAGCTCTCGCTGTCAAGGCTTAATGAAGAACTGATGTCTGTGCCCGTAATGTCCGAAAAAAGAATGGTGGTTGTCAAAAATTCGGGGATTTTTAACAACGCAAAGCTTGCGGACTACAAAAAAGTGTGTGAAATGCTTAAAGATTTGCCCGAATATCTTTGCGTGATATTTTGCGAAGCGGGCTTTGACAAGAAGAAAGAAAAAAATCTTGACCCCATCCGTCAAAATTGCGGCATTGTCAAGTTTGACTTTCTTTCGCCCGTACAGCTTGAACGCTGGTTGGACAAAATGTTTGCTGATAAGGGCAAAAGCATACTCCCAAGGGACATCGGCTCAATCATCAAGCGTTGCGGAACATCAATGGCGCCGCTTTTTAACGAAGCAAACAAGCTGATAAGCTTTGTAGGCGAGCGCGAAAAAATAACTGCCGACGACGTCGAGGCGGTTGTATCAAAGTCAATCGAAACCCGTATTTTTGATGTGATAGACAATATTGCCGAAGGCCGCTCGCAAGGGGTTTTTGACGAGCTTGCCGCGCTGCGTGCATCGGGCGAAAATCCGTCAACCATATTTTCGCTTTTGTCGAGCCGCGTGGGCGAGCTTTTGATGGTAAAACAGCTTTGCTTTGAAAAGCTGAGCACCGAAAAAATTGCCGCATATTTCGAGCCGAAGCGCCCCACTTTTGTTGTTGACAAGCTTATCCGAAGCTCAAAAAACTTCAGCGAGGAATTTCTTGTAAATATGACGCTTTCTGCTCCTGAATATACCGCCCTGGTGCGTTCGGGACGGCTTGACAAGTGGGCGGCAGTGGAAATGTATGCATCAAAACTTCTTTATAAGCTGTGATAAAATGCACAGACCGCATAAAGCACAAAATACTATAAAAATCCCACTTTAAAAATTGAACAACTCAAACACATTTAATTCAAAAGTGAAAATTCGTCTGCTGACGAATTTTTATTTCAAAGCTTTATGCTACGAACAAACTTTGCCTCTCGGCGTACCCGCGTACGCCTTCGGGTAACCCCTGCGGGCGCAGTTTGTCCGTTCTGCACTATTTTCTCTTCGCTTGAAACAAGCTGTGATAAAATGCACAGACTTTACAAAACAAAATTTCATAAAATCCAATAAGGCTGTGACAATTTTATCACAGCCTCTTTTCGACATTTTGTGCTTTAAAAGTATGTTAAAATCAAAGCAGGGGCGGCGCGACCTGTTGGATTGCTCCGCAGGCGATGCGGTTTCCTCCTGATGCCGGCTGAGTCTTGTAGTCATCAGGCGACTGATGAATCACAACCGAGCGCCCGACCACATCCTCGGGGTAAAACCGGTTTGTAAAAAACAGCATTTTTGCAGTTCCACAATTTGAAAACAGGACTGGAAAGTCCCCTGCATGATTGCCGTGCGGCTCGCCGTCGGGATTCCAGTGTCCGCCCGCCGCCATAAATGGAGCGTCGCCGCTTGTGCTGCCGCAGGTGTCCATATCGTGAATATGAAAGGCAAACGGACCAACCTGTGCCGAGCTGTCTGTCGCTTCAGCAAAATCAGGGAGTCCAAACACCTCTGCCTCCACCCATGTTCCATCGTTGATTTTCAAAAACTTTACCGTTCCGCGCACATCGGGGGCGAGGCTGCTTCCGCTGAGATGTGCAATTGCATCGTACACTTTAAGCATTATACAAAACCTCCGCTTTTATTTTTTTACAATATGTTATGCCAAACTGTGCGGAGTGTGAAAATAAGAAAGGGTGATTTTTTGTGACACGAACAATAAAAGCAATTTGTGTTGTTTTGGGGTTGGTCTTTTGTATCAGTTCGGTAATTGCTCCAAAAAACAACGGCAAGGTCCTTGCAGATTCGCAAACTGTCAAGGGCGTCTGGGCTGCAACACTTTATTCTATGGACTATCCCTCTGCCCCCACTCAAAACTCTGACACACTCCGCCAAGACGCAAAAAATCTGGTGGAATCAGTCAAAAAAGCAGGGTTTAACACTTTGTTCCTACAGGTGCGTCCGACAGGCGACGCCTTTTACAAATCCGAAATCTATCCCTGGTCAAGATATCTTACCGGGACCGAGGGTGCCGCTCCTCAAAACGACTTTGACCCCCTTAGCTACATAACAAAAATTGCACACGAGGCGGGTATTTCGGTGCACGCATGGATAAATCCCTATCGTCTGACAGCTTCCGAAAAGGACAGCGACAATCCGGCAGAAAACAGCATAGCAAAAAAGTTTTCGCATCTTGTAAAAAAGCACACCGACGGCAAGCTGTATCTTGACCCGGGCGAGCCGGAATCAATCAAGCTTGTGGTTGACGGCGCAGTTGAGCTTGCCCAGAACTATGCTATTGATGGCATACACATCGACGACTATTTTTATCCGTCAAGCGCTTTTCCCGACGGCGAAACTTTTGCAAAACATGGCGGAGAATTCCGGGAAATCGGCGACTGGCGCCGAAACAACACCTTTCAGCTTGTGAAAGAACTTAAAAATGCAATAAAAAAGGTCAACCCCAATCTTTTGTTTTCGGTCAGCCCGTCAGGAATATGGGCGAACAAAGAATCCCATCCAGACGGAAGCAACACTTCGGGCAGGCAGGCATATTTTGACTATTACGCAGATACACGCCTTTGGGTCAAAGAAGAGCTGGTCGACATTATTATCCCACAGATTTATTGGAATATCGGATACCAGACCGCAGACTTTAAGGAGCTTGCCAACTGGTGGAATAATGCAATAAGCGGCACCAATGTTGTCCTTTGCATAGGTCAGGGGGCATATCGTATAGCAGAAGAAACAGATGCCAGTTCGGTCTGGTACAGCGAAAAAGGGCTGCGCGAGCTTGAAAATCAAGCCTTGATGATAAAAGCCTTGGAAAACTGCTCGGGAACAGTGCAGTATCGCCTTGGCAGCATTGTCGAGACTCCTGCGTTAAACGATTTTTTGACAAGACTAAACGCAGGTGAGCTTAGTGTTTTTAGTGATGTCAAGGACTTCCCCTGGGCTAAAGAGTCAATAGAGAGCCTTGTTTCGAAAGGCATTGCAAAGGGCATGGGCGACGGAACATTTGGTTGCGCGCGCAAGGTCACAAGGGCGGATTTTATGGTTATGCTTGTGCGGCTCAGCAAACAAAACGTCCCGTTTGCAGAAAATTTTGCCGATGTCACAAAAGACAAATACTATTACAACGAAATCGGTATCGCAAAAGCGCTTGGATTTGCCACAGGCCGCGAAGGGAATATTTTTGACCCGTCGGGTTTGATAAGTCGCGAGGATATGGCAACACTTGCCTGGCGTACTCTTAAAAAACAGGGCAAGCTTAAAGAAAGCAGCGACTTTTCGCTTGAAGCCGAATTTTCGGACGCAAACGAGATTTCGGAATATGCAAGACTTGCCGTATCAAGCCTTGCCGAAAATCAGCTTTTGAGCGGCTACGAAACCGGCGAGTTCAATCCAAAAGGCGCGGCAACCCGTGCCGAATGTGCCGTTTTGCTTGCAAGGCTTGCGGACTTGTAATATAAAAAAGCACTTCTTGTGAAGTGCTTTTTTTGATTAAAGAGAATTTGATCTGCGATAAATCCCGAGGGTATTTTTGAGGTCGTCATCAAGCTGATTGAGTTTCCATCTGAGACATTTTTCGTCTCCCATATATTCCATACTCGGCTCCCAGCCAATTCGCGAGTCCACCTGGACAATCGGGATGGTTTTTTCGACATTTTCGCGTTCAGACAGCAAAATCGCCTCGATTTCGTCGATAAGCTTTGCATTTTCCTCGCGCGTTGCGGCGATTGCAAGCTTGTGCTTGAGGATATAAAGCTTTTTGCAGTCCATAACCGTAATGCAGGTGTGGTATATATACTTTCCAAGGTTGATAAGCTTGAGAAGTGCATCGTTTGGATTTTTGATTTCTTCAAGAACAGAAATTCCGTCAGCAAAGAGGTCTGTCATAACCTCAAGCTCTTTCATTTCGTCGCCAACACGCACGCCGGGCATAGAAGCACGGTCAACGTCACACTTGATATCGTACTGACCTCTGTAAACACCGTTTCCAAACATAGGCTTGTTTTCGTTGGGAAGGCGTCCGCCCTCTGGGTATGCTCTTACATCACGCAGCCAAAGCGGAAAAGCAGGGCCAATTCGGAACGGTCCGTACTGGTCGTCGTTTGTCGGTACATAGTGGGTTATTGCATCGCTCCAAAGGTGCATAGCTTTGTCAAGGGCATCTATATTTTCCTCTCCAAAATCTCTTTTTAAAAGAGCTTTCAGCACATCAGCAAGGTCTTCTTCGTGGGTGAAGAACGCCCATTTTTCAAGCTCGCTGATAAATGAGGGGTGAAATCCGTAATGGATTGTCTCAAGAAGTCCGGCAAGGTTCCACTCGTTTCGTGCCTGTATCATTCTTTCGTAACGCTTAATCCACTGATAAGGCATCGGCTCGTAAGGGATAAGCCCAAAGTCCCATGTGCGGCCTGCGGTCTGCGAATTTGCATAAAGGCGAATTCCGCGTTTTTTGGCGGCGATTGCCTCGCTGCTGAAGTACGAACCGGGGCCCACAAACGAAAGGGTGTAGTCAACAACATCTTCGACCGAGTTCCTTACCTTGAACATTTCGCGCATATCCCATGTTACAATCAGGCTTATGTCAGTGGGCAGTGACTCGATAAGCCTCAGTCTGTCCTCTTTGGGTGCCCAACCCCAGTTGTATGTGCTGAATATGATATCAGCATCGGGTTTTACTTTGCGGATAACCTTTGCCAGAAGCGACACAAACTCGGGATAGTCGGAGCAGGGCCACCAGCCGGCAGGCTGCTCGCCGCTTTTTACCTTGGGGTCCTGGCTGTTAAACTGCAAGCCCTCGCCAACAAGCTTTATACCGTGGAGTTTGGGGCACGCTCTGAAAATTCTGCCATAGAGATTGTCATAAAATTCTTCGGCATCTTCTTCCGACGGATGCTTTCCGTGAGTTGCATAAAGCGAAATATAGACCTTGATCCCATATTTTTCGGCGCGTTCTGTGATAAGGGTCATATCAACAAAATCATCGCGAAGCGAGAGGTTTAAATCTTTAATCCACAGCGAAATGGCGTCATAACCAAGATGTGCGATTTGAGAAAGCGCCTCGTCGCCAAATTCAAGCATACCAAAAGGCGACTGGACAATTCGGGGAGTGAACATTGCTTTGCGCGCGATAACCCTTTTTTCAAGATAGGGTGCGCGTCTTAAGTTCATCAAATCTTCAAGGAAGTAAAGCCCCTGAGCAACCCCGCGTGAGTCATATCCCTCGAGGGTGATACCGCTGTCCGAAACCGAAATGCGGTATCCCATATATCCCGAAGCCTCGTCGATATCCTGATTGAGCGAAATCACAAGACTTGGCGAAGAGCCAAGATTTGTATAGCTTATCATAGACGAGACATTCATTGATGTCAGCAGATAATCAGAAAAATCTTTTGCTGCGGTCAGGACTACCTTATCGCAAGCCTCCGGGAGCAAAATTGCAAAGCCGTTAGGTATAACTAACTCGTTTTCGTTTGGAGTGAGTGAATGGTCGCGACGATCCTTTTTGTGTACTTCGAGCAGTTCTTTTTTAAAATCATAGCGTTTTTCTTTTAAAAGCATCTTATTTTTCTCCTTGTATTGTTTTTAAATGACCTTCTACCGAAAGCTCAACATTTTTTCTGCCGCTTTCAATCGACATTTCGATTGCATCTTGTGCAAACCAATCATCTGTTCCGACAGGAATCAAAATGGGCCATTTTTCTTTTTTTGCCTTTTCAAGCTCTTTTGGATATGTATATGCCATATTTATGCTCATAAAAATCTCTCCTTAAAGATTTAAATTTGTTTGACATCTTCATTATAATTGTGCTAAAATAAAGAAATAGGTATAAAAGTCACTTTATTTTGCACAAAAGTAACTTGGTTTGATAGCGAGGGGATAAAAATGAAATATTTTTGGGATATTGTTTCGAATCTGAATGCGGTAGTCCGGCTTGGTGGTTTTGTCTCGTTTATTCCACCGATGCGTTGGGAGCATCGAAACAATTGCTTTGAACAAAATAAGTTTTACTATATAACAAAGGGTCGCTGCAACATCACAATAGAGGGAAAAAGCTATACCGCAAAAGCAGGAGACTGGTTTTTTATCCCTGCAGGAGCAGAGCACAGTTATCACAATTTCTCTGACGAAGTGCTGGAAAAGCACTGGATGCACTTCGATTTGTACCCTAACGCCAAAATATTTGAAACACTTGGTCTTAGGCATTTTGTAAGAGTCTCTGCCGAAGATAAGATAGCCCACCTGTTTTTGGAGTGCAGCGAAAAATTCCGCAGCGACAAGCTCGCTGACAAGCTTGAGGTAAAGGCTTGTCTTTTGAGACTTTTGGCAGAGTATATCAGGCTGTCAAAAAAGGAAGAAACTGTGATGGTGGATTCCGGCATAGACGAGCTTGCACCTGTGTTTTTGTATATCAGCGAAAATCTGAATAATCTGATTGAAAACTCTCATTTGGCAGAGCTTTGCCATATGCACCCCAGGTACTTTATCAGGTTTTTCAAAGAAAAAACAGGCGAAACGCCCCAGGGGTATGTGATGCGGCTCAGGATGGAAGCGGTAAAAACATTGCTTGAGCAGACAAAACTGACAATCTCGGAAATTGCCGAAAAGCTTGGCCTTTGGGACACCGCACATCTTTGCAAGTCATTCAGGCGGTTTTATGCAATGAGTCCATCGCAGTACCGCAAGCTTTTGGAAAAAGAACAACAGGTTTTGGCAGATATAGAAAAAAATATGAAAAGCCGATAAAAATTTTTAAAAGGAGTATTGATATGAATATAAGACGAGCAGAAAAAAAGGACCTGGACGGAATAAACAACCTGCTCAGGCAAGTGCTTGAGGTGCACCACAACGGCAGACCTGATATATTTAAAGCAAACGCAAAAAAGTACACAGATGACGAGCTTATGGTAATTATCGGGGATGACCAAAGGCCCATTTTTGTTGCCGAAGACAACGGCAAAATCGCAGGGTATGCTTTTTGCATTTTTCAGCAGCATATTGCAAACAACATTCTGACCGACATAAAGACCCTTTACATAGATGACCTTTGCGTTGACGAAAAAATCCGTGGCAAGCACATAGGAAGAAGTCTTTATGAATATGTCCTTGATTTTGCCAAACGCGAGGGATGCTACAATGTAACACTTAATGTGTGGGCGCTTAACAAAAGTGCGCTTGGGTTTTATGAAAAAATGGGGCTTGTGCCGCAGAAAATAGGGATGGAAAAATTGCTGTAAGGGAGTTTGAGCACCGAATAAACACGATTTTTGACAGGAGTATATGGAAAAAACACATTGTCTTTGCCAAAAGCTTGGGATATAATAAAACTGCGGGGGTAGTTTTTGCGATATTTTGCAAAAAATGAGCCACAGAAAATTATATGCTGATAAAAGCCGGAAAGGAAAATGTTATGCTTAAAAACATCAAACGCTCGTTAAAAGAGCAGAGAATTGACGAGCTTTCAAAAGAATTCCCTGCTCTTATCGACAAGGCTGACGGACTTGGCCATCTGGCGGCTATTCACTTCCGCTCGGTTGAAAAAGCGGCTGAGTTCACAAAGCTTATCAACGAAAAGTGCGTGGACATAAGCGCACAGCTTTACAAGGCAGACTGCCCTCCCGGCGCGCTTATCAAACCGCCCCTTATTGCAGACGAGGTTGTTGTTGATGTTATGATTGCAAAAATCAAAGCGTGTCTTGAAGAACTTTCGTAAAAAGAGATAAAAACAAAAAAATCCTGTCTTTTGACAGGATTTTTTTGTTTTGGAAAAGGCGAATGGGTTGGATGCCTTTGCGCGAAGTGCAACAGCGTTTACACCGAAGGTGTAACATCATTTTGTGTCCGCTAAAGCGGAATAATGTTGACCACAAATGGTCAAATGATGTACTCGCTATCGCTCGTAATGATGTTGTGTCCTTACGGACACAAACACAAAAAAAAGAACGCAAATTGCGTTCTTTTTTTGTGGTGGGGGGAGATGGATTCGAACCATCGAAGCGAGACGCAACAGATTTACAGTCTGCCCCCTTTGGCCACTCGGGAACCCCCCCAAAGATTGGAGCTGGTGATGGGACTCGAACCCGCAACCTGCTGATTACAAATCAGCTGCTCTGCCAATTGAGCTACACCAGCTTAAAGTTTTTGGTCACTTTCGCGACCAGCAAAAACTATAATAGCATAATTTCGGTGGCTTGTCAATACTTTTTTCAAAATATTTTGCATATTTAAAGACTATCCGACAGTTTTTTGTAATAAAGGCTGAATTCGCCATCCGATACTTCAAGTATGCCATAGCCTTTTGTTGCCGCTCCGGGATTAAAAAGCACCACACCGTCAACTTCTTTGTGTACCGGTATGTGCGTATGACCAAAAATTGTAATTTTTGCCGAAACCTCTTTGGCTTTCCAAAGTATTTTTTCAAAAGAATATTTTACCCCGTAATTGTGCCCATGCGTCAAAAAAATTCTGACCCCACCAAGCTCAAAAACGCGGTCCTCGGGCACATCGCGGACAAACCAGTCATTGTTCCCCTTTACAGCAGCTATCGGGAGCCTTGGATACAAAATTTCCAAATCCTCAACATCGCTGTGCACATCACCTGCGTGAATAATGTGACTGATGTCGCCCTCGGCCTCAATCGCTTTTTGCATAGGCGCAAAGTTTTTGTGTGAATCGCTGAAAATAATTGATTTCATATCTTCCCCTCCCGTTTCTTTCAAATTATACTACACTCAAACAAATTTGTCACTATTTTGTTTTGCGTTCATATAATATTAAGTGTAGAATGACTATATTTTGCCCTGGTCTGCGGGCAAAAGCTTAAAAATTTGCAGGCAGAAAGAGAAGAAATACTATGAATATTCAGGAAATGCTTTCTAAAATGAACTCACAAATGCTGATGCAGGGCCTTAAGCAAATAAGTCAGGGGCTGAGCGAAGAACAGCTTAAGCAAGCCGAAGGTATCATAAAAAGCTCGGGCGCAGCAAAAAGCCTTGGGAATATCAATGTAGAAAACTTCCAGAATGAGCTTGCAAAAAATCCCGACGCGATCAAAAACCTGATGCAAAACCGCGAGCTTATGGCAAAGCTTGAACAGATTGTAAAAAATAAATAGTATATATAAAAAGGAGGCGGCGCAAATGGCAGAAGAAACAGACTTTTCCAAGGCAATCGAGCAGGTAAAGGCAATGCTGTCCTCCGAAGATGGTGAAAATCAAATTCAAAACATTTTGGGGATGCTGGCAAGTGGGCAAGGGGAAACTGGCGAAACAAGCGAAAGCCCCAATACAAGTCCCTCCTCCGCCGACATCAACGGTCTTGGCGTTATGCTGTCAGGGATGGGGGACATAGAAACCATTATGAAGCTTAAAAATGTTCTTGGTTCGGCAGGGAGTTTGAAAGGAGACAGCAACACTGCCTTTTTGCAGGCGCTCCGACCATTTCTGAGTGAAACCCGCCAAAACAAAATTGACAGCGCCGCAAAAATCCTCAATATGACAAAAATGCTTAAACTTCTTAAAGATTCAGGGTTGGGGGGTGTTTAAAATTTACAGACGTTTTAGCAACGAATCGAGTGGAAACACCGTAAAACAAATCCCCGTCCAAAACAATAATTTAAGCCGACTGAATCCACCGCTTCGCCTTGCTGCAGCAAATCCAAACAATGTAAGCCATCAACCAATGCGCAATCAATCCTCGCAAAATCTTCACAGACAAAACCAGCATCACAATCCTGCACCGCAGAATCCCACTGCGCAAAGCAGGCAGCAGCAAAACGCAGAACAACCTCGTCAAAAGCCACAAAAAAATCAGACAAATTTTTTTAAAGGGTTTTTGCCGACTTCGATTTATGACCCAAAACAAAAAAAGCTGTTTGGGTTTTTCTCGGCTGAGGACTTGCTTCTTGCGGCACTCATTTTTTTGCTGGTTGAAAAAGATGACGAAGACAATCTTTTGATGATTCTTGCCCTTTCATATGTTCTTATTTCGGAATATATTGATATACCTGGGTTTGAATTTTAGGAATATCGCAAAAAGGTTGTTCATATTATATACCAAAAACAAGATTATTGTGAAACGAGGTAGGATAATATGTCTGTAAAGCTTCAAAAAGAAAATATACGGCTTTCTGAAGTTATGTGTTCTCCGTATTGTCGGACAACGGTCGAAGGTGATGTGATTGTCCCGGATGTTAAACCCGACATACAAAAAGTTCTTCAAGTCGACAGCAGCGTTGTGATAAACCAAAAAAATATCCAGAATGACAAAGTCTATATTCAGGGAACAGTTCGCCTGAATATTTTGTACTTGCCTGACGAAGCGGAAGAGTGGTCGGTCAAGTCAATCTGCGCCAATCAAGAATTTAATCACACAATTGACATAAAGGGCATAAAACCCGGAATGGATATGTGTGTGGATGCCGAAATCGACCCCTGCGAGTATAATCTTGTCAACAGCCGCAAGCTTAATCTCAGAAGCCGGGTCGGCCTTTTGGCAAGGATTTCGACCTCGCGCGAAATAGAGCTTGCCACCGGGCTTGAGGATGGCGAACCAATCGAAATTTTTGCAAACACAATGGAAATCTATAACCCAAAGATTGACACCGTGCGCGAAATAATTGTACGCGAACGTCTTGAGGTTCCGTCAGGAAGTCCCTCAATCTGTGAAATCCTTAAGGTTTCAGCCAAAGTTTCCCCCACCGAGCTGCGTCTTCTTGACGGCAGGGCGGCGGTAAGCGGCGAGCTTAAAGTCTGCACTCTTTATTGCGGAGAGGGCGAAAAAATCGCCCCCGAATCTATGGAGCATACACTCTCGTTTCAGGAAAGTCTTGAAATCGACGGACTTTGCGAGGGGATGAACGGAGAAATCGAATATATTGTCAAAGATATCGTGTACGAGGTTTGTCCTGACAGCGACGGAGACAGACGGGTTTTAAGCTGCGAGGTTGTTATTTGTGCGGGGCTCCGTGCTTTCGAAAGTCTTGAGTGCCGGGTTATTGAAGATGCTTATGGGAAAACCCAGAACATTGAACTGCAAAAAACACCCTGCCGAATCGAAAGGATGCTTGGTCGCGAAACCGCTCAGCTTTCCCTGAACGAATCTGTAAACATCCCGGACTATCTGCCCTGCATCCGAAAGCTTTGCGAATGCACAGGCTCGACCACTGTCGAAAGTGTGTCTGTTTCTCAAAATACAGTCACGGTAAGCGGATACGTAACTGCAAACTTTTTGTATCTGTCTGACGATTCAAGTCAGCCTGTTTCGGGATTTTCGCACGTTCTGCCGTTTGAAAAGTGTTTTGAATTTGCCGGTCTTACTCCCGATACCGTCTGTGATGCGCACACCGAAGTAGAACATATCGCGTGCACCATAAGCGGAGACAAGGGGTTTGGCATACGGGCAATTGTTTCGGTAAGTATAAAGGCAATTGCACCATACAGTGCAAATCTTGTGTCGGATATTTCCTGCTGCGAGGACGATTGTGTGCCCAAATGTGCATCTGTTGTGATTTATTTTGTTCAAAAAGGCGACACTCTTTGGGGCATTGCAAAAAAATACCGCACCTCGGTTGATGCGATACTTTCTGCCAACGGCGGCGATGAAGCCGAAATCTTAAGGCCGGGCAAGTGTATTTATATCTTCAGATAAACGACTAAAGGCTGAGCGGATAAGATATCCGTTCAGCCTTTTATTATTTCACCATTTCTGTCCACCACGGTAAGTCGCGGAGTCTTTTCTTTTGCAAAAAAGTTTTCCACCGTTTTGAGTGCCAAAAGGGGAAAGTTATTTTCTTCGCTCAAGTGTCCAAGGATAATCTCCTTTACGCCACTTTCGGCAAGGATTTTTGCAAGTGCGCCCGAGTCGTCGTTGCAAAGATGCCCCCGACTTCCTTTTATGCGTTGCTTCAGCTCATAAGGGTACGAGCCTATCTCCAGCATATTGAGGTCATAGTTTGCCTCAATCAAAACCGTATCGCATCCGCATATCACAGACAAGACCTCGTCGGTGACAAATCCCATATCGGTTGCAACTGCCGCCTTTCCTGAAGAATCTTCAAACACAAAGCCTACCGATTCTGCGGCGTCATGCGAAGTGTGAAAGCTTTTTACCTTTATGTCGTTTATGTAAAATTCGTCGCCTGTCTTAAAAAAGTTAAGGTTTTTCTCTTCAATCTTACCGATTTGCGATTTTGCAAAATCCCACGTCAAAGCATTTAAATATATCGGCAGGTTGTACTTGCGCGAGGCAACTCCCACACCTTTTGTGTGGTCGGTATGCTCGTGCGTTACCAGGATTGCGTCAAGCTCGGCTGCACTGACGCCAAATTTTTCAAGGCTTTCGCACAGGGATTTACCGCTTATGCCGCAATCCACAAGAATTTTTGTACTTTTATTTGTTATAAGTGTCGCGTTGCCCTTGCTGCTGCTTTTTAGCGGGCAAAGTCTTAGATGAGACAATTCAAAATACCCGTGGCACAAAGTCTGCGCCTGCCTTTCGTTAAATTTAACCGGACGGAAGTTGTCAGGCTTTAAAATAAGGGTTGCCGCTAAAAATGCGAACAACCCAAAACGACTAATTAAGCAATGCCGGTAAAGTGGCATTTTTCGCCGTCTTTGCGGCGAGTAATCTGTGCGCCCAAAGCGCGCAGTTTTTGTTCAAAATTTTCGTAGCCTCGGTCGATGTACTTAAGGTTGTAAACCTCCGTCACGCCGTTTGCCATAAGCCCCGCAATGACAAGTGCGGCACCGGCGCGAAGGTCTGTCGACGAAACAGGCGAGCCTGTAAGCTGTGCTCCGCCTTCGACAATAGCCGTTCTGCCATCAACCGTAACATTTGCGCCCATTCGTCTCAGCTCGTCAACATATTTAAATCTGCTGTCCCAGACATTTTCGGTAACTATGCTTGTCCCATCGGTTCCTGTAAGAAGTGTCAGCATTTGCGGCTGCAAATCAGTAGGAAATCCGGGATGCGGCATGGTTTTTACATTTACTTTTTTAAGGTTGCCCGAGGCTTTAACACGGATTGCGTCGTCATATTCCTCGACTTCTGCACCCATCTCCAAAAGTTTCGCACTGACCGAATCAAGATGCTTTGGGATAACATTTTTGATAAGCACATCGCCACCCGTTGCAGCCGCGGCAATCATAAAGGTTCCTGCCTCAATCTGGTCAGGGATAACCATATATGTCCCGCCATGAAGGCTTTCGACACCCTTTATTTTTATGACATCAGTACCCGCGCCCTTTATGTTGGCGCCCATGCTGTTGAGAAAGTTTGCCGCATCAACAATGTGCGGCTCTTTTGCAGCATTTTCAATCACGGTTTGTCCTTCTGCCAAGGCTGCCGCAAGCATAACATTTATGGTAGCACCCACCGAAACCTGGTCCATATAAATACCGGCTCCGACAAGCTTTTCGGCACTGATATCAACCAGTCCGTGTTCAACTGTATATTTGGCACCAAGCGCCTCAAACCCTTTTAAATGAAGGTCAATGGGTCTGACACCAAAGTCACAGCCGCCGGGCATAGCAACGCGAGCCTGGCCAAATCTGCCCAGAAGTGCCCCCATCAGATACGAGGATGCACGGATTTTGCTGACCATTTCATAAGGCGCCTCGATGCAGTCAACTCCTCTTGCATCAATCCGCAATGTGCCTTTAGAAACAAACTCGGCTTTTCCGCCAAGCTGATTTATTATATCCATCAAAACATAGGTGTCGCTGACAGCAGGGACATTTTCGATAATGCAGACATCTTTTACCAAAAGTGCCGCAACAATAATCGCCACTGCAGAGTTCTTTGCGCCGCTTATTTCGACTTCGCCTTCGAGCTTGGCGCCGCCAAGAATAACATACTTTTCCATTCTTTCACCCACCATTTGTCTTTTGTTTTAAAAATTGTCGCTCAGACCAACCTTTTTAAGTTCTTCCTGATAGTTTCCTACGGTTTGGTCGTTTATGCTTTTAAGTTCAGATAATGTGTTTTTAAGGTTTTTTTGCTTGAATAACACCACATTAAGTAGTCGCAAAATCCACGCAAACGGCAACAGCACGGGAAATTTTTCGAGAAACACAAACTTTTCTTTCATCAGTTCAAGCGGAGGAAAAGCTTTTTTAAGTGTAGTCTTAAACCTTCCTTTGGCAAGCGTTTCGCTGCGGTTTTTGACCCTTAAAGCCTTTGCCTGATTTGCCGTCTCAACTGTGCCATATGCTCCGCTGGTAAAAATCTTTTGTGTGATATGCGATGTAATTTCGCTGTCTTCGCCGTCTTCAAACCACACCACAAGGGTATTTTTTATGTTTTTGTGAAACTCGCAAAGCCCCAGCTTTGCAAGTTCCGCGGTGATATATTCATTATCAAGTCCGGGGTTCTTTTTTTCAAAAAGATAAAGGTCCAGCATATGTCTGATGCCTATTCCGCCGTCGCGGTAATGCTTTGCAAAATGTGTAAAAACAAAAATGTACTCATCTTCAGGCGACAGCAAAAAGCTGTTTGACTCATCGCTTTGCTTTTTTGCCCGCTCCCACCCGATACCAAAATATTTTGTGAAATCGGGGTTATACGAGGGAAAAAGTCTTTTGTGAAGCTCGATATTTACAAATCTATTGTCGCCCCAGATAAATTCGTGGTCGCTTTCGCCTTTTTCAAAAAGACCCAATTCAAGCATGCATTTTTTGATTTTGTCGTACTGCTTGACTCTTATCAAAATATCCATATCGACCATTGTGCGCATCTCGGGCTTTGGATAGAGTGCCTTAAGGCGACTGCCCTTTACAATCATATAGTCTATGCCATTTTTGTCAAAAGCTTTTGTCAAAGAAATCAGCTTGTTTGCCTGGCTGAAATGGACAAGTGCCTGCACGAGATAATCGTCCGAAAACCGCTTTTTTACCCCGGCATCAATATCGGCCTGCAGCAGTCCCTCGCACAGAATGGGATTTATTTTGTGGAGTTTTCCAAAGGCAAAAAGCTTGTCCCAGTCCAGATCGGGATTTATTTTTTCCCGGATTTCAGGATTGATTGCTCTTTTTATTATGCGAAGAATTTGAATTTCTGATTCTTTCAAAATTATCACCTCACGGACTTTAACCTCGCCCATTTGATGTTGATTTAAGCATGTAACAAATGCACAAAAAATCACATAATAATATTACTACATTTTTTATATTTTGTCAATAATTTTAAATGACAGATTATGTCGTCAAAGCTCGGGCAGACAATCGATTGCCGAGTTTAGTGACGCAAGCGAATTTGACTTTTTTATCGCTTTTAAAATCTTTTTCTCGTCCTCGAAATTCCACATAATATACATCCACATTTCTTTAAGCTTGTGAAGAGTATAAACCTCGGACCCAAGAACATCCATATACCTCTCTGCAAGGCACTGCGAAAAATGCACAAGCTCTGCAGTTCTGAGGGGTGCACCGCCATGGATTTCGCGGAATATAGCAGGGTTTTTGATTGCTCCTCTACCAAGCATCACCCCATCGATATTTGGAAATCTTGCCAAAATTTTTTCAAAATCCTTTGCCGAAAATACATTGCCATTGAAGTTGAGGTTGGATTTTTTTGTATTATAAGCCTTTTCAAACGTGCAAAGGTCAGGGCTTCCGTTGTAATAATCCTCGCGCGTTCTTGGATGCAGCGTCAAATGCTTGATTGGATATTTTGCAAAAACCTCCAGAAGATTGTCGAACTCGTCAGCAGAAGAAAATCCGATTCGGGTTTTAATTGATATTTCAAGTCCGCTTTTTGCAAAAACTTTGTCCAGAAATCTGTCAAGTGCATCAATATCGCGCAAAAAACCTGCGCCCCGGTCTTTTTTCACAACAGTAGAGGACGGACAGCCAAGATTAAGGTTTGCCTGGCTGTAGCCGAGTGCAGCAATTTTTTCGCAAAAGCCGAGGAATGCATCGGCATCATTTGAAAGAAGCTGAGGGCAAAGATTTGTTCCTTTGTTGTTTTGGGGCAGAATGTCCCTGAAGCTGCGCGTTCCCACCTTTTCGTTTGTTGTTGGAGTTATAAAGGGCGAAAAGTATAGATCGCAGCCGCCAAAAAATTCGGCATGGGTGTTTCGGTATGTATAGGTTGTTATCCCCTCGAGGGGTGCAAAGTATAAGTTCATTATTGTCTCCGTCTTTTTTATCTTTTAAAAACACGCCAAAGCACAGCTTTCTGCGGTTTTGGATATCACAAAGCGCCACAAATCAAGCTTTTTGTGGCGCTTTTTTGTATTCTTTGTTTATTTCTCGGGCAAAATTACTTCCTTGCCGCCCATATATGGTCTCAAAACTTCGGGAACGGTAACCGAGCCGTCCTCGTTCTGATAATTCTCCAAAATAGCGGCTACCGTTCTGCCAATTGCAACACCCGAGCCGTTGAGTGTATGCACAAGCTGAGCTTTTTCTTTTACAGAATTCTTGTATTTGATGTTTGCGCGTCTTGCCTGGAAGTCCTCAAAGTTCGAGCATGACGAAATCTCTACAAATCGGTTGTAGCTTGGCATCCAGACCTCGATGTCATATTTCATTGCGGCGGTAAAGCCCAGGTCGCCTATACAGATTTTTACAACTCTGTAAGGAAGCTTCAAAAGTTTGAGAACCGATTCAGCATCATTAACCAACTTTTCAAGCTCGGCGTATGATTCTTCCGGTTTGGTGAATTTTACAAGTTCAACCTTGTTGAACTGATGCTGACGAATAAGACCTCTTGTGTCTCTGCCGGCACTTCCTGCCTCGGCTCTGAAACAAGCGGTGTATGCGCAGTACTTAAGCGGCAACTTTTCGCCGTCCAAAATCTCGTCGCGGTGCATATTGGTAACAGGAACTTCGGCGGTCGGCACCATAAAATACTCGGTATTTGCAACCTTGAAAGCATCTTCCTCGAATTTTGGGAGCTGCCCTGTTCCAACCATGCTGTTTCGGTGTACCATAAAGGGAGGGAATATTTCTTTATATCCGTTCTGATTTGTATGTGTGTCAAGATAGAAGTTGATGACAGCTCTCTCAAGCTGCGCTCCTGCACCCTTGTAAACGGTAAATCTTGTACCGGTAATTTTTGCAGCAGTTGCAGCATCCAAAACGCCCAAATGTTCGCCCAAATCCCAATGCGCCTTTGGCTCGAAGTCAAATTCGGTAGGCTCCATAAAGCGTCTTACCTCGATGTTGTCCTCATCGGTGTCCCCGTCGGGTACAGAGGGATTTGCAATATTGGGGATTGTATACATAATTGCATCAATCTGCTCGTCAATTGCTTTTACTTCTTCGTCAAGCTTTTTAATCTGGTCCGAAAGAACTTTCATCTCTGCAAAAATTTCGGTTGTGTCCTTGCCCTCTTTTTTAAGCATGGGAATTTGCTTCGAAACCTCGTTCTGACGGCTTTTCATCTGTTCAACTTCAAAAAGCTTCTCGCGGCGGGTCTTGTCGAGTGCCAAAAGCCCGTCAACATCGATGCGGTCTTCCTTTCTTCTTTTAAGTGCTTCTATCAGTTTTTCAGGTTCGTTTCTTAAAATTTTAATATCAATCATTTTTTATCCCTTTCCTCTTGTCAAATTTTAATTCAGAATATCCGAAAGCAATTCGTAATAACTGAGTGTTGCATCGTCAAAACCCATCGTCTCAACTTTTTTGAATTCTTTTTTTGCGTCTTGCACTTTTCCGGACTTGTATTTTTCGTAAATATCCTTAAGGTCCGAAAGCGCCTGCTGATTCGTAATCGAATCGGACGATGAAGCCAAAGTCTCGTCAACCTTTTTTTGAAGCTCGGCTTTTTCGTCTTCAAGCACCTCTATTTTGGCTTCCAGTTTTTCGACCTGTGCCTGACTGAGCGTCATACCTTTTTCGTATTCCGCCTGATAACCCTCAAGTCGATTTTCCGAAATACACGCAACCAGAACAATTATCAAAACGCAAGCTGCCAAAACTATTGCCTCGCCAAAAATCTTCTTGTAATTTTTCTTCATTTTTTCACTTCCTGTCTATTTGCCAAAATTTTGCCCCTTAAACACATTTTTACTGTTTTTGATATCGCATTATTGCGCGCCTTGATTTTTTGCATTTAAAGCCCCTTTTTAAAGGCGGGTTTTTTGACATATTTTTACATTATTTGATTTTTTTGAGAATATTTTCGAGGTCTGTGCTGCCGTAATATTCTATCTCGATTTTTCCTTTTTTTTCGCCGTGTTTGATTGAAACTTTTGCGCCAAGTCTTGATGTCAAATCAGCGGCAAGATTTTTGATGTATGCCTCGACATTTTTGTCTGTATTTTTTGAGGATTTTGTTTTTGGATTTTTCTTTAGCGACGAAACCAGTTTTTCGACTTGTCTTACGTTGAGTTCGTCGTGCACAATTTGTCCGGCAACCGCAATCATATCAGCGGGTTTTTCAAGTGCGAGAAGCGCCCTTGCATGTCCCTGAGTGATTTCGCCTTTTTTAACCATTTTTTTGACTTCAAGCGGAAGTCCGGCAAGTCTGAGAGAGTTTGCCACCGCACTGCGGCTTTTACCAACTCTTTCGGCAACCTGCTCCTGCGTAAGCGAAAATGTGTCCATAAGTTTTTGATATCCATCAGATTCTTCAATGGGGTCAAGGTCTTCGCGCTGCAGGTTTTCAATAAGCGCAAGCTCCATAACCTCTTTTTCGCTGTAATCTCCAATAATGCAGGGAATTTCGGAAAGTCCCGCAAGCTTTGATGCACGCCAGCGGCGCTCGCCTGCTATTATAACGTACATCCCGTTTGAAGCCCTTTTAACAAGAACCGGCTGAATAAGACCATGCTCCTTGATTGACGCCGCAAGTGATTCAAGCTTTTCTTTGTCAAAGGTCTTTCGCGGCTGGTCGGGGTTTGGTTCTATATCCCTGATTTTAAGCTTTAAAACTCCGCTCGCACTTTTGTCGTCAGGCGCAGGTCTTTGAGAAACCTCTGCGGATGGCGTTATCAGGGCGTCATCAAAAAGAGCGCTGAGCCCTTTGCCAAGGCCCTTTTTTTGTTTTGCTTCTGCCATTTTGTTGCTCCTTTCTTCCTTTGCTTACAAAAATGTTTCATGTGAAACATCGGTTTTTTATATGTTTCGTTCTATTACCTCG
>JAZNKA010000054.1:0-6013 GCA_045578305.1 Clostridia bacterium | reverse complement strand
AGAGGTCACACCTGTTCCCATCCCGAACACAGTAGTTAAGCTCTTTAGCGCTGATGATACTTGGTGGGCGACCGCCCGGGAAAGTAAGACGCTGCCGGAACAAACCCCGAATTTTATTCGGGGCATATATTCCTCCTTAGCTCAGTCGGTAGAGCGCATGACTGTTAATCATGATGGCGCTGGTACAAGCCCGGCAGAAGGAGCCAGGCTCCGTGGTCAAGCGGTTAAGACACCGCCCTTTCACGGCGGTAACAGGGGTTCGATTCCCCTCGGAGTCACCATAGAAATAGAAGCAGAACGATTTAGATGACATATCTATGTTGTTCTGTTTTTATTTTGACTTTTTAACATAACAATACTGGTTAAAATAAGAATCGACAAACAAAATGGAATAAATAAATGGAATTTGATAGAGAAAATATTTCAATAATTAATTTTAATCACATTTTGAATGGAATCAAGATGTGATTTTTATATTTTGAGAAGGTGTAAGCGAAGAATTAGATAGTGAGAAGATATATTTACGAGTTGCGCTAACATAAGTGCCATTTTATGAAGAAAAATCATATAATGTAACACGACCTTATATGCTAGAGTCTAGTTTTTATATGGGAGATTATAATGAATAGAATAAATTTTTTCAAAAACAAAAATGATTGTGAAAATGACTGCAATAATGACAACCATCAGCTGAAAGGTTGCTATAATGACAATCATCCATCAAACGATTGCTGCGATAAAAAAGATGATTGTTCTTGTTGTCCAAAATGTCCCCCGGGACCGCCCGGACCTAGAGGACCACGAGGTCCTATGGGAGAACCTGGTCCCGCTGGTCCTCAGGGACCCGCTGGTGAAACTGGTCCTGTAGGTCCTCAAGGTCCTGTTGGCGAAACTGGTGCTACTGGTCCGCAGGGACCCGCCGGAGAAATCGGTCCTGCCGGTCCGCAAGGTCCCGCTGGTGAAACTGGTCCTGTAGGTCCTCAAGGTCCTGTTGGCGAAACTGGCGCTACTGGTCCACAAGGTCCTGCCGGTGAAATCGGTCCTATTGGTCCTCAAGGCCCCGCCGGTGATATTGGTCATGTTGGTCCTCAGGGACCTGCTGGAGAAGCCGGTCCTGCCGGCCCACAGGGCCCCGTTGGCGCTCAGGGCCCTGCTGGTCCACAAGGTCCTATTGGAGAAACCGGTCCTGCAGGTCCGCAGGGTCCTGCCGGAGAAACTGGTCCTGTCGGTCCTCAAGGTCCCGCAGGTGAAACCGGCGCTACTGGTCCGCAAGGTCCGGTTGGACCTCAAGGCCCAATCGGCGAAACTGGTCCTGCAGGCCCGCAAGGTGAAGCAGGCGGTGTGTTAAACTATGCTGATTTCTATGCGCTAATGCCACCGGATAACTCAGCTACAGTTGCACCGGGCACAGATGTAAGTTTTCCGCAGGATGGTCCTAACAGTGGTTCAGGCATCGTCAGAACGGGCCCTGACTCGTTCAACCTGACACAAATCGGCACTTATCAGATTCTGTTTCAGGTAAGTGTAACTGAAGCAGGACAATTAATATTAACTTTGAATGGTGAAGATCTGGCATATACAGTCGTAGGTCGTGCGACAGGCACTTCTCAAATTGTTGGAATGGCTATTGTAACAACAACTACCATTAATTCAATTTTAACCGTAAGAAATCCCGCAGGTAATGCGGCAGCTCTTACAATTACTCCGCTTGCCGGAGGAACAAGACCTGTTTCTGCACATCTTGTTATAACACAAATTGGCTAAACTTTTTATACAAAAGTCATTTATCATTAAATGAACAAAACCGAACCCATAGTAACCACCTTGGGTTCGGCTTTTAATATGTATGCCATTTATCTGTTCACTATCTTATTCAAAATCCAATACAAAGAGTTATTTTTATCCTTTGCATCCTGAATTTGCTCAAGTGCAGTTTTCATATCTATAATTTCAATCAATTCCGTTAGTTTATTTAATATTTCTTCAGCAGTTTCGTATGTCTTAACCTCATAAGAAACATTATATTCATCGCAAACTGCCATAAAAATTGCATCAGCAAAATCAGCTTGCCTTGTTTTAAGTTTGTCGCTGTCCTCTTTGTTGCTTATAAATGCAGTTTCAACTAATACTGCAGGCATTGAGGTTTCTCTTAATACGGCAAAATTGGCTGTCTTTGTACCTCTGTCTGTCGTGCCGAGAATTTCTACAATTTTACTTTGTATTTTCTTAGCTAAAGGCAATGCCTTGCTTGAAGTGTTAAATGTATAAACCTCAGTACCGTTGGCAGTGTTATTGGTTGATGCATTACAATGTATGGAAATAAACACATCTGCAGCTCAGGTGTTTGCAAGTGATGCACGTTTTGACAAAGAGGTACTTGCATTTGTACCGAGCACATCTCCTGCATTCTCTCTCGAAACCATAATATCAAAACCAACATCCGACAGCTTTTTGGCAAGAAGTATAACTATGCCAAATGTGATATCCTGTTCTTTAAGATTATATCCTTCAGCTCCGGTATATCCGCCACCAACACTATGACCGGCATCAAGAAATATTTTCATTCTGTTTCCTCACTTTCTTATGGGATTAACATCTAAAGTCAATATGTTCCTGTTTATATAATGTATTAATCCTAAAATGATATTATTCATTACATTGTAGATACGTAATAAAAATGGTATAATGAATAAAAATTTGTTTTATGTTTGACTTTTTTCGTTTCTAAATCGTCTAATAGGTGAAGGCTTTCACAAAGGCGAAAGGAGGAGCTACATTGTACGAACTGTTCGAGCAGAAATATAAAAAATGTGAAAAGTCTTTGTTCTTGGTTGCTTTTGGTTATCTGCACAATACAGAAGATGCTAAAGATTGTGTTCAGGAAGCTGTTTTGTCAGCACTCAAATCTTTTAACTCATTAAATAATAAAGAGTTTTTCAAAACATGGCTTACAAGAATAGTAATTAACAAGAGCAAGGATTATCTGAAAAAACAAAGATTCACTGAAGAATTAACCGACAACTTAAATGTATTTTACGATATACCGACTGATGAAATAGGCATAATGGATTGTATATGCAAGCTTAACCCAAAGTCATCAATCTACATAACGCTTCGGTTTTATAATGATATGACTTATGAGGAGGTTGCACACACTTTGAAATTACCCGTTTCAACCGTAAAGTACAAAACAAAAAAGGCATTGAACGAATTAAAATCACTTTTGGAAGGAGATGCAAAATGAGAATATCTGAATTGGAAAATAAATTAAAAAAACACGCTGAAACAACAAAGAGTGTTATGCAACCTCCTTTCGACCTGAATGAAGAAATCAAGAATATGGAGGTACACACTATGAGCAAACCTAAAATCACTATGAAAAGAACTTTTGCAATTGCTGCAGTATTAGCACTTTTCATTATTACCGTTACAATTGCGCCTTACGCAAATTCGATTAAAGGTTTTTTCAGCGACATCGTTCGATTTGACGGAGCTATAACCGGAACGAAGTATGAAAATGCAACCAACGATATTAAGGTTGATGTTTTGGAATTAACATCTGAAAGCGGAAATATTATTACGTTAGACTTAACCTTTGAAAACCCAACTGAAGCACCGTTCCCATACATTCAGGAAGTTGCAGTTTCAGAATACAAAATATTTGATAGCAATAAAAAAGAAGTAATTAAAACCAAACTTCCTGCAGAAGATGGAGATAAAGGAACTGTTAGTGATGGCAAGGTATTAGTTAACCTTTCCTTGAATGATGCAAAACTCAAATCAGGCGAAGAATATACGATCTTAATTAAAAAAATGTATGGTCTTTCAAAAGCTGACGCACCACTGCACATAACAGGAAGATGGGAGTGTAAATTTGTCAAATAAATAGTGGCATCTAAACCATTCGTTTCTTTTTCTATTCTTATCTTTTCACTATTTTCTCTTCGCTCTTCTTTAAAAATATTGTCTCTGGATAAGAGATAAAAGAGAATATCACAAGCAAGTTAAAGTTAATGTTTAGTTTTGTCTAAAATTTGAGGAGGGCACATTAAAAGAAGTGTGCTATGCTTTATTTTCTTTTGAAAATTACAAAGTTTTGAATACAAAAATTGAAGACAAAAAAGGACGCTTCGGTTACAATTTTGGCTACATAGTGATTTATTGCCAGCATATGCGTCAAAAAATTCAGGACAAGATTGTTGCAAAAAAGTATTAAAGCTGCCAAACTGAAAAATTGTAGTGCAGCTTTTTTAGCGTTTGCGTGACTGCGGAATACAAATTTTTGGTTTATCAAAAAGTTAAGTGACGAACTGACAATTCTTGCAGAGACATTTGACACGGTAAGACTTGAAAATGTGATGCGGTCTGCAAGAAATATAAGAACAAGGCTGTACACCATATAGTCAACCAAAAACGAAACAAATGACGAACACGAAAATCGTATTATGTTTTTGTCAAGCAAAGATTTAAGACACATTTTCTCACCGCCTTTGCCAGTATATATTTTAATTTTACATCCAAAACACTATTTTGTCAAATTTAAATGATTTCTATAGCAACATTTAAAACTTTTTCCAAAAAAAACTTGACTTTAGCGCTTTAGCGTGATAAAATGGTAAAGTAGCTTAGACAAGGAAGTGAAAAAATGAACAAAATTCAAAAACCCGAGATTGACAGATTGTTTGATACAATACTTAAATTTTCGTCTTTGGACGAGTGTAGAAGCTTTTTTGAGGATATCTGCACAATAAAAGAAATTCAGGATATGTCGCAAAGACTTGAGGTTGCGCGGATGCTTAACAAAAACAAAAGCTATGCCGAGATTTCGAAAGAAACAGGCGCCAGCACTGCAACAATAAGCCGTGTAAACAAATGTCTTGTTTATGGCAGTGATGGGTACAAGCGTGCACTTGACAAGATGGAGGATTAGCGATGAATTTTGGTGAAACAGTTTTTGAAAACGAAGAAAAAGCCATTTTTAATTTGCGCAAGCTCTATACTGACTATGGTTTTTCAAAATACAAAATGAGCAAGTTTGAGGAATATGATTTTTATGTCAGAAACAAGGACTTTCTGGTTTCTGACAACATTATCACATTTACCGATTCCGACGGCAAGCTTATGGCACTTAAACCCGATGTGACTATGTCCATTATCAAGAGCAGCAAGGACATAAAAGGGTTTGTCCAAAAAGTTTATTACAACGAGAATGTATACCGCACTTCAGGCGACACCGGTCAGGTAAAAGAGATTATGCAGGTGGGGCTTGAGTGTATCGGTGACATTGATGATTATTCTATTGCAGAGGTTGTACTGCTTGCGGCAAAAAGTCTTGAATGTATCGACAAGGATTATGTTCTGGATATTTCGCACATGGGAATTATTGCAGAAAGCCTGGCTCAATCGGGACTGTCGGATGCAGGGCGAAATGAGGTTATAAATGCCTTTGGCGAAAAAAATGTCCACGCAATTGCGGATGTATGCCAAAAAGAAGGAATTAGAGAAGAAAGAACAGAGCTTCTTTGTGAGCTTTCACGGCTTTCGGGCGTACCATCACAAGTAATTCCACAGCTTAAAGAACTTTCGGTCAGTGACGGATTTTCGGCGGCTGTCAGTCAACTTGAAGATATTTCTGAGATGCTCAAAACAAATGGTTGTGAGGAATGCACAAGGATTGATTTTTCAGTAGCAAACAATATGAAATACTATAGCGGTGTGGCGTTTAAAGGTTTTATAAACGGAATTCCCGGAGGTGTGCTTTCGGGAGGACAGTACGACAAGCTTATGAAAAAACTTGACCGCAGCGCAGGTGCAATCGGCTTTGCGGTTTATCTTGATATGCTTAATTGGATAGAAAAAGCGTCATCTGATTTTGATGTTGATGTTTTGATTATTTATGACCAAGGGGCAAAGGTTTTGGAAATAGGAAATGCTGTGAAAGAACTTTCAAAAAACGGCAAATCGGTGATGGCTCAGCGCGAAATTCCCCAAAAGCTCCGCTACAAGCAACTCA
>JAZNKA010000053.1:0-4552 GCA_045578305.1 Clostridia bacterium | reverse complement strand
TTTGTAAAGCCTGAGTATTTGCAAGTCTACCTTTATATATTATATATATGGGAAAAGGACAAAAAACTTTTGCCGGCAGGCGAGGTTGCAAAAAAAATCAGCATGGATAAAACCCTGACCGAAAACGCAATTGATTTTTGGATTACTGCCGGGGTTTTTGAAAAAAGAGGTCGCGGATATTCTGTTACAGAAGAACTTGCAAACGATGCCCAGACACAGCAAAAAGAGAAGGACCCAGCAAGCCTCAGCCTCAGAACCAGACCATCTTATAATTCTGCCGAGATTGATGCGGCGGCGGCCAACAACAAAGCGATTGACTGTTTGTTCCGCGAGGCAGAACGGATTTTGGGCAAGATACTCAGTCCGTCGGATTTTGAGATGATTTATTCATTTGTTGACTGGCTGGGACTGCCGATTGAGGTTGTTATAATGATTTTGCGGTTTGCGGCAAGCCACGGAAAGACAGGTAAACGATATCTCGAAACTGTTGCAATGGATTGGGCAGACAAAGGCATTGATACATACGAAAGTGCAGAGGAGTACATCCGCGAGATTGAGTTAAGGATTTCAAACGAGGGTAAAATTCGCGGCATATTGGGGATATATGACAGAGCGCTTTCTCAGACCGAGAAGAAATATATAAGTCTGTGGACAAAAGAAAAAAATATTCCGGTCGAGTTGGTCGCAGAAGCGTATGACCGTACGGTTGCGGCAACAGGAAAGCTTGCTTGGTCGTATATGAATAAAATTCTTACAAGCTGGCACGAAGAGGGTTTGAAAACTGTTTCACAGATAGAGGAAAAGGAGACCTTGTTTAAACTCAAAACTGCACCAAGCAAGCAAAAGACTTCGTCTAAAAAGAGCAAGTTTGTAAATTATGTTGATACAAACAAACCCGATTATTCAAACTTTGCAGAACAAATCTTAAATGATATGCTTGCAGAGTAAAAAGGAGTGATTTAGGATATGGAATCGGCTTATACTCAGGCAAATAAAGAGCTTGAAAAAATCAGACAGAAAAATGCAGAAATTCAAAACATTCGGCATAATGAAGTTTTGATGAAAGCACCAAAATTGGGCGAAGTAGAGGCAGATCTTATGAAGCAGGGCACGCGTCTTTTAAGCTGTGTGTTGAAAAAATGTGAGGATTTTGAGGACATCAAAAAGAACATACAAACCCTGCAAAAAGAAAAGACGAAGCTTCTTTTGAAAAACGGATTTGCCGAAGACTTTCTTGATGATGTATATTCGTGCGAAAAATGTCACGACACAGGATTTGTGGATGGGCGAAGATGCGATTGCCTTAAAAAGCTTGTATCAAAATACATTGGCGAAAATTCCAATCTGACCGAATATATGCGTGAGCAGACCTTTGAAAAATTCGATTTTTCGCTTTTTGCAAATCAGGGCGAGAATACGGCGACCACGCTCAAAATTATGCAAAAGGTGTGCGAAAAAGCGATTGATTTTGCCGAAAAATTTGACCGCACGCACGAGAACTTTTTGATAATGGGCAATGCGGGTACAGGCAAGACCTTTATTACAAGCTGTATCGGGAACCGTGCGCTTGAGCGAGGCAAGACGGTATATTATCAGACTGCTTTCAGACTGTTTGAGATTTTGGAGAATTCCAGATTCAACAAGGGCGACGACGATTCGGCAGAGCTTGTCAAATATGCGTATGATGTTGACCTTTTGATTGTTGATGACCTGGGGACCGAATTTACAACACAGTTTACATTGGCGGCACTTTTTGATATAATAAATTCAAGGATTATATCAGGAAAAAGTACTGTTATTTCGACAAATCTTGGATTTGAGGAGCTTTCCAACCTTTACAGTCAGCGAATTACTTCAAGATTTGTGGGAAACTATCAGCTTTTGCAGACTTCAGGCAAGGATTTAAGGGAAATTTTGAGAAAACGAAATCTTTGAGACAAGGCGGTGTGCTATGACTAAATTAAGTTTAAACTGGCTCAGACAAAAACTTGGAATGAACGAGGTTCTTACATTTACCGGCGGGATACATCCCGATGATATGAAAAAAAGAACCGAGGGGAAGAAAATCGCAGATTTTGAACCAAAGGGCGAATTGGTGTTCCCGCTTGGGCAGCATATCGGCGCACCTGCAAAGGTGTGTGTTTCGGTAGGCGACAGAGTTCTGGCAGGGCAAAAAATAGCGGAAGCAGACGGCTTTGTTTCGGCAAACATTCATTCGTCTGTTTCGGGTACGGTTGTGGCAATAGAGGAAAGACCTCACCCATCCGGAAACAAAGTGATGTCGGTTGTGATAGAAAACGATGGTCTCGATGAATGGGACAGCGGAATGAAAAAATATACATTCGAAGAAGTTTCGCCGCAGGAAATAGTAAATGCAGTCAAAGAAGCCGGTATTGTCGGTATGGGCGGAGCGGCTTTTCCTACACATGTGAAACTCAGCCCTCCTGAGGGGAAGAAGATTAAATATGTCATAATAAACGGCGCAGAATGTGAGCCGTATTTGACCTCGGACCACCGTGAAATGCTTGAAAATCCGAAAGAAATAATAGCGGGATTAAAGCTTACCATGAAGATATTTGGTCTTAGCGAGGGTTACATAGCAATCGAGACAAACAAACCCGATGCAATAAAAGTAATGACCGAATATGCAAGCCGTGAAAAAGCTTTCAAAATAAAGGTTGTCCCGGTAAAAACAAAATATCCACAAGGCTCCGAAAAACATCTTATCAAAGCTGTTACCGGACTCAGTGTTCCGTCGGGCAAGCTTCCGATGGATGTTGGAGCAATGGTGAACAACATCGACTCGTGCGCGGCAATTGCAAGGGCAGTATTTGACGGAAAGCCGCTTACAAGACGAATTGTCACTGTCAGCGGTGATGCAATAGAAAATCCAAAGAACTTCCGAGTGCCGATTGGAACAAGCTTCTCTCAGCTTATTGAGGCGTGCGGTGGACTTAAAAAACCGACCTCAAAGCTTATTATGGGCGGACCCATGATGGGTATGGCACTTTCTTCTGCCGATGTTCCGGTGATTAAAGGGTCATCTGCACTTCTTGCATTCAGCGAAGAAATGGTGCCCGAAAGAGTAGAAAAAAACTGCTTAAGATGTGGAAAATGTGTGGCAGGTTGCCCGATGAATTTGCTTCCCAATATGCTTAAAGAGGCTGTTTGCTCAAATGATTTGGAAAAGCTTTCAAAGCTTAATATTATGGACTGCATCCAATGCGGGTCCTGCACTTATGTTTGTCCTGCCGAGCAAAACCCGCTTCGTTATATACGCACAGGAAAAACAAAGATAAGGGAGGCGAGCAAATAATGGCAATTGAAAAACTGAAAGAAAAGCTGATAGTAAGTGAGTCTCCGCATATAAGAGGCGGTCAGACAACTCAGGGAATTATGCTGGACGTTGCGATAGCGCTTATACCGGCACTTATTGCAGGAGTATTGATTTTTGGTTATCGTGCAGCTGTTTTGGCGGCGATATGTGTTTCGGCATCAGTGATTTTTGAGTGGCTGTGGTGTAAGATAGTCAAAAAACCGTCTTCAATCGGTGACTTCAGCGCCGTTGTCACAGGTCTTTTGCTTGCACTCAACTTGCCGGTTACCATGCCGTTTTGGATGGCAATAATCGGTGCGCTTTTTGCAATTGTTGTTGTAAAGCAGTTTTTTGGCGGAATCGGACATAACTTCATGAACCCGGCACTTGCTGCACGTGCATTTTTGCTTACTTCATGGGCACAGCCTATGACCACTTGGGTTGCACCATTTTCAAAGGTATCGCTTTTTGGGAATGCTGATGCAGTTTCGATGGCTACACCGCTTTCAATAATGAAAGAGGGCGGCGGCGAATTGCCTTCGTATATGGATATGTTTTTGGGCAAAATCGGCGGTTGCGTGGGCGAAGTTTCGACAATCGCTTTGCTTGTGGGTGCAATATATCTGCTTGCAAAAAGGGTTATTGATTTAAAAATTCCTGCAAGCTATATTCTGACAACCGCGGTTATGGTTTTTGTTTTTGGCGGTGACGGAGGCTTGTTCACCGGCGATGTTTTAAGCCATCTGCTTTCGGGCGGACTTATTCTTGCTGCGTTCTTTATGGCAACCGACTATGTAACCACCCCCTACACACCCAAGGGACAGATTATATTTGGTATAGGCTGCGGACTCTTGACCTCAATAATCAGACTTTGGGGCGGATATCCCGAAGGCGCTTCGTATTCAATCCTTCTGATGAATGTTGCATCTCCGCTTATTGACAGATTTACCGTTCCCAAAAAGTTTGGATTTGTAAATAACGCGAAAGGGGGCAAAAAAGATGCTTAACAAAGAAGTTTTGGCGGTATCTTTAAAGCTGTTTTTGATAACAGCGGTTGCTGCCCTTTGCCTTTCAGTTGTCAATAAAATCACAAAACCTGTGATAGAAGAAAACAACAAACAGACCGAAATCCGTTTACAACAGGAAGTTTTGCCCGAGGCAGCTGAGTTTACGATGGGCGAAATACCAAAACTTGATAATGCGAAAGCTGATGTTGAAAAAATCAGCGTTGGCATC
>JAZNKA010000052.1:0-3657 GCA_045578305.1 Clostridia bacterium | reverse complement strand
GAGGAAGCAGATATCCGTGAAAAGTTCATTCCCACCGATACCGTTCATATGACCGTTGGTGCAACCAAAACCATTGGTGAATTTGTTATCGTGCCGGAGATTCGTTCCTTTCTGCAAGAGCCAAACCACAGGCTCGATTTGATCGTTGATAACACCGAAGTTCTTTTACACATGCTTGAAAAGGCAGAGATCGATTTTGCCGTTATTGAAGGTGTCTTTGATAAATCTAAATATGGTTACCACCTTTACAAGAAAGAAGCATTTGTGGGAGTCTGTGCAAAAAGCCATCCTTTTGCAAATAAGACTGTGACACTCGAAGAGATTTTTGCAGAGAATATTGTGGTTAGAGAGCCGTTTTCAGGAACGAGAACATTACTACATAACGCCATTACAGACCGTGGTTTTTCCTTTGATAACTTTAAGCGTTGCAGCTCTGTCAGCAATTTTTCCGTAATATGCGACATTGTGGCAAACAACGGGGCAATTACCTTTGCTTATGAACCTATCTCCCGATGCCGTGACGACCTTGCTACCTTTACTGTTGCGGATATGCAAATTAGCGGTGAGTTTAACTTTGTGTATTGCAATGAGCGGGTTGCAAAGGAGAAAATAAAAGTTCTTTTCAATACTTAATTTCAAACTATGATTTATAAATGACACAAAAACAAAAGCCCCGTTGTGAATGCAGGACTTACTGCGCTCCCAATGGGGCAATTGACTTTTATTTCCATCAAATTAGGGGCTTATTTCTTTAATACCTTCTTACACCAAGTGCGTTTATTACATTTCGGACACTTCAAATATCGAGTTGTTCCTCTGTGCATTGCGTTAAGTGCCTCCATATAGGTAGGGACAATTTCGTGACCACAGTTTTTGCACTTGTATGCACCTACGCTTACCTCAAGCTTTAATGCATAGAAGCAAGGTATCAAAAACACAACACAGATACCGAGAATGGTGATAAGCTGCCATATTCCTTCGGGTATCAAGAATGCGGCAATAAAGATACCTGCAAATAGCGCCGTCATACTTACGATCATGATTGCCCACATAGAAGACCAAATTGTTTTGTTTTTCTTTTCTAATTCCTTCGCCATATCAAGCAAAAGCTGTTCATTTTTTTGATTATTGTTTTCCATATTGATTTTCTCCCCACTTAATAATTCATTTACACTGATGTCGAGAATATCACAAAGCTCAAGCATAATTGAGGTGTCCGGCATTGTAATTCCTCGTTCCCACTTGGATATTGCTTTGTCGGTGATATTCAGTTTTTCTGCCAACTGCATTTGTGTTAAACTTTTTTGTTTTCTGCACTCGGCAATGAATTTTCCTATTTTCAATTGATCCATAGGCGTCCTCCTTTCATATACAGTGTAATTGTTGTTTCGTATAAAACACACCTACCATTGGTTTAGTGGGGAGAAGTAAACCATTGGTAGAGTGGCTTTTACCATCAAAATCTTATTTATCGTTTTTATATATAGTATAGTAGCCTTCTTGGATCGCAGCAATAGTTGCTATGATACACACAACCGCAAAGCTGTATGTTGGCGCAACACTCTGTAGTGTGAATGGCAGTAAAAAGAGTAATGTGCCGGTAGCTTTATTCAAAACTGTATGTAAAGCCACGAGTTTCTTTCTGTAAACGAATCCCCAAGCGAAATTGACAGTTTTGATAACTGCTATAACAGCAATCCATATCCATATCCAAACAGGAATGTGAATCATCGGCAACAACTTAATCAAGCATACTACTACAAGAACAAAGTCCGCAACGGTATCTAACTTCGATCCAAATTCGCTGGCGGCATTCGTTTTTCTTGCGATTGTTCCGTCGATCATATCGGTAAGCCCGCAAAAAAGATAGAGAATGTAAAACCACGCCGATGTAAGAGGAGTGAACAGAAGTGGCAAACTAAATGCAATTCTACTTCCTGTAATGATGTTTGCAATATATTTCTTCATAAAGTCAATTTGTCATTTTGTAATACACCAAACAGCTAATGGCACATAGCAACTCACTAATACAAGTCTTTGCCAAAGACCGCCGTATCTCAAAACAGTATTTGCAAACTTTTCTTTCTCTCCCATGATAAAAAAGCAGAAGAATACAAATGCTGCTATAAAGCATCCAAGAGAGATTGCTCCTAAAACTACATCTGTTGCTTGGAATCGCATAATCGTCAAAAGCAGCGGAACGACAAGCAAGGTCATAAATCCGATTGCAGAAGTTCCACCGTGAATTTTAGTAATAACATCTTCGTCTTGCCTGCTTTCGTTTAACGGACATAACCCAGATATGATTTCACATCCAATGCCATATATTGCAAGCAATACCCATATTGCCATCATCAAACCGCTACTGTTTTCTTTATACAACTCATAAGGAGCAATGCAAAAAACAACTCCGGATATGATACACCACACATTGTATATCCATTTCACAGGACTTTGCCGTGAGCCCAGTACCGAGAGTGCCATTTCTTTATGCTTATAGTTTGGATAAAAATGCGCAAGGATTAACGGTAGCAGATGATCTACCACAAGAACAATACTCCATAATGCTTTCATATATCTACGTCCTACTCTGTTTGTTTTTGTGTAACTATGAGGAAACGATGGGTTTTGCCTTCTATATAGCCCTCGTTCTCCAAGATATGCTGTGCTTTCATAAGGTTTTGGATGTGCGTGTCTACCGAGAAACCGGTAAACTCCCAAGGCAGAACACGGGCAAACCAGGTAAGCGCACCTACATCGTAGAATCGGATTGGTGTAAAGCATTCCTCCTGACGCAGGATAGAAAATCCTTCATTTTGGAAAGCAGCTGCAACCTTGTCCGCATATTGTTCAGGGAATGGCAACGGCAGTTCTCCACAAAGGATATCCACCAATTCACGATCATTTTCTGCACCTACCTGCTGAGAAATGAATACGCCACCGGCTTTCAGCACCCGGTAGATCTCACGTGGATTAAAATCTCCGTGCCGGTTGATAACAACATCAAAACGGGCATCTTCGAACGGCAATTTATCCTTGCCGTCAGCCTGCCGGAAGTTGATCCCTAACGGGAGCAGTGTTTCTTTACAAAGCTGTACATTAGGCAGATAATTCTCCGTAGCCGCCGTGTTTTCGTATGGATGCCCCAGCGAGAGTAAAAATTCACCGCCGCCGGTGTCAATGTCCAATAACTTCATATCAGAAGTTAAATATTCGCCAATCAGCTCACGGTAATTCCACGGAAAGTTTGTATCTTCCATATACCGACCGTCAATATGTGAAAAATCCCAACCGTGAATGTGGGCGATTTCTTCTTCCGCTTTCCAAGCTTGAATCAATTCATTCTCTTTCATAATAAACACCAATTACATCTTACTTACAGAATAATACATCGTAACAAGTCCTGCGCTGAGCAGTGCACCACCTACAATATCCGTGAACCAGTGAACGCCGGAAACGAGTCTGCCAATTACCATAAAAGCAATAAACGCGATGATTGCAACAGCAATGATATTGCGGAGCACTTTGTTCTTTATACGACTATTAAATTGCATGACAGCCGTTGGCATAACGCACATCACAAGCAAGGTTGTTGAAGATGGGTAAGATGCTTCCAAATATCCGTTTATAAGTTCCGGCCTGTAATTGATTACGACG
>JAZNKA010000051.1:0-76688 GCA_045578305.1 Clostridia bacterium | reverse complement strand
AACAAGTCGGTCAAGGCCGTATGCAAGTCCACCGTGAGGAGGAGTTCCGTACTTGAAAGCTTCAAGAAGATAACCAAATCTTTCCCACGCTGCCTCAGGTGTAAATCCAAGCTTTTCGAACATCTTCTGCTGAAGTTCTGTGTTGTAAATTCTAAGACTTCCTCCGCCGATTTCGGTGCCGTTTAACACAATGTCATAAGCCTTTGCACGAACATTTTCGGGCTCGGTATCAAGTTTTTCGATATCCTCGTCCATTGGTGAAGTAAACGGATGATGCTTTGCAACAAAACGGTTTTCTTCCTCGGAGTATTCAAACAACGGGAATTCTGTAACCCACAAAAAGTTCATTTTTGTTTTGTCAATAAGGTCAAATCTGTTCGCAACTTCAAGTCTGAGATTTCCAAGCGCGTCATACACAACCTGATTGCTATCTGCAAGAATCAAAATGCCGTCGCCTACCTCTGCCCCTGTCTTTTTAAGGATTTTATCAACTGTTTCCTCGCTCAAGAACTTTGTAATCTGCGAACGAAGTCCGTCTTCCTCGACAACAATCCAGGCAAGACCTTTTGCACGATAAGTTTTTACATATTCGGTCAGCGAATCAAGTGTTTTGCGGCTGAGCGATGAGCCAAGACCTTTGGCATTTATACATCTTACGCTTCCACCATTTTCTATCGCACCTGTAAAGACTTTAAAATCACAGTCCTTAACTTCGTCTGATATATCAATAAGTTCCATACCAAAGCGAGTATCGGGCTTATCCGAGCCAAAACGGTCCATAGCTTCGCAGTACGGAAGTCTTAAGAACGGAGTCTCGATATCCTTGCCCAAAACTTCTTTGTAAACTCTTTTTAAAAATCCTTCGTTTACTTCAATAACGGTATCAATATCCGCAAAGGAAAATTCCATATCCATCTGAGTGAACTCCGGCTGACGGTCAGCACGAAGGTCCTCGTCACGGAAGCAACGGACAATCTGGAAGTATCTGTCATATCCTGCAAGCATCAAAAGCTGTTTGTACTGTTGTGGTGACTGCGGAAGTGCATAAAACTTTCCGGGATGAACACGGCTTGGAACAAGATAGTCTCTTGCGCCCTCGGGCGTACTTTTTGTAAGCATCGGGGTTTCAATTTCCAAAAATCCCTGCTCGTCAAAATAGTCTCTTGCTATCTTTGCCACCTTGTGACGCATAATCATATTGCGCTGCATATCGGGTCTGCGCAAATCAAGGTATCTGTACTTGAGCCTTAATGCATCATTTGTGTCAATGCCCTCTTCGATATAAAAAGGAGGAGTCTCGGACTCATTAAGAATTCGTATTTCCTCGGCAATAACCTCAACTTCGCCGGTTTTCATATCGGGATTTATATTTTCGGGTGTTCTGAGCGCCACCTTACCCCTGACAGCGACAACATATTCGCTTCTGATTTTTTCTGCCTTTTCAAATACCGCTCTGTCTGTTTCGTCATTGAACGCAACCTGAACAATACCGGTTTTGTCCCTGAGGGTCAGGAATATAAGCTGTCCCAGAAGACGGTTTTTTGCTGCCCAACCGAAAAGAACAACCTCTTTGCCTGCATCCTTTGCGGTGAGTTCACCGCACATATTCGTTCTTTTTAAGCCCTGCATTGTTTCCATTTATCTAACCTCCCCAAGTTTTTTTGCTAAAACTTCTGCGTCAAGCGCTATATCAACAGCTTCGCCTGTTTTCATGTTCTTTAGTTTTGCCGTTTTTCCGCTTATCTCATCATCGCCGATTACCACGCTGTTTCTTGCCCCAAGCTTGTCGGCATACTTCATTTGAGCCTTAAGACTTCTGCCGCACAAATCCTGCTCTGCCGAAATGCCCAAAGTCCTCAGGTCAAAAATCAGCTTTTGAGCAAACTTTTCTGCATCATCGCCCATTGTTGCAACAAACAAATCCGCTGTGACTTCTGCACTGCAAGTATCCGGCTGCTGTTTTTTTATCACCAGAACAAGTCTTTCAAGTCCTGCAGCAAAGCCTATGCCGTCTGCGGGCTTTCCGCCAAGTTCTTCAACAAGTCCACTGTATCTGCCGCCGCCGCATACTGTTGACTGTGCACCAAGTGCATCCGATACAAACTCAAAAACAGTCTTTGTGTAATAATCAAGTCCGCGTACTATATCCGGGTTGATGACATAGTCAATACCCATATTGTCAAGCCTTTCTTTTACTGACTCAAAATGTCCGTTGCAATCATCGCAAAGATAGTCAATCATCTTTGGTGCAGTCTTTGCAATTTCACTGCAGATTTCGGACTTACAGTCTATGATTCGCATAGGATTTTTCTCGAGTCTCTCAAGACAGGTCGGGCAAAGACGGTCCTTGTAGCCTTCAAAATAATTTCTCAACTTTTCGTTGTAGTCTTTTTTGCACACCGGACATCCAATGCTGTTGATGTTAAGCTGTATGCCGGTAAGTCCAAGCTCTTTAAGGAACATATGTGCAAGAGATATAACCTCGGCATCTGTTGCAGGGGATTCGGCACCAAAGCACTCGATACCGAACTGATGAAATTCGCGAAGTCTGCCCGACTGCGGTTTTTCGTACCTGAAGCAGGGTATTATATAGCTAAGCTTTGTCGGCTGCGGATTTGCATAAAGCGAATTTTCGATATAACTGCGCACCAGTGTTGCTGTACCCTCGGGCTTAAGAGTAAAACTTCTTCCACCCTTGTCCTCAAAGGTATACATTTCTTTTTGCACCACATCGGTAGTGTCACCGACTCCGCGCTGAAAAAGCTCGGTATTTTCGAAAACAGGTGTACGAATTTCTTTGTAGCCAAAACGCTCACACACGCGCCTTGCTGTTTGTTCGATGTACTGCCACAGTTTGCTGTCTTTTGGCAAAACATCTTCTGTTCCTCTTGGTTTTGTAATCATTCTTTCAATTTCCTTTCTGTCCTAAGTCTGCTGGCTATCTGCTGTGCGGTCGTCTTCAAGAACATACTCAATAAGTTCCAGCACCGCATCTCTGCCCTCGCGGGTCTCTGACGAAAACGGAATAAGCACCGAATCCTCGCCCAATTCCAAATCGTCATAAATCGCCGTAAGATTTGCCTCAATCTGAGACTTTTTCAATTTATCAAGCTTTGTGGCAATCACAAACGGCTCGTAATTATAAGACTTTATCCAGTCAAACATCATTTTGTCATCAACTGTAGGTTTGTGTCTTGCATCAACAAGCTGAATAACCTGCACCAGATTTTCGCGCTTTGCAAGATAGTTTTCAATCATTCCTGCCCATTTTTCTTTTTCGTTTTTCGAAACCTTGGCATATCCATACCCCGGCAGGTCAACAATACGGAACTTGCCGCCAATCTCATAAAAATTGATTGTTGCGGTCTTTCCCGGCGTGCTGCTTGTCCTCGCAAGGTTTTTGCGGTTTGTAATGCAATTTATAAGCGAGGACTTGCCCACATTGGACCGTCCAACCAAAGCAATCTCGGGAAGGTCTTTTGAGGGATACTGCTCGTACTTGACAGCCGTAATCAAAAGCTTTGCATCAATAAATTCCATAATATTTCTCCTTATCCCCTGGCGGCTTAGTCGCACAAGGCATTTGCAAGAACTTCACGCATTTCCTTTGCAAACACAAACTTTATTTCTTCTTTTATCTTATCGGGAAGCTCGTCATAGTCCTTTTTGTTTTCAAAAGGAATTATGATTTTCTTTATTCCCATTCTGTATGCCGCAAGCGACTTTTCGCGAAGACCGCCAATTCCAAGAACTCTGCCGCGAAGAGTAATCTCGCCTGTCATAGCTATATCCCGTCTTACCGCCTTGCCGGTAAGTGCCGACACCAATGCAGTTGCCATTGTGATACCCGCCGACGGACCGTCTTTGGGCACAGCCCCCTCTGGAACGTGAATGTGAATATCCTTGTCTTTGTAAAAATCTGCATCGACCGAAAGTTCGTCGCTGTTTGCTCGAATAAAGCTGAGCGCCGTACGCGCAGACTCTTTCATTACATCGCCAAGGTTTCCTGTCAGTTCAAGCTTGCCGGTTCCCTTCATCGTGTTGACTTCAATCGCAAGCGTATCACCGCCGACTTCGGTCCACGCAAGGCCCGTTGCCATACCTACCATATTGGACTCGGGAGTATGGTCATAAATAAATATTCTGCCACCAAGATAATCCTTCAAAATCTTTTCGGTTACTGTAACACTTGTCTTATCGCCCTCCACAATATCCTTTGCGGCTTTTCGGCAAATTGCGGCAAGCTTTCTTTCCAAAGACCTTACACCTGATTCACGGGTATAGCCTTCGATTATCAGGCTGATGACCTTGTCCGATATTTTAAGTTTTTTTGCATCAAGACCATTCATCTTTCGTTGCTTTGGTATCAGATACTTTTTGGCAATACTAAGTTTTTCAAGTTCTGTATAGCCCGAGATCTCAATAATATCCATTCTGTCATAAAGCGGTCTTGGAATATTTTCAATCGAATTTGCAGTAGTAACAAACAAAACCTGCGACAAATCAAACGGAAGCTCAAGAAAATGGTCGCGGAATGCTGCATTTTGCTCGGGGTCCAAAACCTCCAGCATGGCAGCCGTCGGGTCACCGCGGAAATCGCTTGACATTTTGTCTATCTCGTCAAGCAAAACAAGCGGATTTTTGCTGCCTGCCTGCTTAAGTGCCGTCACAATTCTGCCCGGCATAGCACCTACATAAGTTTTGCGGTGTCCGCGGATTTCTGCCTCGTTTTGTATACCGCCAAGACTTACCCTGACATACTTTCTTCCAAGTGCTTCGGCAAGTGACCTTGCAATTGAGGTCTTGCCCGTTCCCGGAGGCCCGGCAAGACAAATTATCGAGCCTTTGCTCTCGGGCGAAAGAGTTTTCACTGCCAGATATTCAAGTATGCGTTCCTTCACCTTTTCAAGTCCGTAATGGTCGCGGTCCAAGATTTCTTTTGCTGTTTTTATATCAACATTCTCGTCGGTTTCTTTGTCCCATGGCATTGCTAAAACGGTATCTATATAGTTCTCAACAACACCATACTCCTGTGACATTACCGAAAGTCTCGAAAGTCTTAAAAATTCTTCTTCAAGCTTTTCGGTTACTTCTTTTGGGAGGTTTCGGTTTTTCATTTTTTCACGATAATCGTCAGCCTCTGCCGCACCCGATTCAAAATCGCCCAACTCTTCCTGAATAACCTTCATTTGCTCGCGAAGAATATAATCACGCTGATTTTTGTCAAGCGTGGTCTTGAGTTTTGACATAACCCCTTGCTCAATTTCGAGTATGTTGTTCTCGTTCTCCATAAGAGCAATCAGTTTTTCAAGCCTGAGTCTTACATCAAGCGTTTCAAGCACAATCTGCTGATCGTGGGGTTTAAGCGGATAATTTGAAGCGGTAACATCCGCAAGCTCGCCGCCATCTTCGATTTCAAGGATTGATGCAATCGCCTCGGGATTTATCTTTTCGTGCAAATCAAAAAAGTCTTTAAGCAGATTTTGTACTTTTCGCATCAAAACCTGCTCCTGCAGCGAATCCTCGCAAGGTATGTCCTCTTTTTCATGAACGCTTGTCTCAACAAGCTGTTCGCCGTCATAATATCTTGTGATTGCCGCTCTTGAAATACCCTCAATCAAAACCCGCAAGTTTCCGTCAGGAAGTCTGAGTATTTGCTTTACCTCGGCAATAACACCTATCTTTGATATATCCTCTTTGGTCGGGTTTTCAATAAAGCTGTCTTTTTGATAACTTAAAAAAACAAGTCTGTCCGAAGACATTGCCGCCTCTATTGCCGCAATTGACTTTGGTCTGCCCACATCAAAATGAATTACTATCCCCGGAAAAACAGTAAGGCCCCTGAGGGGAATAAGGGGCAATCTATATCTTTTGTTTGCCATTAATCTAAACTTTCACCCTTTCAAAATGAGCAAATAGTCACATTTTGCCCATTATCAGTTTATTATACTATTTTTGCAAAGAAATTTCAACCCCCAAAGCACTAATTCTTCCAATAAATGTGCATATTTTAAAATCCAAATGCAAAACATTCTTCCGTTTTTTGCCAAATCACGAATATTTTCTGATTGCTTGGCTAAAATCTAAATATAAATATTGGCAATTTACTTGCAAATTTTGTAAATTTAGTGTATACTGTTGGATAGTGATAATTGCAGAAGCTACGCTTGGTTTCTGGGTTATATATTGAACGGCTATTTTAAAGAATATGGAGGATATTTTGTGCAAAAAAGTAAAAAAATAAAAATCACGCCACTCGGCGGACTGCATGAAATCGGAAAAAATTTGACAGTCTTCGAGTACGGCAGCGACCTGCTGATTTTGGATTGTGGTCTGGCTTTCCCTGACGACGATATGCTGGGAATTGATATGGTTATACCGGATATAACCTATCTGCAGAAACACAAAAATCGCATTCGCGGTATAGTTTTGACCCACGGTCACGAGGATCACATCGGGGCAGTTCCGTATGTTCTAAAAGAATTTAATGTCCCTGTTTTTGGCACCAAGCTTACTTTGGGAATACTCAAAAACAAGCTTTCGGAGCATGGGATTTTAAACTCAACAAAGCTTAATGTAATAAATCCGGGCGAAACCTTTTCGCTTGGCGATTTTAAAATCGAATTCATACGCTCAAACCACAGCATTGCAGATGCCGTTGCGGTTGCATTCCATACTCCTGCGGGCACTATTCTTCACACAGGTGACTTCAAGATTGATTCAACTCCCATAAACGGCGAAATGATTGACCTTGGCAGAATTGGCGAGCTTGGCAAAAAAGGTGTGCTTCTTCTTATGTCAGACAGCACCAATGCCGAACGCCGCGGCTATACAATGAGCGAGCGTACCGTCGGCAACACCTTTGACAGTGTTTTTGACAACTGCACCAAGAGAATATTTGTTGCGACCTTTGCTTCAAACATACACCGCGTGCAGCAAATCATCAACGCCGCTGTCAAGTACGGCAGAAAGGTTGCAATCTCGGGCAGAAGTATGGAAAATGTCCTTTCTGCAGCTATTGAGCTTGGATATATGGACATTCCCAAAAACACCCTGATAACACTTGATGAAATCGGCAGATATCCAAAAGACAAGCTGGTTATCATCACCACCGGAAGTCAGGGCGAGACAATGTCTGCTCTTTCGCGAATGGCATTTTCGGGTCACAAAAAAGTTAATATCGAAGCTGACGATTTGGTTATAATCTCGGCAAGTCCTATCCCTGGCAACGAAAAAGCCATCTCAAATGTTATAAACGAGCTTCTAAAGCGTGGCGCAGAAGTTATTTACGAATCTCTTGCCGATGTTCATGTTTCGGGGCACGCCTGTCAGGAGGAACTTAAAATAATACTTGCTCTTGCAAAGCCCAAGTACTTTATGCCGGTCCACGGCGAGTACAAGCACCTCAGCCGTCACAAGGATTTGGCGCTTGAGATGGGTATTCCGTCAAAGAATATTTTTATGATGGAAAACGGTAAAGTTCTTGAGGTATCAGATTCATCAGGCAAAATCACTGGAACTGTCCCTGCGGGCAGGGTCCTTGTTGACGGACTTGGCGTCGGGGATGTCGGAAGCATCGTTCTTCGCGACCGCAAACACCTTGCCGAAGATGGCATAATAATTGTAGTATGCACAATCGACCACGAAATGAAAATGGTCGTTTCTGGTCCCGATATCATATCGCGAGGATTTGTTTATGTTCGCGAGGCAGAGGATTTGATGGACAGCATGCGCGAAAAAGCAAGTCTTGTCCTTGACGAGTGTCTTTCGCATAACACACTTGACTGGGCAAGCCTCAAGTCACACCTCAAAAACGAGCTTGGCAGTTATATCTTTGGCAAAACAAAGCGCAAGCCTATGATTCTTCCTGTAATTATGGATGTATAAAAAATTAAAAAAATTGCAGAAAGGCGTCCTCATACAGGGAAAAATCAATTTTGAACCAAATTAAATTTAAAGCCTTGAAACACTGAGTTTTCAAGGCTTTTCTTTATTTTTCAAAATGACTTTGTCACTTGAAACGAAGGATTTTGGATGTGAGACAAGTAACAAACGCAGGTAATCCTTTGTGGATTGCCGAGTATTTTTGCGCCAGTAACACGCTAAAATACAAAGTTTCAAGTTGGTTTATTCCTGTATGAGGACGCCTAATATTCTGCAACTTTTTTATTTACATACAACTTTCAAAAATCTCTTTAATTTTGTCAAAGTCCAAATCTATATATGTCTTTACCGTTCTTTGTCTTCCGAATGTGCAAAGCTCGGCAAGTCTGTCGGCACAAGATTCGTCAACGTCAAAGTCCCTGAGGTTTGTCGGCATACCAATAGATTTAAAGTATTCTGCCATTTTTTCTATGCCTGACTTTGCCGCCGCCTCGTCATCTGCCTCGGTGTAGTCCCATACGCGCCTTGCAAATTGTGCAAATCTTGACACATCCTGCTTGTAAACATATCTTGCCCAAGCAGGGAAAAGAACTGCAAGCCCCGCTCCATGCGCAATATGGTCAAACTCGCCGCTTAGAGCATGTTCCAATTGATGAACAGGCAAAGCATTTTCTCTGCCACAACCTGTCAAATCATTATGCGAAAGGCTTGACGCCCACATCATATTTGCACGCGCATCATAGTCGCAGGGATTTTCCATCAAGGTTTTGCCTGCTGCAATTGTTGCTTTCAAAATACTTTCTGCGATTCGATCAGTAAGGTCTGTCGGCTTGCAGGGGATAAAATATCTTTCCATCGTGTGCGCCATAATATCAACAATGCCGCAAGCCGTCTGATATTTGCTTACTGTATATGTCAGCTCGGGGTTGCAGATGGCAAACTTGCACCTGTTGAATTCGCTGTTGAAGCCGCGCTTCATATTAAGTTCCATATTGCTGATGACCGCCGACGAACTCATCTCGCTGCCTGCCGCCGCAATTGTAAGTATGCACCCAACCGGAAGGGCGTTTTGTGGCACTGCTTTGCGTGTGGGGAAGTCCCAAGGATCACCATCATACATCGCTCCTGCTGCCGTATATTTGGAGGAGTCCAGGACGCTTCCGCCACCTACTGCCAAAATCATCTGCACACCATTTTCTTTGGCAAGCCTAACCGCTTCTTTTACAAATGAAAGCTTGGGGTTTGGCTCGACTCCGCCCATTTCGACAACCTTTATACCGCAGTCTTGCAATGACTTCATAACCTCGTCATAAAGGCCTGACTTTTTTATGCTTCCCTGCCCGTACTGAAGCATTATCTTGTCATAGCCGAAGCTTTTTATAATTTCGCCCACATCTTTGTGCGTCTCTTTGCCAAAATACACTTTTGTCGGTGCATAATAAGTAAAATCAAGCATTTTTATATCTCCTTTTAAATTTTATGTGTTTATTTTATGATTTTGTCAAGTCAGTACCAAAAATCATTCTACCACATTCCTGCTCTTTTGTAAACAAAACAAAAAAAGTAGCGGCTCTTAATTGCGTTTTTCTTTGCAATTAAGAGCCGCTACTGTTCACTCTTGAAGTCAGTCATATGGTTAACCTCCATTTCTTAATCTACCTTTTGCATTCTCCCTGCACTCACTTCGACACACACACTTTCTTCTTTTTCTCTAAGCGAGAACACCTGATGTCTGAGCTGCGTTATCCTGCAAAAGATGAGCCTTCCTGACTTTTTGATGAAGATGGTCAATTTTGTCAAACGATTTTCTTCTCAGCTTTCATCGACTTTTTTTATATATACAAACTCTCCCACTTTTTTGTTTGACCCGGTCTTTTTGTCGTCTTAATACCTCTTCTTCAAAAAAGCCACTGTCAGATTTTCATTGGTCTGTACCTGCCTTTCCTTTAGCTCACCTATAATATAACACACTCTTTTGCCATTTTCAATTGACATATTGTCAAAAGATAAAGCCTTGTTTTTGTCTAAATAAGAGAAAATATGGTTTTGGTGTATATTTTTGTTTACAAATACAGATACTTTGTGTTATACTGAAAATATGGGCGCGGTCTGGCGTCCTTATTTTTTTGCCTTTTTCGAAAACGAATACTCAGCAAAACTTTTGCATATTATTCTTTTGGTGATGTTTTATGAAAGAACTGAAAAACTATATTCGCTGGGGCGCAATTTTGGTCGCCTTTTTGGGCACAGTTTTTCATTTTATATATAATTGGCTTGGCGAGAATCCCATTGCCGGTCTTTTTGTCCCTGTAAACGAATCAACCTGGGAGCATATGAAGCTTTTCTTCTTCCCTATGCTTATATTCCTGGTTTACTCCAAAAAGCTGTCTGATGTATATCCCTGCCTTGAGTCTGCCGCAGCTTTGGGCACCCTTGTGGGAACATTTTTAATTCCCATACTTTTTTACACATATTCCGGAATACTTGGTTTCAACATTCAGATAATTGATATATCCATATTTTATATCAGTACGGCAATCGCATTTTACATCATTTACAAGGCTACGACATCATGCAGTGCAGCTCCACACAAAAAGCTGCTGAATTTTTGGATAGTGGCGGTTTTTGTCAGCTTTATTATTTTTACAATCTTTCCACCGGATATTGCAATTTTCAAATCGTCAATTTAAAAGTGCTGTGACTCTCGTCACAGCACTTTTTCGTATAAATAGAATCTACTCACTATAGATATCTTTTCTTGCACCCTCAATAAGATTCATCGCATTGTTATACATTATGTCTTCGACATCCTGCTTGCTGAGTCCCAATGTCTCTGCGGCGCGTTTGAATGCCAGAAGCTCTTCATAGGCAAAGAATGTAATATTTTTCGCCTCTTCTTCGGACACTTCCCTCAGATGCGGATCACCGTACGGGTCAGGATACATTCCCGGGGGCACAAGATTTACATATGAACCGTTTTCCTCAATCCGATGTGTGCGCATACGCAAAATTGGCATATCGGTGCCAAACATAAGATGTTTGGGTCCAAAATGCTTGATAACCTCTGTGATTGCATATTCGCAGCAATTTGCGGCAAAATCATACATTGTATCGGGTGCTTCTGCCAAGAGGTCAAAAGCATTGCCGATATCCTCTTTTGTATATGCGCGACCGATATGTGCCACTATAAAGCGGAGTTTGGGGAATTCTTTTCTTATTTCGAGAATCTGATGAATATTTACAGGGTCCTTAAGGCGCTCGTCACGAGGTATGTGACACATACAAATTGCGCCCATTCATTCAGTCTTACAAGCATAAGGTTGCCGCCTGCACCCGATACGCAAAGGGCAGCAACTTTGTCATCATCTCCCAATTCTTTTGCGATTTCGTTTATTGCAGAAAAACAGTTGTCGCAAAAAAGCTCTGCGTCCATAAGCTTCATATCATTTTCGAAATAATATGTATGCTTTTTTGTTTTTACACTCTTTATCGCTCCGTCACAATCCATAAGCACCGCTTTTACCGACGAAGTCCCCACATCAAGGCCCAACAAATATTCCATCATCAAAGCTCCTTGTTAAAATTCACTAAAAATAGTTATTCTTAAACTTATTTTAATCCAAGCATTTTAATAAGTCAATGGAATATAGTTATATTAAATACAGTATTTCCTCAAAATAATACTTTCTTTGTAATGCAAAAAATCCTGCCTGCCGGCAGGATTTTAAAAGCAATCGATATCGGTCCAGTTATTTTCTCTTAAGCTGAATAAATATTCCCAACAAAATTACTATAAGTCCAAGCAAAGAATAAACACTCAATTCTTCGCCAAGTATCAAAAATGTCCAAACCAATGACAAAAACGGCGTTATGTACGCCAGGTTCGAGACCCTTGCGGTATCGCCCTTTTCCAAGGCAAGCGCCCATGTGGTAAAAGGTATTGCCGTTGCAAATATTCCGTTCCACAGCATCCCCAAGCCTTGTGCAAAGGAAAGACAGAAGCCGTCTTTTTCAAAAAGTACATATATCAGCGATATTACGAATGAATAAAAGTAATACATCATCATACTCAGATACTTGTTATAACTCTTCTGCTTGTTAAGCACTGTAAAAAGTCCGTAAGAAACTGCAGCCAAAACGCAGTAAAACGCCCCCAGCAGACGTTCCCTCCCAATGCCAAGCAAATTGCCGTTGGAAGTAACAATAACCACTCCCAAAAACGAAAGCAAAACAGCAATAATTTTTCTGAATGTCATCTTTTCCTTCAAAATTATGCAGGCAAACACCACCGCCATCATCGGCCATAGGTAGTTTATTATAAACGCCTGAGATGCCTCCATTTTGTCAATTCCCACATACAAAAGCAGATGATACAAAAATATTCCCAAACTCCCTATTCCAAATATATGTATATGTTCTTTAATTTTGTAAGTCTTCAGTTCTCCCAATGTTCCTTTTACCAGATTCAAAATCAGCAAAAACACAAACGAAACCGCCGAACTAACCAGCATAATTTGCATACTGTCAAGTCCTCCAAGCAACAATTTTGTAATTGTCGCCGTTGTAGACCACAAAAGCACGGATATCCCTGCAAGCCCATAAGCATTTTTCATAATATTTCTCCTTTGGTTGTCAAATTCTCAAGCTACTTCCAAGCATCTACTTCGTGTGGCAAATCAATATCTTTTGCTCTGAAATTAAGGTCTTCACCGGTGCTGATTTTTCTTTCGTAGTCCTTAAGTGCCCTGAATGCGTATTTGCCCAAAATCATTATCACAGGGATATTTATAAGTGCCATAACCCCCATAGTTATATCCGCAATGCTCCAAAGCAAATCTGCGCTAAGCCCCGCCCCAACAAAAATAATAAGCGATGCTATAATGTAATATGTGCACATTCCAAGCTTACCGGGTTTTTTCTTCAGCATAAAGAAAAGGCTCTGGTCAACATAATAAAGGTTTCCTAAAAGCGTCGTAAAAGCAAAAAGAACCATTGCAACTGTGATAAAAATCGGGCCGAAGTCTCCTAAAACCGATTTTAACGTCAACTGAACATACGGCGCTCCCGAAAGCTCTTTTGTTGGCTCCACACCAGAGCACATACACATAAATGCAGTTGCCGAGCAAACCAGAAGGGTATCCAGAAATACCGATAAAATCTGTACAAGTCCCTGCTTTGCAGGATGCGAAACCTCTGCCGATGCCGAAGCATTTGGTGCCGAGCCCACACCTGCCTCGTTGCTGAAAAGGCCTCTTTTTATACCATACATAACACAAGAGCCGCTAAATCCGCCGAATACAGCTTTCAAATCAAAGGCTTCGGTAAAAATTCTTGTGAAAACATACGGCAATGACGATACATTCAAAATCATAATAAAAATTGCTACAGCTATGTAAATAACGCCCATAACAGGCACCAAAAAGCTGCTTACTTTGGCTATTCGCTTTCCGCCGCCAAAAAGGCAGTAACCCACCAACGCCGCCAGAACAAAGCCTATAATCCACGGACTGTACTTGGGGTCATAAAATCCGTATGGAGAAAAAGTGGACTGCAGGTTGTATGACGCAAGCATATTAAATCCAAATCCGTATGTCAGGATAAGGAATACCGAAAATAATATCGCAATCCATCTTGACTTAAAAGCCGTTTCTATGTAATATGCGGGTCCACCATACCATCCGTCAGGGCCCTTTCTCTTGTAAATCTGGGCAAGCGTGCTTTCAACAAAAGCAGAAGCGCCACCGATTATGGCAACAATCCACATCCAAAAGACCGAACCAAAACCACCAAGGCAAATTGCTGTCGAGACCCCTATGATATTTCCTGTCCCCACACGCGACGCAGTAGAAACCATCAAGGCCTGAAAAGACGAAACCCCTTTGCCATCCTTTGGCTTGTCCGTCACCGCTTTAATCTGCTGTCCCAAAAGTCTGAACTGAACAAACTTCATTCTAAAAGTGAAATATAGCCCACAGCCTATCAGCATAATTATAAGTACATATGTATAAAGTGCATTGTTTATATTTCCTACAATTTTTTCAATCATATTTTTATCCTCTTGTTACATTAAAGTTTTTTATAAAAGAAATCTGTCATTGCTCCATGAACAACTTCACCTGGACGCTCTATTTTTGAATATCCGCTTTTTTCATAAATATGAATCGCAGCTTTAAGATTGTCGTGAGTCTCAAGATATGACGCCTTATAACCTTTTTCCATCATTTTGTCTTCTACAAACTTTATAAGTCTGTATCCAAGACCCAAGCCCTTTACCGAATCGTCCAAATATAATTTCTGAAGCTCGGCACAATCTTCAAAATGAGCAAATTCCGCAAGACCAATTCCACCTACAATTCGCTCACTCTTGTCCGTAAGCACATAATATCCTCGTTTTTTGTTGTCGGAATAAAATTCGCAAAGGTTATCCAGGGAAGAATCAAAATACACCGTTCCGGGAATGTCAAGATTATGCTTTTTTAGGTTTGTCCTGACAAGTTCAGCAACCGCGGCATTATCTTCGGGTGCCATTTCCCTGATTTTAAAACTATCTGCGCCAGACTCTTCATCAAGCGCCTCAATGTAGAAGCTTACCGGTCTGAATCCATCATTACACGAAATCATTGCAGACTTTTTATTTTTCATCCAGCCATCGTACAAGTTTTCGCCTCCATGGGACAACGCCATCACAAAAGAGGACATACTTTCCCACGCACTGTTACACAATCCCTCGGGCTTTTCCCATCCGTTTGCAACAAAGACCTGGCCTTCTTTCAAATTACAGGCATTTTCTATTGGATTTTCGTATTTTTCTATCAAATCGTCATAACGCGCCATTCTCACTACAGTTATTCGACATTTCTTCACACTATTTAACCGCCTTTCAAAAAGTCGCATAGAATCAGTAAACGATCTAGATGACTGTATTTTAATTTCTTAACTTGTGTATAACCAAGCGAGTAATAATACAAATCGCAATTATAATCAAAGAAGCAGTTATAACTTCAACAGGCATAAGAAAATATATCTTTTCGGACACAGAGGTTAATTTGAAATATATAACCCAAATTAACAAGGGAATAATATTTATAATTATATTTTTAACTTTTATTGTTTTTTACAGTAGTTGCAACCGTTGCCGCATATACACGTTTTGCTCCTGCCTTTTTAAGTGCACGCGAGTATTCAATAATTGTTGCACGTGTGGTACAGACATCATCAATCAAGAGTATTGTTTTGCCCTCGACTTTCTTCCATTCCTTTACCTCAATGCTTCCCTTTACATTTTCAAGACGTTTTTTAAAATTAAGCCCACTCTGTTTTGAAGTTTTTCGGGTTCTTGCAAACAAATCATCCCTATACGGCAAATCCAGTTTTGAAGAAAGCTTTTTGCACAAAAGCTGCACCTGGTCAAAATCGGTATTTTTGTTGTGTGGCAAAACTCCGCACAAAAAGTCAAATTTGAATTTTGGATATTCTTCAAAAATTCTCGCCGCAAGACAAGTCGAAAACACCTCGCAATGTCCCGAAAGTCCCTTTGTCTTATATCTTACAACAGCTTTTTTGACAATTCCATCATAAACAAATGCCGAAACTATCCTGTCAAAATACTTTGGACTGTGGTTCAGGCAAAAGTAACAAATCTTTTTTTCGCCAAATCCCACTATGGGTTTTCCGCACTTTTCACAACAAACCAATTCCGAGCAAAACTCTATCTCTCTACTGCAATCACCGCAAACTCTGACGTCTTGGTTTGGCTCGAGTATTCTTTCGCAAAATACACACTTTGGCGGAAACAAAATGTTTTTCAAAAACTCAAAAATTTTGTATATCCTCTTTTTCATCCCTGAATATCAATCCTTTTCTTTTGCGGCACGCCTTAATGATGATGGTGGTGATGGTGATGATGTCCAGAAAAAGAAGCCTCGCCCACCCGACAACATTCTTCGTGGCAATGTTCACCCTCTGTCTCAAGTTCAAGCGTCGCATGGCAAATGCCATGCTCTTTCAGCTCGGCACGGACTTTTTCTTTTACCTCATGCGAATCACCATTTGTCACTATATGCATTGTAGCATAATTGCTCTCACCGTCAAGGCTCCATATATGGATATGGTGGACTCCGATTACTTCTTCGATGCCTAAAATATGCTTCTTTATTTCTTCAACCTCTATACTGCAAGGCGTTTTTTCAAGGAAAAGTTCAAAAATTTCTTTTAAGTTTCCGACAGCATTGATGAAGATAAACACCGCAACGCCGATGGACATAATCGGGTCAATAATGCCAAAATCGGTGAACTTCATAACAACCGCGCCGACCAACACTACAATCCATCCAAACACATCCTCAAGCATATGAAGGTTTACCGCCTTTTGGTTGAGCGAGTCCCCCTCTCGAGTGATAAATGCCGCCGCAAAATTGACACATACACCAATGGCCGCAAAAACTATCATTCCCTCATAATTGATTGCTTCAGGATGAATAATTCTGTTTATCGCATTGTAAATAACGACAATTGAGCCCAAAAGCAATATCAATGTAGTAACAAACGCACCGATGACAGAATACCTTGTATATCCGTAAGTATATTTTTCGTCAGGCTTTTTCTTGCTCTTTTTCTCCAGAAAATACGATATCCCTATACTTGTCGCATCACCTATGTCATGCAGTGCATCAGAAATGATTGCTACACTCCCTGTGAAAATTCCGCCAACAAATTCAAAAACCGAAAATGCTAAATTAAGAAAAAATGCAATTAAAATATTTTTTTCCGTTTTCATAAATCCCTCTTTGTGTCTGCATTATAATTTTGCGCCGCAACAAGTCCGTCAACGGACACATTTGTCAATATAATTATACTAACTAAATCGAAGAAAATCAATATATTTTTGTTTCTCCCTGATAAACAAGAAAAAAGCCCTCTGATATTGAGGGCTTTTTTCTTTATAAAACTAATGATGGTGCCGTATACACTCTTGCTGCATACTCTGCATCAAGTGAGTAAAGTCCTTTTGAATCGCCTCCAAAAAGCTCCATTTTCTTTATCATATCATCGGCATTTTTTTCTTCCTCAAGCTGTTCTTTGACAAACCAATCCAAAAATTGCATTGTCCTGAAGTCTTTGACCTCATATGCCGCAGCATAAATATCGTTGATAAGACTTGTCACATACTGCTCGTGCTCAAATCCTGCCTTAAGCGGGTCCATAAGTGAAGAAAGAACCTTGTCAGGTTTGTCAATTGCACCAAGCTTTACTTCCTCACCGTTTTGCTGCAAATATTTTAAAAACAGCATAGCGTGGTCTCTTTCTTCCTGTGCCTGAATCATATACCAGTTTGAATATCCGTCAAGTCCCTGCGCTTCGTAAAACACAGAAAAATCCAAATATAAATAAGCCGAATATAGCTCTTTTGTAATTTGCTCGTTAAGTAATTTTGAAACCTTTGCATCTAACATATAATCACCTCATTTTTTAAAATAAGAGGCGATTGTTACACCGCCTCTTTCTTATTAGCCAAAATATCTCTTAAGAAGTCCTTCAAGACCTTTACCATGTCGAGCCTCGTCGCGCGCCATTTCATGCACGGTATCATGTATTGCATCAAGGCCGTTTTTCTTTGCACAAGAAGCCAAATCAAACTTGCCCTGAGTTGCACCATATTCGCAGTCAACTCTCCATCTGAGGTTGTCTTTGGTTGTAGCCTTCATATTGGGTTCGAGGTCTTCGCCCAAAAGCTCTGCAAATTTTGCTGCATGTTCTGCTTCTTCGTAAGCTGCCTTTTCCCAGTAAAGTCCTACTTCAGGATAACCTTCGCGGTGTGCAATTCTTGCCATGCAAAGATACATACCAACTTCTGCGCACTCGCCGTTGAAGTTTGCCATAAGCTGTTCGAAGATATACTTTTTATCTTCCTCGCTGATATCGGGGTTGTTCTTTACGGTTTTGCCGTACACGCCATATTCGTGCTCTGCAGCAAGTGCTGCGCCCTCCTGCATTTCTTTAAACTTTTCAGCCGGAACCTTGCATACCGGGCAAGCTTCGGGAGCTGAATCACCCTCGTGAACATAACCGCAAACCGAACATACAAATTTTTTCATAATACTTTTTCCTCCTAAAATAATAGTTTAATTTTTACATTTTTCGCACTTTCCAAAAAAAATGGTAGAGTGCTTATAAATTTCACCTTTAAAATTTTTTGCCGCCCACAAATTGACTTCTTCAAGCGGTTCCGCATCGATATCATCAATTGCTCCGCATTCGGTACACACAACATGATAATGTGGCGTCGGGGTACCATCAAAATGTTCGACCCCTGTCCCTGCATTTACCTTGATGATGGTGTTATCCTCGGACAGTTTTGCCAGATTGCGATAAACCGTGCCAAGACTTATGTTTGGGATTTTTTTTCGGACCTCTGCATAAATAGCATCTGCTGTGGGGTGAGCCTTTGTGGAATGTAAAACTTCAAGAATGGCATCCCTTTGTTTGCTGTGTTTTGATGCATTCATAAGTCAACACCTCACTCATATTTTTAGTTTACAGTTGTATCACAAAACAATAACGATAACTGTTACTGTTATTATAACACATTTTTTTTGTTTGTCAATACTTTTTTTAATTTTTAGCAAAAAAAAATGAAGTCACCGAAGCAACTTCATCTTTTTTAATAAGATATTATTCGCAATCGCAGTTTCCGTCGCAGTCTTCGCAATCGCAGTCACAATCAAAGTCAAACTCGATTGTTTCGCCGCAATTGGGGCAAAGAATTTCGCCGTCCATCAAATCCTCGGTTGTAACGATTATGTCTTCGCCACAAGCCTCGCAGGTAATCTGAAATTCGTCATCGTCGTCATAGTCCTCGTCATAATCATCAAACACTTCGTCACCAATGATTTCAAGTTCTTCGTCAAGTTCGTCAAGCTGGTCTGCGATAAAGCCTTGTTCTTCGTCAAGCGCTTCGATTTCGTCAGCAATGTCAGAGAGAAAATCAATGATTTCAGCAAGCAATTTGCCCTCGTTTTTTTCTTTATCCAATTTCATTCCGTCAGCAAGACCTTTGAGATAAGCTGCGCGATTTGTAAATTCTGCCATAATTAAAATCCTCCGATAGTTTTAATTTTTGTTACAATATTATTTTAACACATATTTTGAAAATAGTAAAGGGAAATTTTGACTAAAAAACAATCCCGCCGAATTTGGCGGGATCAGCAGTTTTTAAACTCTTGAAAGATACTCCGAAGTTCTTGTATCAATCTTGATTTTGTCACCCTCGTTGATAAACATAGGAACAGTAACAATCGCACCTGTTTCAACTGTTGCGGGTTTGGTAACGTTTGTTGCAGTATTGCCTTTTACGCCCGGCTCGGTTGCAGTAACAACGAGCTCTACAAATGTAGGAGGCTCAACAGCAAAAACATTGCCCTTGTACGAAAGAATGGTAACTGTCATATTTTCTTTGACAAACTTGAGCGCATCTCCAAGCTGGTCTGCGCTGAGCGGAACCTGCTCGTAGTCCTGATCCATAAAATAGAAAAGGCCGCCGTCTTCGTAAATATATTCCATATCCTTTCTTTCAATATGTGCTTTTTCAACCTTTTCTGTCGGGTTGAAGCTGCGTTCTACAACACCGCCGGTAACGATATTCTTCATTTTTGTTCTTACAAAAGCTGCACCTTTACCGGGCTTTACATGTTGGAATTCTACAACCTGATAAACATTTCCTTCAAATTCGAAAGTAATGCCGTTTCTGAATTCACCTGCAGATATCATTGGTATTCCCTCCATAAAACTTTATTTCTTCTTCTATTGTATACTACTATCCCAAAAAAATCAAGAAAAATTTTATAACATTGGGGTTTTTTGACGACTACAGTTCGATCAAACCCTTTTCGGCATCGGTAAAATTCAGATTGCCGCCGTTTTTAACACAAATCAAATCCTCAATTCTTACTCCGCCAAAATCCGGAATATATATCCCCGGCTCGCAGCTTACCACCATATTTTCTTCCAGAGTAATCTCCGATTTTGGCGAAAGATTTGGGAGTTCGTGGACCAAAAGTCCCACTCCGTGTCCAAGCGAATGTCTGAAATACTTGCCAAAGCCGCAACTTTCGATTACGCTTCGGGCAGCATTATCAGCATCCTTTGACAAAACTCCTGCGCGTATAAAATCAAGTCCTGCCTGTTGTGCATCTTTTACGGCATTATAAACTTTTTTCTGTTCTTCACTCGCTTTTCCCACAACAATTGTCCTGGTCATATCCGACGCGTATCCGCCAAGCATACATCCAAAATCAAGGGTTACAAAATCGCCTCTTTCAATTTTTTTGTCACTTGGTACGCCGTGAGGAAGGCTGCATCTTGCGCCCGAAACCGCAACTGTATCAAATGCAGTACCTTCGCCACCCTCTTGCTTCATATAATATTCAAGCTCAGTTGCAACTGTCTTTTCACTCATCCCCGGCTTTATAAAATCAAGGATCCGTACAAATGCTTTGCAACAGATTTGCTCGGCTTTTGCTATTGTTTTAAGCTCGTCTTCAGTTTTTGCCATACGAAGCTTGTTTAATTTGTCAGACCCTGCAAAAAGCTGTGCTTTTTCAAATTCATTTTGCATTTTGAGATACACCGAGGCACTTACGCTTTGGTCTTCAAAAAGCACGCTATTTATTTTTTCTTCCTTTACAATTAAGGAAACTTCGCCAATCCAGTTATTTGTTTCGCGAACTTCAAATTTTTTTGCCTCGTTCTCAGCTTGCTCAGTATATCTGGAGTCAGTAAAGACAATTTTTTGGTTTTTCGAAATCCAGACCGCACCCTCGCCGCCTGAAAATTTGCTGAAATACCGCATATTGAAAGGAGAAGTAATCAAAATCCCATCATATTCCAAAAATAAGTGGTCAAGCTTTGAAAGCATCTTCATACCCCCTGCAGATTTCTTGCATATTTACGGCATCACGGGTTTGTGTTCCTCTTGACTCGCAAATTATCACGGGCGAAAGCTTTCGCTTTGCAATAATTTCGGCAATAGGTTCAAAATCCGGCTCGTACTCGGTCTCGGCAAGCGTATGATGCTTTTTTTCGCCTGCATTTGTATATTCGATACGGCTGTAATGCGCGTGGAAATTTGCCGCACGCCATCCACCAAGCTTGTTCCCGAGCGCATCAAAAATCTTTTCGAAATCAGCCTTGGTCTTAAGTCCACCCAATGTCATTGAGTTTACATGACCAAAGTCAATGGTGGGAAGAAGCATTTCGTCAAGCTGGCAAAGTTCTATTACCTCGTCAACCGAGCCAAGCTGTTTTACCTTGCCCATCGTCTCGGGACAGATGAATATATCACCAAAACCTGCCTCTTTTGCAGCTGCAACACTTCGCGAAAGGGTATCCTTGGCAAGTTCCATTGCTTCGCGTCGGGTTATGCTGCCTGCCGCACCCGAATGCACGACTATGCGTTTTGCGCCCATTGCTTTTGCAACACTTAGAGTTTTTAAAATATAATCTATGCTTTTGTCGCGTTTTTCCTTTTCGACAGACGAAAGGCTAATATAATACGGAGCGTGCACAGACAGGGCAATACCATATTCGTTTGCGCGCGCACCCAGTTTTTTTGCCGCCTCTTCCGAAATCTTGACGCCCTTGCCGCATTGGTATTCGTAAGCACCAAGTCCCATATCAAAAACCCATTTGGGCGCTTCAAGTGAGGACTTGTGTCCTGCGTCATAAAAATCCTCACAGTTGCCTGCAGGTCCGAGTATTGCGCTCATTCACTCACCTCTGTTTGTCCATTTTAGAAAGTATCCGTTTTTCAAACCGGCGTTTAAACTTTACAAATCCATCTTCAACATCCGAGATAGGTTTTACCAGAATGGTTTTCATTCCAATCAGGTTGCCACCCCATATATCAGTAAAAAGCTGGTCACCTACAAGGGCGGTTTCCCTTGGCTTCACACCCATAACTTTGCAAGCTTTGCGCAAGAATATGTCAAGCGGTTTAAGTGCTTTGCCGAAATGGCGGACATTCAAATTCTCCGCAAACACCCTTACGCGTTCGCGGTTGTTGTTGGATACAATAAAAACGCCAAGGCCCTTGTCCTTAAGCTCCGCAACCCAGTCAGCCGTCTTTTTGTCGGCGATGGGCATGGCATAGGTTGCAAGAGTGTTGTCAATATCAAAAATAAATGCTTTGATACCACTCTGCTTTAAAACATCAATATCAATATCAAAAACCGTTTCTGCAAAAATATCGGGCAAAAAAATACTGCTCATATATTATATAATTCCTTTTTATGATTGTGATATTCTAAGTTTAAGAAAGACTTTCTTTAACTATCTGATTTATCATTTTCCCGTCGGCTCTGCCGCGTGTTTTGGGCATAACTGCCGCCATAATCTTTCCCATATCCTTCATCGAGGTTGCTCCAACCTCTGCGATTGCTTCTTTTACAATCGCCTCAAGTTCTTCTTTGGTAAGCTGTTTGGGAAGATATGCAAGAAGTGTCTCAATTTCTTTGTTGAGGACCTCAATCAAATCATCTCTGCCGCTTTTTTCGTACTCGGGCAAAACATCACGACGTTTTTTAAGTTCCTTTGCAATAACATCCAAAATTCCGTCGTCGTCAAGCTCGCAAAGATTGTCTTTTTCGAACTGAAGAATAGCCGAACGCACCATCTGAACGGTGTTTTTTCGGGTTATATCTTTGTCCTTCATTGCCATTTTCAAATCATCCATCAATTTTTCTTTAAGTGCCATAGCTTTTTCCCTCCAAAAAAATTTAAACCGCCGTCAAAAGACGGCGGCTTTAAACACACATTAATTAAGTTATCTGAACTTACGCTTTCTCGCAGCCTCTGACTTCTTTTTGCGTCTTACGCTGGGTTTCTCATAATGTTCCCTTTTTCTGACTTCTGAAATAACACCTGCTTTTGCGCATGAACGCTTAAAGCGGCGAAGAGCACTGTCCAATGATTCATTTTCTTTAACTCTGATTTCAGCCATTATTGATTTCCCTCCCTCCAATAATAAAATTGGAAATGTGGATTTTCTTTTGTCAAATGTGTTTCAAAAAAATTCTACCTTTCCATTATAGCCACTTTTATCTCTTATGTCAAGCAAAATTTTTCAGTTTTTTAATTTATTATTTTACCCTTGTAAAAATTCCATTCCTCCGCCTTTTTACAGGGAAAAATGAGCTTTCAAATCTTTTATTTTTGTGTTGCTATATTTTTTTTATTATGTTATAATATATTCAATTGCTTTTTAATAATATACGGAGGTGTACAAAATGCCAATCAAAGTTTCAGACTCGCTTCCTGCAATCGAAATTCTTAATAATGAAAATATATTTGTTATCACCGAAACAAGGGCGCTCACTCAGGACATCCGCCCGCTTGAGATTGCGGTGCTTAACCTTATGCCCACAAAAGTCGAAACCGAAACTCAGCTTCTTCGAGTTTTGGGCAACACCCCACTTCAGATAAACGTTCAATTTGTTCACACAAAGACACATGTCTCAAAAAACACTTCCAAAAGTCACATCGAGACATTTTACAAAACCTTTGACGATATCAAAGACAGCAAATTTGACGGCCTTATCATCACAGGTGCCCCTGTCGAGACCCTTGACTTTGAAGATGTTGACTATTGGGACGAATTGTGTCAGATAATGGAATGGTCAAAGGAGAATGTAACCTCTACCTTCCACATATGTTGGGGTGCTCAGGCAGCACTTTATTATCACTATGGCGTGCGCAAATATGATGTCCCTGAAAAGATTTTTGGTGTTTTCAAGCATCATGTTTGTCCTGACAAAAAGCACAAAATGCTTCTTCGCGGGTTTGACGACTCGTTTTTTGTTCCTCACTCGCGCCATACCGAAGTCAGAAAAAGTGATATCGAAAAAGTTTCTGCTCTTGAAATTCTGGCAGAATCCGACGACGCAGGCGTTTATATCATTACCGACAAAAACGAACGCCGATTCTTCATCACCGGTCATTCTGAGTACGATAGCGATACACTTCAAAAAGAATATTTGCGCGATGTTGGCAAGGGCCTTGATATCAAAGTCCCATTTAATTACTTCCCGGATGATGACCCAAGTCAAAATCCGCTTGTCACATGGCGGTCTCATGCAAATCTGCTTTATTCAAACTGGCTTAACTACTTTGTTTACCAGACCACACCATATGACATCAAAACGATAACAAAATAAGAGGTATTGACTATGGAAAAAGAAAAAACCATTCGCGTCACCTGTCCCGCATGTCTTGAGGAAGGGAATTTCAGGACAGTTACGTTTGTAGATGTAACTCTTGACCCTGACCTTAAAGAAAGTATTTTCAATCGCGACTTATTTCGCTTTTGCTGCAAAGAATGCGGCGAGGAAATCCTTGTTTCTTACGAATGTACCTACCTAGACAAAGACAATAATTTTATGGTCTCACTTATTCCCGAAAAGGATGATTTGGTTGTCGAGACGACCGGATATACCCTGAGAATTGTCCGCACTATAAACGAATTTGTAGAAAAAATTGCCCTTATGGAAGACGGCATCGACGACCGCGTTGTCGAGCTTTACAAAATTATGCTCGAAGACCAGTTTGAAGAAGAACGGCAGGGCAGCGAAATCCTTGGGATATACTACAGCGGTCAGAACCCTGATGACAAAAGCCTTATTTTCTTTATTATCACAGCAAATGCCGAAAATGTCCGTGCCATACTCAGTTTTGACACATATCAGACCATTTCGAAACAATTTGAAAATTATCCCGAAATGGACGAAAATGATTCAGAAATCAACAGGCTATGGGCTATCAAAGCTTTGCAAAACGGATTTTCGGACAAAACTGAATAATTTGGGACATATTCACGCGCCCCTTTCCATAAACTTTATGGGAGGGGGTGTTTTTATATTTATATCATTTCGGCTTAACCGCAAAATTGTTATTTTTTGTGCGCTGGCTGTTCTTGTTTTGTCGTTTGCCATTGGATATTTAAAAGATATTCCCACAGCAAATCAAATCACCCCAAAAATCAATGTTAAATCACCTGCTCCTAAAAAAGAGTTTATTAAATGGGTGGATTTCAGGGTTACAGATACTGCAATGCAAAAAGCAATGAAGCTTGACATTGAGAGTCTGGACAAAGAAGTGCACCTTGACTGGATTGAGCTTTTGTCAGTACTTGGATCAAAATACGGCGGAGATTTTTCAAAATTTCAGACAAAAGACCTTGACTCTTTGGCAAACCGCCTTAAAGTCGGCGAAAAAATTGAGGATATCACCCGCGATATGAAATACTATCCTTATTATCACGAAGCATATTCCGCCATTTTGAAAGAGTTCGTCGGTGAATACGAGGTACAGGAGGCATCAAAAGAAACAGGTGAACTTGAATACACCAAAAAATATGGTCTAAAAGCTTTTTCTCCCATTGCAAAAGGCTATGGATATTCGCACTATGACGACTTTGGTGCGTCGCGTTCTTACGGTTACAAGCGAAAACATCTTGGCCACGATATCATGGGAAATATCGGCACGCCTATCATCGCTGTTGAAAGTGGTACCGTCGAAGCAATCGGTTGGAATCAATACGGTGGTTGGAGGATAGGAATACGAAGCTTTGACAGAAAGCGTTATTATTACTACGCTCATCTTCGAAAAAACCATCCTTATCCTGGCGATTTGTCAATAGGGCACACCGTCAAGGCAGGGGACGTGATTGGATACCTGGGTATGACAGGCTACAGTTCTAAAGAAAACACCAACAACATAGACACACCGCATCTTCATTTTGGAATTCAGCTTATTTTTGACGAATCCCAAAAAGACGGAAACGGCGAAATCTGGATTGACTGCTATGAAATCACAAAATTTCTTTCGCGCAATACATCCACTACAGAAAAAGAAGAACTTACAGGAGAAATAAGGCGCAAATACGACTTTTTTGAAAAATCTGTCGAAAATACGGAATAGACCAGGAAAGGATTGATTTTTAATGTTCGTTATAAAAATGAAAACTCTTATATATTACTTCGCAGTTTTTGCCGTGACTCTTGCAAGCTTTGGCATAATCAAGCTGTATAGTGGCGAAAGTTCTGCCCCCACAACAGCACCTGCACCTCAAGAAAAAGCTCTTATTGACGACATGACCGACGAAGACAGTCTTGAATCTTCTGCCAAAAAGATGACCGTTGATGTGCCCATTCTTATGTATCACAGCATACTTCGCAGCACCAACACACACGGCAACTACATAATAAGTGAGGCTGCATTTGAGAAGGACCTCAAATTTTTGAAAGAAAACGGCTACACCACAATCGTTATGCAGGACCTTATAGATTTTGTCGAAAAAGGAACGCCTCTCCCCAAAAAACCTGTTGTATTGACCTTTGACGATGGCTACTCAAACAACTTTCTTTATGCCTTTCCGCTTCTTGAAAAGTACGATTCCAAAGCAGTTTTATCAATTATCGGTTACTACACCGACCTTTACACCGACACGCCTGACCAAAACCCCAGCTATTCGCATGTCACATGGAACGATGTAAAAAAAATGATTGACTCGGGCCTTGTGGAAATGCAAAATCACTCCTACAATCTGCACACAACAGACAAGGGTCGCAACGGAAGCAAAAAGAAACGCGGAGAATCCGACAGTGCCTACAAAGCTATGCTGACCGAGGATTTGGGAAATCTTCAGGACAAATTCAAGCAAAATACCAACTACACACCAACCACCTTTACCTATCCGTTCGGCAGTGTCAGCAACGCCTCGTTTGATATTATTAAGGAAATGGGTTTTAAAGCTTCGCTTTCGTGCGAAAGCGGCATGAACAAGGTTAGTCGAGACCCTGAATGCCTTTATATGATGAAGCGCTATCTAAGAACACAAAAAAAATCTGCCGAGAGCATTCTTAAATAAGTAAAATTTATTCTTGCTCAATTGACTCAACCACAACCTTTCGGTTGTTGCTTAATGTGCGCACAATCCCGCTCAGTCCCCAATCCGAGCCTGTCATACTCATTATGTGGTCATTGTAGGGTGCATTTTGTGCATAGTACTTTGGGGTATTTATTTTTACCGATATTTTAGGGGTATCTGCCGTTATCTGCTGTGAAATTTTTTGAGCAAGCAAAGCATCACGCTTTGCAGTAAAGTTGTAATCACCAAACTCGGACACCGAGGATAGCGAAAAAACAAAAATCAAAACCGCCGAAAGTGCTGCTGCCCACCTTTTGCCCCGCACATCAAAAATCGCACCCGCAATTATGGCAAGTCCTGGCAAAGACGGGACAAGATTTCTCAGGTTAAAGACGCTGTTTTTAATTACAAAAAAGGGGACAAGCGGTGCAATCATCAAAACAAGTCCGGCTGTCAGAGATTTTTTCAGCTTCACCTCTGATTTTTTGGTATTTTGTTCCAAAGCAAAAAAAACTGACACCAAAATTGTCAATGTCGAAATCCAAAGTATCGAAAAATCCTTTGCTACAGTATTAAAGCCTCTTGCAAAACCTTGGGTCGAGATTTTAAAGTTTACTCCAAACAAAACTTCAAAAAATGACCTTGTCGTTTTTAATATATTGGCAGGAACCTCTGCTGCCGCGACAATTTGCATTCTGTGTGCATTATCGCCTTTTGATGCAAAATTAAAATAAAATAAAAAAAGTGCAAGCGCTGACAAAAAAGTTGCCATCAACATCTTGGGCGACTTTTTTTCTATGCTTACCAAAAGTCCTGCCGCAAAAGACAAAAGTGCCGTTTGCTCGTAAAACCACATTGACAAAAAGTTAAACAAAAAGAAAAGTATTGTTTTTTCATTTGCTGCAGCAAGAATTGATGCCGAAATCAAAAAAAGCGAAACAACAATACGTGTCGATGCCGAAATCCAATATGTCCCCTCGCTGTTTGCCGGTAAGAATAAAAACACCGCAAAAAACAAAGGTCCTGCCGAAATGCTGAATTTTTTCAGCGCCTTTGAAAACATCACCCCGGAAACACCATACATCAGAGATATTATCGCCAGCACAACCCCCGAATTTTCATAAAATCTGCTCCATAAAAAAAAGTCTGCAAGTCCCGCCAAAGGCCTTGTAAGCAAAATTCCCGCCCCTCCTGTCAATATGTTTTGCCAGGGTTCCGGGGAAGACGGGTAAAACGAATACTGGACATAATCATCAAGATACGGTGTGTAGTCAAATCCAAAATACGAATATCGAAAAAATGTAAGTATCGTCAGCACAAAAAACAATATATCCTCACGTTCTTTGTCCGAAATTTTATATTTTGTTTGCATACCACCCGAAATCCCTCTCGTTTTTTATTATTGCAAAAATATCCCTGAATATCCGCCACGCCGTTAAAACCGGTTTAACTTTAGAATCGCTTCGGTGACAAAAGATTACGGGAAATTTTTCAAGCTGAATTCTTAGTTTTTTTGCCAGATACATAATTTCGATATCAAAACCGAAATCAAAAATTTTCATCCTTGAAAAAAGGTATTTCGCGGTTCTTTTGTCAAACCCCTTAAACCCGCATTGTGAATCACTGCTATCAATTTTAAGTGTCATACCAAGCAGCTTTTTTAATCCGTCCGAAAGTATTCGTCTTGACAAAGAATACTCACTGTCACGGTTTTCTCTTATCCCAACAACCCCTTTTGCCAAACCTTTTTCCATAATTAAAACAGCGTGTTTTATATTATCAGGTGCAAACGAGCAGTCTGCATCTGTAAAAAAAATATAGTCTCCCGTCGCCATCAAAACTCCGCGTTTTACAGCATACCCTTTGCCCCGATTTTGTGAATATGAAATCACTTTTGCGCAATCAGAACTTGTTATTTCGCGGAGTGTGCCGTCTGTGCTCCCATCGTTTACCGCAATAAGTTCAAATTCGTCAAACGAATTCTTTAAAAATCCGGCATAAGAAATCAATGTGTTTTTTATTGTTTTTTCTTCATTATAAGCAGGAATAACTACCGAAACTTTCAAGGATATCACCTGTTTTAGTATGGTTGTTTTCCTTTATGCTTATTCAATGTCCCTGAAATGTATTTTTTAAAAAAACATCCTTCCAAAAAGCCATCCAAAGTCGCTTTTTTTTGCAGCACCAAAAATGAACGAAAAGACAAAATAAACCATAGCCAAGGCGGCTATCCCAATAGTCATTTCGTACACACCTCCAATATCCGGAAGGACTTTTCGTACAATAATCGTCGCAAATACGGTTGCCGCAATATGCCGCCATATGCGACCCGAACTTTTGATTTTGATATCCGAAAAACCAATTACACTTTTGTATGTCAGGCATGAAGTAAGGACATTGCTGAATATAATGGTCAAAAGCAGTGCCGGCATACCAATCCTTGGCATAAAAATATAAATCATCAAAATTCTTGAGGCCGAGTCCAGCAGGCAAAAAAGGAGCAGTCTTGTCTGCTTGCCCATCCCATTGAGTATCCCTGTTGAAACCGAATCCACAAACATAAGTGGCGAAATCACCGCAAGAATTTTAAGCGGTTGTGCTATTTGATATGTATGATATGCAAAAAAAGAAAGTCTTTCGCCAAAAACAAAAAATGTACAAAGAACAAAAAATCCAAAGAGCGTGCAAAAGCGATAAATTTTTGCGACAAGGCTTTGAAGCCGCACTTTGTTTTTCATGGCATACGCTCTCGAAATTTCGGGTACCAACAATGTAAAGCACGATGAAAGAAGTGTAAGTGGAAACACAATAAGGGGCATAACCATACCTCGAACTGAGCCATAGGCTGACAAAGCCTCCGGCTTAGAAAGCCCAGATTTTTCAAGTGACTGTACAACAAGTACTTCTTCATGCATTCTGAAAAAAGAGCAGACAAGTGAAGTTATCATTATTGGGATTGACACCTTTAAAAGTCTGGACAGTGCGGGTACACCTGTTTTTTGTTTGACTCCGCACTTTTGGGCGTCTGACATATAAAACAAGCTTAAATAAAGGCATGATGAAAACTCGCCTGCACTCATACCCAAAAATACCGCCGCACACCCAAACTCCACTCCCTTTGGCAGCATTTTTGAAAGAAAAAAGACTGTTGAAACAATCTTTATCAACTGCTCCAAAAACTCCGACGAAGCAGGAATTGCGACCCGTCTTGTCGCATAAAAATACCCCTTTACGCAATACGAAATACCCATAAAAAGTACGGTCGGTGCAATACAAACAAGGCTTATACTGCATCTGGGTTCTTTTAAGACCTCGGTCGCAATCGTTTTTGAAAATATACACACCGTTCCTATTGCACTAAGGCTCAGGATAAATACCGCACTCAGAGCGGCTTTCATTGTCTTGTTCGCCTGACCCAACTGTCCTGTGGAATAACACTCAGAAACAGATTTCGAAACAGCTACACCAAGTCCGCCGCTTGCAATATTCAACATAATTCCGTGCACCGCAAAACACAGCGAAAAAATTCCCATTCCCTCGCTTCCAAGACTGCGCGAATAAAAAGTACGAAAAACAAAATCAACAGTTTTTGCCAGTATCCCGGATATTGTCAGCAAAACTGTACTCCTAAGCATATTTTGTTTGCTCAAAAAAACACCCCTTTTTGAATGTATATCAAAAAGGGGTGAAGTTTATGCAAGTTGTTAATCAATAAAGGTTTTTTCCTTTTCCTTTATATACGACAGCAAAAAGTCTACGCACTTCTCTTTTGGCAAAGATGCTGTATCAATACACAAATTGTAATTGTTTACATTGCCCCAAGTGCGATTGGTGTAAAAATTGTAATAATTCGAGCGCCGTTTGTCTGCCTTGGATACTGCTCCGCGAGCTTCTTTTTCGCTCATACCGTCTCTTCCCATAAGCGTTTTTACTCTTGCTTCGGTATCTGCATAAAGGAAGAGGCTGATAAGTCCCGGCTCGTCACGCAAAATATAATCTGCACATCTGCCGACTATAACGCAGGGGCCCTCTTTTGCAATCTTTCTTATCAAATCCACCTGAAGTTTGAACAGATTGTCTCCATTCAAAAAATCATTATACTGATAATAAAGTCCCTTTGTTGACTGCACACCCATCACAAGCGAATAAAGCAGGCTTGTTGTGGGTTTTTCGTCCATCTCAGAAAAAACCGCTTCGCTGAGGCCGTTTTCCTTTGCAATTCTTGCTATAATTTCTTTGTCATAGAATTTGTAACCAAGCTTTTCTGCCAGATTCTGACCAATTATCTTTCCGTTTGAGCCAAGCTGTCTTCCCAAAGTAATAATAGTATTCATTAAATGCCCACCTTTCCTGAAAGCTGTTTTATCAAAACAGGCTCGCTTTTTTTATCATTTTAACATATTTTCGTTCTTAGGAAAAGATTTTTTACATCATTTTTTTACAATTTGTATATTTGTATAATAATGTGACAAAATTTCTGTGTATTTTTCCCCACTTTTTGCCATTTCGTTTGCTCCGAATTGGCTCATTCCTACGCCGTGACCAAATCCCCTCACGCTGAATATCACCGATTTATCAGTTTGTGTGATATCAAAATCCGCTGACTTAAGGTCAAAAATTTTTCTTATTTCGGTCCCCTTAAACTCTCTGCCGTCAATTTCTATGCTTTTTACGTTTCCGCCGTCTGTGCGTACGATTTTGCCGATATTCAATTGTTCTTCGGCAATTCCAAGCAGCTTTTGCGCATCTGCATTTTTAAATTCCACCATCGAGACAAATTCCGGATACCTTAAATCCCCCTCGCTTTCAACCGACTTAAGATACGGACGGCTTTCGCCCCAGACATCCTCCGAATTTTCGGTCCTTCCTCCACTGCGTGCGAAAAAAAATGCCTCGACCACTTCTTCGCCACAAATCATATACTCGCCTTTTGTTTCTTTGGTCGCCCTGGTAAGCTTTTGCCAGTATTTATCGCTCTTTTTCTTTCCCCAACGGTTTCTTGCCGTTTTTTCGTCAAGGTGTCCCTTGCAATGCGCAGAATCATTGCATATATCCGCCGTCGGATGTTCGTTTGATTTGCTGCCTTTCTTACTCAAAATATAGCTTCGCGCCGCAACCGCCTGCGCCTTAAGTGCCTCAAGTTCGTATTCGGCAGGCATTTCTGCCGCAAGAACGCCCACAAGGTATTCCTCAAGGTCACAGGTTTTGACCTTTCCGTCCGCTAAGTCAAAGTAGCTTATCTCTGTATTTACGCTTTCTTCATAGCCTTTGGGCAGGTCTTCCTCTTTTGCAAAAAATAATAGTCCTGTGATAACAGGGACAAAAACCATCACCAGCACATACACAATCAAACCCAAACATGATATTTTCTTCATAAATACTCTGTCCTTTGCAAATATTTCTTAAAATATATTCAACTACAGGAAAATTTATGCTTGACAACATCGTAAAAAGGTATTATAATTTATTGGTTAGAGAAATCCTTACTTTCGGCACGACCGAAAGTCAAAGTCCACAAGGAGGTGAAAAAAATGGTTGAAGTTATCAACAAGTCCGAAGCTTTGTTTATTATCAGCGCTACAAAAAGCGAATCAGAAACAACTGCTCTCGTTGATAAGTTTAAGTCATTGATCGAAGCTAACGGTACAATTGAAAGCGTTGACGAATGGGGACGCAGAAGATTGGCTTATCCGATTGATGATGTAACAGAAGGCTACTATGTTTTGATAAACTTTGCGGCAAAGGCAGACTTCCCCGCAGAGCTCGAGCGTGTATTCGGTATTACCGACGGCATCCTCAGAAACATGGTTATCAAAAAGGAAAACAAATAATTATGCTTTAAAAAAGCACAGAAAGCGAGATTGCTTATGATTAACAAAGCGATTTTGATGGGCAGACTTACCCGCGACCCCGAGCTCAGGCACACAGGCAGCGGTACACCCGTTTGCAGTTTTACTGTTGCTATTGACAACGGCTACGGCGACAACAGAAGCACAGACTTCATCAACTGTGTCGCATGGAACAAAACAGCTGAATTTGTTGAAAAATATTTCACAAAGGGCAGAATGATTATCGTTGTCGGCAGAATTCAAACAAGAACCTGGGAGGGTCAGGACGGCAAAAAGAACTACGCAACCGAAGTTGTTGCAAGCGAGGTTTCGTTTGGCGAGTCCAAACGCAGTGCAGATGAAGGCAGTTCGTTCTCGCCCGCAGCAAGCGCAGCGCTCAGTGATGTTGCAGAGATGCCTGCATCGCAGGATGACGATTTTGTCACCCTTGAAACAAACGACGATTTGCCGTTTTAAAAAAAGATTTCTAGAGACGGTGTTTTAAAAATCACCGATTATTGATTGAAAAGGAGGATATTTCAAATGGAAGAGATGGAAAGAAATGACAGATCAAGAAGCAGAAGACCTAAAAGAAAGGTTTGTGTTTTTTGCGCTGACAAAGTAGATTGCATTGACTACAAGGATGTAGCAAAGCTCAGACGCTATATCACAGAAAGAGCTAAGATTCTTCCCAGACGAATCAGCGGCTGCTGTGCAAAGCATCAGAGAGAGCTTACAGTTGCTATCAAGAGAGCAAGATATATGGCACTTTTGCCCTATTCTGCTGACTAATGAGCAATTTTAAAGACCGCCTCAAAAGGCGGTCTTTTTTTTGTTTCATATCTTATTCAGTTTCCATATCTGTCTGTTGTAATCCTCAATCGAGCGGTCGCTTGAAAAATATCCGGCTTTTGAAACATTGATAATCGCTTTTTGATTCCAAAGCGATGGGGTCACAAAATCCTTTGCCACTCTGTGACTTGCATCAAGGTATGCAACAAAGTCGCGAAGCAAAAGATACTGGTCTGAAAAACCGTTTCTGCCAAAAATCAGCTCACGATAAAGATCCTGGAACAAATCTTGATTATTTTTCGAAAAAGTCCCGTCAATCAAAGAGTCCACTACCATCTTGACAACAGCGTTCTGTGAATAAACATCACCGCTGCCTGACCTGCCTGATGCATAAATATTGGAAGTTTCTTCTGCTGTAAGACCAAAAATATAAATGTTTTCTTTTCCCACCAACCTCGAAATTTCAACATTTGCGCCGTCCATTGTTCCAATGGTAAGCGCGCCATTCAGCATAAGCTTCATATTCCCTGTTCCCGACGCTTCTTTTCCGGCTGTCGAAATCTGCTCGCTTAAGTTTGCCGCTGCCACAATTTTTTCGGCAATGGAAACGCTGTAGTTTTCGACAAATACCACCTTTAAGATATCATTTACTCTTGGGTCATTGTTGACCACTTCGGCAACATTGTTAATAAGCTTTATTATCAGCTTGGCAGTGTGATATCCCGGCGCCGCCTTTGCACCAAAAATAAAAGTCTCAGGAAGAAGGCTTGCCTGTTCTTTGTTTTCGGTAATCATTTTGTAGCGGTATATTATATGAAAAACCTTTAAAAGCTGGCGTTTATATTCGTGAAGTCTTTTAATCTGCACATCAAAGAGCGAGCTTGGGTCAATTGTTATGCCGTTTGCTTTTTGTATATATTCAGCAAGTTTTTCTTTGTTTTGCTGCTTTATTGCCGCAAATTTTTCTTTAAACGCCGCATCTTTCGCAAATTTTTCTAAAGCTTTTAAATCCTCAGCATTTTTTATCCACGAATCACCTATTGCGTCACTTATAAGTCCTGCAAGCCTGGGATTTGCCTTTAAAAGCCATCTTCTTGGTGTCACTCCGTTTGTTACATTTTTAAACTTTTCGGGATATACGCTGTAATAATCACGGAATGTTTCTTTTTTCAAAATTTCGGTATGGAGCTCTGCCACACCGTTTATGCTGTGGCAAGCAGTAAGGCATAAGTTTGCCATATTGACATTTCCGTTTGATATAACCGACATATAATCAATTTTTGCCGCATCACCGCCAAACTTTTCGCCCAGAAACAGTCTTTGTCTGCGGTCAATTTCCTTTACAATCATTGCGACTCTGGGAAGAAGCGTTTCAACCATCGAAACAGGCCACCGCTCAAGTGCCTCGCACATAATGGTATGATTTGTATAGGCAAAAATCTTTTGAGCAATATCCCATGCCTCGTCCCAGCCGAACCCCTCGTCATCCATCATAATGCGCATAAATTCGGGAATAGCAATTGTCGGATGTGTATCGTTGATGTGAATCTGGACATACTTTGGCAAATCACAAAGATTATGTCCGCGCCGCTTTTGCTTTGCCAAAATCCACTGAATTGTCGCCGAGACAAAAAAGTACTGCTGTTTAAGTCGCAAAAGTTTACCCTCGTAATGATTGTCCTCGGGATAAAGGATTTGTGAAACCACCTCGGCAAGTTCCTTGTCTTTGACCGCCATTGCATAATCACCACGGTTAAATTCCGCCATATTGATTACCTGAGGAGACCTTGCACGCCAAAGCCTTAATGTGTTGACCAGTTTTGAGTCATACCCCGAAATCGGCATATCATAAGGCTCGCCAATAACGGTGTTGTAATCAACATGCCGAAACTTCATCCGGTTGTCTTCATAATACTCCTCTATCCTGCCGTTGTAATGGATTTCGACGCTGTCCTCAGGGCGTTCAATTTCCCACGCATTTCCGCTTTCAAGCCAGGGGTCGGGCATTTCCACCTGGTATCCATCGATGATTTTTTGCTTAAAAAGTCCATACTCATACCTGATTCCGCACCCAAAAGCCGGAAGTTCAAGGGTCGAAAGCGAGTCCAAAAAGCACGCCGCAAGTCTGCCAAGACCACCGTTTCCAAGTCCCGCATCATTCTCGACCTCCTCGATTTTTGAAAGGTCAAGACCCATTTCCGAAAGTGCTTCGCTGTATACGTCTGTTTTCAGGATATTCATTATATTGTTTGCAAGCGACCTGCCAATTAAAAACTCAAAAGACAGATAGTACAGTTCTTTTTGATTCCCTGTCTCAAGGGTCTCGCGCGATTTTGCCCACTTGTCCATAATCTCGTCACGGACCGTCATGGCACACGCCTTGTAAAGCTGTTCGTCTGTCGCAGTTTCTACCGTTTTGGCAAAATATCTGCGGAGCTTGCCCGAAATACTGCTTTTTATCTGTTTTTTTATTGTCTCTTTGTTTTGCTGCTTTTTTGCTTTGTTTGTGTTTGAATTATTCATCAAATCCTCCCATCAGCTTTTATATATTCTGTCATACATTTTGGCAGATTCGCCCCACGAAAAGTCCTGCTCCATTGCATTTTTGACCAATCCCGACCAGACTTTTTTGTCCGAGTAGAAATGAAGTGCACGCCTGAGTGTATACAAAAAATCCTGTGCATCTGGCGGAGCAAAGCTGAAGCCATTGCCCTCGCCCGTAAACTCGTTGTAAGGTTTGACTGTATCCTTGAGTCCACCCGTTTCACGCACCAATGGCACACTTCCATACGCCATTGCAATAAGCTGACCAAGTCCGCATGGTTCGAAAAGGGATGGCATCAAAAATATGTCGCTTGCTGCATAAATTTGATGAGCCAGCTTGTTGTCAAAGCAGATGTTTGCTGATATCTTGCCGCTGTTTTCCCACGCGAGGCTTCTGAACATATTCTCATATTCTTCTTCACCTGTTCCAAGTACCACAAGCTGAACATCAAACTGCGAAAGTTCGTCCCTGGCGTCCCTGATTATGTCAAGACCTTTTTGCCCAACCAGTCTTGAAACCAGTCCAATCATCGGTTTTTCTGCATCCACAAAAAGTCCAAGCTGTTTTTGAAGAGCTATTTTGTTTTCTCTTTTTCCTTGATGGAAATCGCTGATTGAATACTGCTTTTCGATATATGGGTCAAAACGTGGATTGTATTCCATTGTATCTATACCGTTCAAAATTCCAAAAAGGTCATTTCCTCTGGCACGCAAAAGTCCGTCAAGTCCTTCGCCACCCAAAGGGGTCTTTATTTCCTCTGCATAGGTCGGGCTGACCGTTGTTACAAGATCCGCATATACAATTCCTGCTTTCATAAGATTTGCATCGTTATAAAATTCAAGCTTGTCGTCGGTAAAATAACTTTGGTCAAGGGAGAAAAAATCTGCCACTGCATCTTTCGAGTATCTTCCCTGATATTTAAGATTATGAATCGTAAAAACGCTTTTTATTCCCTGATAAAAATTATTTTTCTGATAGTATGCCTTCAAAATTACAGGCACCATTCCAGTCTGCCAATCATTACAATGCAGTATATCGGGTCTGAAATCAAGTCTTGGCAAAGTTTCAAGTGCCGCCTTGTCAAAAAAAGCAAACCTTTCCAAATCGTCCCAACGATAAAGTTCGGTCCCGCCAAAATAATATTCGTTGTCCAAAAAGTAATATGTTACCCCGTTTTTTCGGAGCGAAAACACTCCACAATACTTGTTTCGCCATCCAAGAGGGACATATATATAAAACAAAAACTGCATTTCTTCTTTGCTTCTTTGGTCGATTGACGCATACAAAGGAAGCATCACCCTTACATCGTGCCCCATTGTTGCAAGTGACTGTGGAAGTGCCCCCAAGACATCCCCCAGTCCACCGCTTTTTGCATAAGGTGCAACCTCTGACGAAAGCATCAATATCTTGCTCATACAAACACTCTGCCTTTCTTTTTTACACAATTGTTCTTTTGCCGATGACCAGCGGATATGTCTGCTGTCCAATCAGCTTTTTGCCGCTTAGCAAAATCACTTCTTTGTCAAAAATCGAATTTTCTACCTTGCAATTATCCATTATCCGCGAATTCTGCATTATCACCGAATCCTTTACGACCGAATCCTTGCCAACCTTTACCCCTCTGAAAATCACACAGTTTTCCACTTTTCCCTCGATGCTGCATCCGTCAGCCACAACCGAATTTTTGACTTCAGCCTCTGTTCCATAGCGGGTCGGGACACTGTCTTTGACCTTTGTCATAATCGCTCTTTCGGTATCTGTTCCAAAAAGCTCGCTTTGAATCTGGGGCGAAAGAAGGTCAAGATTAAATTCAAAAAACGACAATATACTGTTGATAGTCTTGTGATAACCATCAAACCGATACCCAAAAATTTTAAGCCTGTCAACGCATGCAAGCAAAATATTCTTTTCGATTGAATGTTTGTTGTGCGCAAGGCAGTCGCCCACAATATCAATAAGCAAATCTTTTTTCAAAAGAAACATATGCATATAATCCTTTTTAAGCTTTTGCCGCAAAGGATTTACCTGAACATCTCCCACTCTGCCATCCTCATCTACATCAAGAAGCACGCTGTTTTTAAGCCGTTCAGAAGAAAGTTCACCAACATCGGAGTATATGACAGTTATGTCCGCATCGTGTTCTTTGTGAAATTCCATCACATTTTCAAAGTTTATGTTGCAAATTATATTGCAATCGCAAACAAGCACATACTCTTGACGCGCCCGTTCCAAAAAACTCATCGCGCTGTTTATAAGGTCAATGCCGTCAAAAGATTTGGTCGAGTCGGAACTTGCTTCGGGGGTAGACAAAAAAAACAGTCCCGTCTCTTTTTTTGCCATATCCCAAGCCTTTCCGCTTCCTATATGGTCGCTTAGCGACCGGTTTTTTCCACCGGTAATTATCCCGACATTTGCTATGCCCGAATTGACCATGTTCGAAAGCACAAAATCAATAATCCGGTACTTGCCTCCCACAGGGACAGCCGCAAGCGAACGGACTTTCATAATCTCACCCAAGTTTACCTCGGGGTTTCCCGAAAAAACCAAACCCATCATATTGTTATTTTGCATAATGTCTTCCTCCCCTAAGCCGTTATTGTATTTGCAGCATCTTTTTTTGCTGTTATTTCCATATTGTTCGCCCGCTTCACGTTTCGCGTTACCATAGAGTCGGGAATGATTTTTATGTCTTCTTCAATCGTAACATCGGCTCCTATCAAGGTTATGCCATCTGTGCAAATATTGGGGTCAAAGAAATCAGCAACCGCATCTTCGCCTGTCTCGCCTATTTTAGAATTTTTTGAGATATATGCATTTGTCCCGACAATTGTTTTTTCGACCATTGCACCTGACTTCACCTTGCAGTATGGCAAAAGCACCGAATCTTTAACAACTGCTCCACGTTCAACCGTTACCCCGCTTGATATAATTGAATTTTCGATATTCCCATCAATTTTACAGCCTGCAGTAATATAAGAGTTTTTGACCACCGCTGACGACGAAACATAATGAGGTGCTAAAGCAGGATTACGGCTGAAAATCTTCCAGTCTTCGTCATCCAGCATAAACCCCGACGACTCAGAAAGCAAATTCATATTTGCCTCCCAAAGGCTTTGAAGCGTTCCAACATCCTTCCAATACCCCGAAAACTTGTATGCAACAAGCCGATTTTTGTCGGCAAGCATTTTGGGGATAATATTTTTACCAAAATCATTGTCGGACCTTGGGTCGTTTTCGTCGGCAATCAAATACTTTTTAAGTATCTCCCATGTAAATATATAAACCCCCATTGACGCCAGATTGCTTTTTGGATTTTTGGGTTTTTCTTCAAACTCAACAATATTCATATTTTCGTCGGTATTCATAATCCCAAATCTTGATGCTTCCTCAATCGGCACCTCTATGACTGCAATTGTTGCTGCCGCATCCGCAGCCTTGTGCACTTTCAGCATTTTGGAATAGTCCATCTTATATATGTGGTCACCCGACAAAACCGCAACATATTTGGGATTAAATCTGCTTATAAATCCAATGTTTTGATAAATAGCATTTGCCGTACCCTTGTACCACTCGCCCTTTTCTGCTGACACATACGGCGGCAGAACATACACACCCCCGTCGTTTCGATCCAGATCCCAAGGTTGACCATTCCCTATATAAGTATTAAGTTCAAATGGTTGATACTGAGTAAGCACTCCGACCGTAGTTATCCCCGAGTGTGCGCAGTTGCTGAGCGGAAAATCAATAATTCTGTATTTGCCGCCAAACGGCACTGCCGGTTTTGCAACATCCTTTGTAAGCACACCCAGTCTGCTTCCTTGCCCTCCTGCAAGTATCATTGCTACACATTCTTTTGCTTTCATCTGAAATCCCTCCACATTCAAATTTTCTGTCTCCCTACCCGGACTTCTTCTTGGGCTTTGCTTTTTTGATATACACAGCCGAAAGCTCGGGCAAATCAAGCTCGATTACATACGGGAATTCACCCGTTCCCGCCTTCTTTGCTGCCATTTTTTTAAAACTTGCTTTTTCTCCACCATATTTTTTGTTTTCGCTGCTAAGTATCACCTCATACTCGCCTGCTGTCAAAACTCCAACCTGATACTTTTTGTGTATTTTTGCCGCGAAGTTGAACGCTGCAATAATCTTGTCACGACGGCTTTTACTTATTCTGATAAAAGAAATCACCGCATTTTGACGGTCTTCGGCATTTATCCATTTGAAACCGCTCCAGTTGGAATCGTTTTCGTAAAGTGCACGATTTTTTGTATAACACTCATTCAAATCTTTGACAAAGTCTTTAATCTGTCTGTGCTTTTCATAATCCAAAAGATTCCACCCAAGCTGGTCATCAAATCTCCACTCGTCAAACTGTCCAAGCTCGGTGCCCATAAAAGTAAGCTTTTTGCCGGGATGCGCATACATAAACAAAAGCAAAAGCTTGAGTCCTTTAAACTTTTGTTCATACGAGCCATACATTTTGCTGATGAGTGCACCTTTGCCGTGCACCACTTCGTCATGTGAAACAGGAAGAATAAAGTTTTCTGAAAAAGCATACATCATTGAAAACGTCAAAAGTCCAAGGTTGTCACCGCGAAAGTATGGGTCTATGCTCACAAATCTCAAAACATCATTCATCCACCCCATATTCCATTTAAAATTAAAGCCCAGACCGCCATGATGCACGGGCAATGTTACACCCGCCCACGCGGTTGATTCCTCGGCAATCATCAATGCATTGGGAAACCGTCTGAAGACCTCGGTATTCATCTTTTTCAAAAACTCAATTGCATCAAGGTTTTCGTTTGTCCCATACCTGTTTTTTACCCACTCACCATCTTTTCGATTGTAGTCAAGGTAAAGCATGCTTGACACAGCGTCAACCCGGAGTCCATCTATATGATATTCTTCAAGCCAAAAAACAGCATTTGAAATTAAAAACGAATGGACTTCGGTCTTTCCCCAGTCAAAAACCAGAGTTCCCCATTCCTTGTGCTCACCAAGTCTTGTATCAGGATGTTCAAAAAGATGCGTTCCGTCAAACTGCCTGAGTCCGTGCTCATCACGCGGGAAATGTGCCGGCACCCAATCCATAATAACACCAATTCCGTTTTTGTGGCATTTGTCAACAAATGCCTTAAGTTCTGTCGGTGTTCCATAGCGGCTGTTCGCCGAAAAATATCCACTGATCTGATACCCCCACGAGCCGTCAAACGGGTACTCTGCAACCGGCATAAGCTCGATATGTGTATATCCCAATTCTTTGACATAAGGTATAAGCTCATCTGCCATATCGCTGTATTTGTAAAAGCTCCCGTCTTCGTGCCTTTTCCACGACCCAAAATGCACTTCATAAATATTCATTGGCTTTTCGTAGGGACTTGTTGTCATTTTCTTTTTTTGCCATGTGGCATCCTTCCACAAATAATCTATATTTGCAACAACTGATGCGGTCTTGGGTCTCAGCTCGCTTTCAAAAGCGAAAGGGTCTGCCTTCAAGACGACCTCACCCGATTTGGTTTTGATGCTGTATTTGTATTTCTCTCCACAGGAAATTCCCTCTACAAATGCACTCCAGATTCCGCTTTCCGAATCGAGCTGCATTCTGTCTTTGTCTGGGTCCCAGTTGTTTGAATCACACACCACCGAGACTTCTTGGGCATTTGGCGCCCACACCGCAAAATGACAACCATACTCGGTTTTGTGCGAGCCAAGCATATTGTATGCTTCAAAGTTTTTTCCCTCGTTAAACAAAAACATCATTTCTTTGGATAATGCCGAAAACTTTCCCTTATCACTTTTTGGGTTTTCCATTTTTTCCTCCTTCTTGCACAAGCAATATGCAACCGTATTCTTTAAGCCTTATATTTATCTTCAGGCCATTTTCGCTAAATTCGCCACTCCCTGCAAGTTGTTTAAGTCCCTTGCCATCTTCTTCTGGCAGGAAAAATTCAACTTGGCAGGGCAAATCGTTTCTGTTTACTGCGCAAATTGCAGTTTCGTCAGCCTCTTTCCTTTTATAAGCAATCACACCGTCTTTGGCATACAAAAATTCAAATTCTCCTGTTTTAAGGCAGGTCAGTCTGCTTCGCAGTTGTATCAACTTTTTGTACCAATCCAAAAGCTCGGGGTCGATACATCTCCAGGTATAAGTTCTTCGGTTGAAAGGGTCATCAAGTCCCTGCATGCCGATTTCGTCACCATAATATATGCACGGCACGCCCACAAACGTCATCTGTATAAACGCCGCAAGTCTAAGCCGCCTGAGTGCCAAAGTCTCGTCGGCACCTTTTATCCTGAATTCGCTTTTTTGCGTTTGGCTCAGACTGCCTTCGGGCATTTTGCCACTCAACACGGTTTTCGCACGACAGGTATCATGGCTTCCTATCAGGTTTATGCTTGACAAAAGAGCTTCCCTTGGGTAATTTTCAATCAGCGAGCAAATTTCTGCTTTAAAATCCTCGGCACTTTTTGTGCCAAGCAAAAACTTTAAAACTCCGTCACGAAAAACATAATTCATTACACCATCAAGTTCGTGACCAAAAAAGTACTCTCGTTTTTGTCCATAGCTTATCTTGTTGGAGGCATCCTCCCACACTTCGCCGATAATAACCACATCAGACTTTTCGGATTTTGCTTCGCTTCTCAATATTTTTATAAACTCGTCAGGAAGCTCGTCGGCAACATCAAGACGCCAACCCGATGCCCCGGCCTTCAGCCACTTTTTTATTATAGCATTGCTCCCTTTCAGAATGTAGTCGATATATGTCGGCTCAAGCTCGTTTACATTGACAAGATTCGAGCATCCCCACCAGTTTGAATATGTTCCGTCATCATTTTGGGGATACCACCTTGAATAAGGCGAGTTCTCATCTTGCGCGCAACCGACTTTTTCGCCATAATTTTTGTACTTATTGAAATATATACTGTCACTCCCCGTATGGCTGAATACTCCGTCAAGAATAATGCGTATCCCCATTTTTTCTGCTTTTTTGCAAAGCTCGGCAAAATCCTCGTTTGTGCCAAGGATACCGTCAATTTGGCTGTAATCAGCAGTATCGTATCTGTGATTTGAAAACGCCTCAAATATTGGGTTTAAATAAATCGCACTTATTCCAAGGCCCTTAAGATAATCAAGCTTTGCCGCAATTCCCTTGAGGTTTCCGGCATAAAAATCGTTGCAAGCAGGACCATCCTCAAAGGGATGTCTGTCAAAAAAATAATCCTCGTACCAATCATCGTGAAGCTTATAGTCGCTGCGCCTTTGAGGAAAATCCTTTTCGCTCCCAAAACGGAAAAATCTGTCGGGAAATATTTGGTACAAAACAGCATTTTTAAACCAATCGGGAGTATGAAAATCTTTATCATACACCGTTATCTGATACGACCTGAAGGAAGGAGCTTCCTCCATAACACCCACCCCTCCAAGCTGTCTTTGGTTGTTTGAATAAAATATTTTTTTGCCATTTGACTCAACTTCAAAAAAATACCACAAAAGTTGCGGTTTGCTTGGCATATTCAGTTTGGCTGAATACCAAAGTTCTGATTCCGCTTGCTTTAAAAGCTCCATTTTTACATATTCTTCTTTTTTGCTCCAAAGTCTGACTTTTACTGCATCGGGAACAACTTCAGATACCACCTTTATTGAAAGCCTTACCGCATCTTCGGTTTTTGCTGCACCCTTTGGGAATCTGTATTCCTCGCTTTGAGAATCGTGATAAAGTTGCATTTTTGTTTGTCCTCCTTGGGTAACATTTTTGTTGCATTACTTATCCTGAAATGTTATAATATTTATAAAATATTGGAATTATGTAAAAGTCTTTCATCAATATATGCCGAAAACTCAATTTTTAGTCATTATTTTAAAAAAGGAGCGTGAAGGATTTGCTGGAGTTTTTGCTTGGTACCAATGAAAGTGCAAAAACCGATGAAATATACCGTCGTGCATCTGCCGATGCCCTTGGCGAAGTGCAGGTCTTTATTCTTGTGCCCGAGCAATACTCTATGTGTGCCGAGCAGGAGCTGATTTCACGGCTTGGGCTTCCCGCCCAGAACAAAATTCAGATACTTACATTTTCGCGGCTTGTCAATATGCTTTTCTCGAAGCTTGGTCCCCTCAGGACCAAATATATCGACAAAGCAGGCAAATATCTGCTTGCCTGCCGCAGTCTTCAGCTTTGCCGCAAAGACCTTAAATTCTTTGACAAAAATATAAAACAGCCGGGTTTTGGGGGACTTATCGTCTCGCTGATTTCGGAATTTAAACGCTACGGCATTTCGCCAAAAGAGCTTGAAAAGCACGCCCAAAATGTTGCTGACGGAATTCTTTCAGCAAAGCTTTTGGACCTTTCACTTATCTATGACAAATTCAACACCCTTGTAGAAGAAAACTGGCTTAATGCTGAGGACAACCTCAGCCTTGCTCTGCCAAAAATACAAAAAGCAGACTTTTTAAACGGAAACCTTTACATAAATCACTTTCGTTCTTTTACTCCTGTCGAATATGCTGCAATCACAGCGCTTATGCAAAAAATGAACATCTGCATTTCGCTTTGTACGGACACTCTTGACGATGATGCCTCTGTTTTTTCTTCACAAGTTTCGGTACACAAGAGATTGCGTCTGGCAGCAACTGAATCAGGGATTGACATTGGAAAACCGATTTTTTTTGAAGATAACGAAAGTTCTGACTTTTCGCCCGAAATTTTGCATCTTAAAAAAAATTACTTTGCTCAAAATCCTGTCGCATTCTCGGGCGTACCCAAGGATATTCATATTTCAACTCCACAAAACTATTATGCCGAGGTCGAGTATGCCGCAAGACTTATCTGTCGTTTGTGCCGCACTAAAGGCTACAGGCTTAACGACTTTCTTGTTCTGTGCGGCTCCTTTGAAAATTACGAGCTTATTTTGCCTGCAATTTTTGAAAAGTTTGACATAAACTTTTTCCTTGACCGAAAAACAGCCCTTGCCGAAAGCCCCTTTATGCGGATGATTTTGTCAACACTTGAAATCCTTGCCTTTGGCTTTTCCTACGAAAGAATTATGTCCATCCTTCGTTCCGGTTTTTGGGATATCGAAGATTTTGAATCAGATGTGTTTGAAAATTACATACTTGCAGCAGACATAACCCACAAAAACTGGCGTGCTTCCGAGGATTGGGTCTTCAATCCCTCGCCTGCTCAGTTTGATATGGAAAAAATAAACCAAATCAAATCAAAAATTGTATTGCCACTCCTTGACCTTGTGGATTCGTTCAGCGGCCGCAAAAATATTGGTGATATTGCGCTTAAGTTTTGCGACTGGCTTAAGCAACTTGAGATACCCTCTCGGGTTTCTTCAAAAATCGAAGGTCTTAAGTCCGACGGCAATTTTGAAGCAGCGGACCGACTTTTGGGTGTATGGAACAGCTTTGTTTCGGTTATAAACCAAATATCTGACTGTATGGCAGATACTCCTGCAACTTTCAGCGAATTCTACGAACTGTTTTCATCGTGCATAAGAGAGCTAAGCACAGGGGTTATACCACCCGTTCAGGACAAGGTGACCATAAGTGAAGCTCAGAGATTTCGTACAACCGGTGCAAAAGTTGTAATCGTCCTTGGAGTACTGGACAAAAGTTTCCCTCAAAGTCACATCACAGAGGGAATCTTGTCGGATGCCGAAAGACTTGACCTTAAAGAAATGGGTGTTGAGCTTGCTCCTGATTCGTATTCTCGTCAAAAAGAAGAACAGTTTTTGATATATTCTGTTTTTGGTGCAGCCAAAAACGAACTGTACCTGTCCTCGCCTTTGAGTGCCCGGGATGGCAAGAGCCTTGGCAAATCCGAAATAATAAGAAGAATAAAAAGCTCTGTTTTTCCTGATATTGCCTTGGAAAACGAGACCGAGGCAGATCTTATTGAAGGCAAAGAACATACTTTTTTTGAGCTTTGTGCAAAGCTTTTTGAGTGTGATTTTGACCCCCAAAAGCTCTCCTCGCTTTGGAGGGCTGTGTACTCCTGTTTCGAAAATGATTCCGACTACTCTTCAAAGCTCCGGCACTTTTTCGAAATGTACTGCCGCGAAGCCGAGCCTGAATCCATTTCAAAGGCCCTTGCAAAAAAGCTTTATGGATCGCCTATTTCTTTAAGTGTCTCGAAACTCGAAAAATACAATTCGTGTGCATTTTCATTTTTTATGAGATATGGTCTTCTGGCAGAAGAGCGCCTGCTGGGAGGTCTTAAATCGACCGATACGGGTACAATACTACATGATGTTTTGTGCCGTTATTTTGAGACAAAAGCGCAAAACAACTGTGATTATTCAGCCATCAGCAAAAATGATTGCTTTGACGAAATCTCTCAGCTTGTAAATGACTTTGCAAAAAATTCTGACAATGCTATGTTTACCGTATCGAACTACTACAAATATATGTTGATGCGTCTTAAAAACATAGCCGCCTCCACTGCATGGAAGCTGGTTAAATTCTATTCGCAAAGCAAATTCAGACCAAGCGGATTTGAGGTCAGCTTTGGAGGGCGAGGAAAGCTTCCCCCTTACAAGCTTTCGACAAAAGATGGGGATGTATTTTTGAAAGGCTTTATAGACCGGACAGACAGTGCTGAGATAAACGGGCAAAAATATATAACAATCACGGACTACAAATCTTCTGAAAAACGCCTTGACCCTGCCCTTATTGATGCAGGAGTAACGCTTCAGCCGCTTATCTATGCAAACGCACTTTCAAATGCTGACAAAGACTTAAAAGCAGCGGCACTTATGTATTTTCAAATGAACGACCCTGTTCTTAAATTTGAAGAGACTCCCACAGGAGATGAATGGGAGGCTGAATTCAATAACAACATCAAGGTCCATGGACTGTTTTTGGATAAAAGCGATGTCCTTGAAGCACTGGATCCAAATCTTGACGACAAAAATGCAATCCATTACATAAATTGCGACAAAAAATCACGGCTTGTCCAGGAACTGTTTGAGAAAAAGCTGGCAGATGCCGAAAAATGTGCCGTTCAAACCGCCGAAAATATTGGTGATGGATTGATTGATGCAAATCCCCCTGCTGTTTCAGGTTTTGACCCTTGCGAATACTGTCCATACGGAAGTGTATGCCGTCAAGAATAGATTTTTTTAAACGATTGAAAGCGAGGTTGGTTTTATGAAAAACCAGTTCGATTATCCAAGACTTCTTATAAAAGAAAGACCCGAAAATCACGATGACTTTTTTATCCGAAAAAAGAAACTTCGTGATTACGAACTTCACTGGCACGATTATTTTGAAATTGAGCTTATTCTAAGCGGAAGTGCAGTCCACGAACTGAATGGTGTAAAATATTATCTTTCACCCGGGGATATCTATCTTCTTAATCCAACCGACTTTCACAGTATAAAAAGTGATGGCGCCGAAGTTTATAATATTATGTTCAGCGAAAATCTTCTTGACGATGAGCTTTTGCAAAAAATCCTCAGTGTCAAAAACAATCTTGCTTTTCATCTTGAAGAATCTGATTTCTGTCGTGTTACTGCGCTCATCGAACAAATATTGTTTGAGTTCAATTCCAGCGATAACTATTCTGCTGACTATATAAAAAACCTGCTTGAATGTCTTTTTATCACGTTTTTAAGGAAGTGTGACTTTTCTTCCGCACCCATTATGGATTCAACTTCGGCACAAATCCGCAAAGCACTTCTTTATATCCATGGGCATTTTCGTGAAAACCCCTCGATGCAGACGGTTGCAAAAATATCGGGATTTAATAAAAATTACTTCAGTACATTGTTTCACAAATCGACAGGAAAAACTTACAAGGCATATATCTCTGTCTTAAAACTCGAACACGCAAAAAAGCTTCTTTTGTCGGGAGATCTTTCGATTTCTGAAATATGCTTTGCCTCAGGATTTTCGTCACTTCCAAACTTTTTGCGAAGCTTCAAATCTTATTTTCAAACTTCTCCGGGCGAAATACGAAAAGCTCACCTTAAATCACTTTAAAGCGCAAAAATACAACTTTTCAAATTGTAAATATTTTGTATCTTTTTTACTTTACTTATTGACAGATTTTTCTCATTTTTTATAATAAGTGTATGACAGAAAAAGTTGTTTAAACTTTAGTTTACCCCGAAAGGACTGACTCAAAATGCTTAAAAAACTTGCCTCGTGCATTGGTGAATACAAGCGACCCTCAATCCTTGCGCCTCTTTTTGTTATGCTTGAGTGCGTGCTTGAGGTTCTTATCCCCTGGCTCATGTCTTATATAATCGATCAAGGCATTGAAAAAGAAGATATCCGACTGGTTGTGTCCATTGGTGTTTTGCTCACCTTTTTGGTTGCGCTTTCAATGTTTTGCGGTGCGATGTCCGGCAGATATGCCGCAATTGCCTCGGCAGGTTTCGCAAAAAATCTCCGAAAGAAAATGTTCCACTCGGTTCAGGACTTCTCGTTTTCGAATATTGACAAATTCTCGACCTCGGGGCTGGTGACAAGGCTTACTACAGATGTTGCAAATCTTCAAAACTCTTATCAGATGATAATCCGTATCGCCTTCAGGTGTCCTGCTATGCTTATTTTCTCGCTTTCGATGGCATTTTTCGTAAACGCCAGGGTTGCCCTTATCTTTCTTGCAATTATACCTATCCTTGGCGGAGGGCTTATTCTTATTGTTACCAAAGCTCACCCCATTTTCGAAAAAGTATTCAAAACCTATGACCATTTGAACCGAGTTGTCCGCGAAAACCTTCGTGGTATGCGCGTTGTAAAAGCCTTTGTGCGCGAAGACTTTGAGGAGGAAAAGTTCAAAACCGTTTCAAAAGAAATATATGACAAATTCAGCAGTGCCGAGCGTCTGCTTTCTTTCAATGCACCGCTTATGCAAAGCTGTATGTATATTTGTACGCTTCTTATCGCGTGGTTTGGCTCAAGGCTGATTGTTGCAGGCGATATGACTCAGGGAAATCTTGTCAGTCTGATTTCTTACACAAACCAGATACTTATGAGTCTTATGAGCTTTTCCATGATTTTTGTAACACTCACCATTTCAAAGGCTTCTGCTGAACGAATTGCCGACGTTTTGAGTGAAACCTCAAACCTTTCGGACGGCAAAGAAAATATACGTGAGGTCAAAGACGGCTCGATTGAATTTAAGGATGTATCATTCAGCTATAGCAAAAGTAGGGACAGCCTTTGCCTCAAAAATATCAGTTTTTCCATAAATTCAGGCGAGACAATAGGCATAATCGGCGCAACAGGCAGCGCTAAATCATCGCTTGTTCAGCTTATTCCAAGGCTTTATGATGCCACCTCCGGCACAGTCCTTTTGGGCGGGAGAGATGTAAAGGAATACAACCTTAAAGCTCTTCGCGATAAGGTTTCGATGGTGCTTCAGAAAAACGAACTGTTTTCGGGCACAATTGCCGAAAATTTGCGTTGGGGCAAAGAAGATGCTACCGAAGAAGAAATGATTCACGCTTGTCGTTTGGCTCAGGCGGACGAATTTATAAACAGCTTCCCCGACAAATACAATACTCATATCGAACAAGGTGGAAAGAACGTATCAGGCGGACAAAAGCAGCGGCTTTGCATTGCCAGAGCCTTGCTTAAAGACCCCAAAGTGCTGATTCTTGACGATTCGACAAGTGCAGTTGATACGCAAACAGACAGCCTTATACGCGCAGCTTTTGCAACAGAAATTCCAAATGTAACAAAAATAATTATCGCTCAGCGAATATCCTCTATACAGCACGCTGACCGTATTATTGTTATGGAAAATGGCGAAATAAATGCTTTTGCACCACACGAAGAACTGCTTGAAACCAACCCAATCTATCGCGAAATATATGACTCTCAGCAACGGGAGGTGGTCGGCAATGAGTAGACCCAGAGGCGCAATGCACATTTCAAGGCGACCCAAGGACACAAAGGGGACTTTGTCAAGGCTTCTTTCGTATATCTTCGGAAGCTACAAGCTGCATCTTGCAGTGGTTTTAATCTTTATAATTATAAGTTCTGTCACAGGGGTACGAGGCTCGATGTTTGTCAGGACTGTTCTTGATGACTATGTAACCCCCATGATTGAAACCGGGTCGAAAGACTTTTCACCGCTTTTGCTTGCAGTTCTTCAAATGCTGGGCATTTATGCTGCGGGGGTTTTGTCAACCTTTCTTTATAATCGCATAATGATTATTGTGGGGCAGGGTGTTTTAAAAGATATCAGGAACGATATGTTTTCAAAAATGCAAAAGCTTCCTCTTTCATACTTTGATACTCACTCTCACGGCGACACAATGAGCCGGTACACCAACGATACCGATACTCTTCGCCAAATGATTACACAAAGCATACCGCACACTTTCAGTTCGGTCATAACAATAATTTCTGTTCTTGTTGCAATGATTTCGACCAGCATTCCGCTTACATTGGTTGTTCTTTGCATTGTAGCGCTTATTTTGCTTATCAGCAAAAAAATCACAGGCAGAAGTTCCGGATTTTTTGTTGCTCAGCAAAAATCAATAGGAAAAGTAAACGGCTTTATAGAAGAGCATATAAACGGACAAAAGGTCGTCAAAGTCTTTTGTCACGAAGAAAAAGCCAAAGCCGATTTTGACAGACTCAACGAGGAGCTTTGCCAAAATGCCACAAGCGCAAATGTTTTGGCAAATATACTGATGCCTATTATGGGAAACTTAGGCCATTTGCAATATGTTCTTCTTGCAATGGCAGGTGGAGTTCTTGCAATTTGGGGAGTTCCCGGAATAACAGTGGGTATAATTGCTGCATTTTTGCAGCTTAGCCGAAGCTTTACCATGCCAATAAGCCATATGTCCCAGCAAATCAACTCTATAATAATGGCTCTTGCCGGGGCAGAGCGCATTTTTGAGCTTATTGACGAATCACCCGAGGAAGACAGCGGGACTGTATCTTTGGTCAAAGCAGAAGAAATCGACGGAACACTTTCAGAAGTCTCAAAGCGCACCGGAATCTGGGCATGGAAAAAGCCCGAAAAAGACGGAAGCTTCAGCTATATACGCCTTTCGGGTGATGTTTTGCTGGAAAATGTGAACTTTGGGTATGTCCCCGAAAAAAACGTTTTGCATGATATTTCTATTTTTGCAAATCCCGGTCAAAAAATCGCACTTGTGGGAGCCACAGGCGCAGGCAAGACCACAATAACCAACCTTTTGACCCGCTTTTATGATATAAACGACGGAAAAATCTTTTATGACGGAATAAATATATCCGACATAAAAAAATCTGACCTTCGTATGTCACTTGGAATGGTGCTTCAAGATACGCATCTTTTCACAGGAACAGTTATGGAAAACATCAGGTACGGCAGACTTGACGCCACCGACGAAGAGGTGTATGAGGCAGCACGCCTTGCCAATGCCGACGGATTTATCAAGATGCTCTCGGATGGATACAATACTGTGCTAAAAAGCGGTGGCGAAGGACTTTCTCAGGGACAAAGGCAGCTTCTTGCAATAGCAAGAGCAGCAATTGCCGACCCACCCGTTATGATTCTTGATGAAGCCACATCCAGCATTGATACCCGAACCGAACGGATTGTTCAAAAAGGAATGGATTCGCTTATGCAGGGAAGAACTGTATTTGTTATTGCACACCGACTTTCCACCATACAAAATTCTGATGTCATTATGGTTATGGACGGCGGAAAAATTATCGAGCGCGGCGACCACGACAAACTGATTGCCGAAAAAGGTCGATACTACAACCTTTATACCGGCTCCTTTGATGCAGACGAGGAATAAAACCCTATGATTAAAATGACTGTGACAAAAATTTGTCGCAGTCATTTTTTCTTTCCAAAATTTTTTTTAATTTTTTTCAAATTCCCCTTTTATATTGTCGAAAAATATGTTATACTTTAATTTGTATATTAACCAAAGACCTAAGGAGCACTTAAAATGGCAAAGATTGGATTTGATAATCAAAAATACCTGACCATGCAGTCAGAGCAAATACGAAACCGCATTGCACAATTCGGCGGCAAACTGTATCTTGAATTTGGCGGCAAGCTTTTTGACGATTATCACGCCTCACGCGTTTTGCCCGGTTTTGCTCCTGACAGCAAAATCCGTATGCTTCAGCAACTTGAAAAAGAAGTCGAAATTGTCATCACCATAAGTGCCGAAGATATCGAGGCAAACAAAACCCGCAGTGATATCGGAATCACCTATGACAGCGATGTTTTGAGGCTGATTGACACATTCAGGGATATGAATCTTTATGTAGGCTCGGTAGTACTGACGCGTTTTAACAGTCAACCATCTGCCGTTGCTTTTTTAAAGCACCTTACCACTTTGGGAATCAAATGCTACAAACATTACTCAATCGCAGGGTATCCGTCCGATATTCCTCACATACTTAGCGATGAGGGTCTTGGCAAAAATGATTATATCGAAACAGACCGTTCACTTGTAGTTGTGACTGCCCCCGGACCCGGAAGTGGAAAAATGGCAACCTGCCTGAGCCAGCTTTATCACGACCACAAACGCGGAATAAATGCAGGCTATGCCAAATTTGAAACATTTCCGATCTGGAATCTTCCGCTTAAACACCCTGTCAATCTTGCATACGAGGCTGCAACCGCTGACCTTGACGATGTCAATATGATTGACCCGTTCCACCTTGAAGCTTATGGCAAAACTGCAGTAAATTACAATCGTGATGTCGAAATTTTCCCTGTTCTCAATACTATTTTTGAAAGAATTCAAGGGTATTCACCATATAAATCCCCAACTGATATGGGTGTAAATATGGCAGGTTTTTGCATTTTTGATGACGATGCTTGCTGCACCGCTTCAAAATTTGAAATTATCCGCCGATACTATGCTGTTGCATCCAACGCTTTCCGTGGCAGATGCGACGAAAATCAGACAAAAAAAATCGAACTTCTTATGAATCAGGCAGGTATCACTCCCGACTTTTGCCCTGCAGTTACCGCAGCACTTGAAAAAGCCGAAAAAACCAATTCTCCGGCAGGTGCGTTGCTTCTTCCCGATGGGCGCATTGTCACGGGAAAAACCTCCAGCACACTTGGCGCGGCATCGGCACTCTTGCTTAATTCCTTAAAAGTTTTGGGTGACATTGACGATAGCCTTGACCTTATCGACGCAAAGGTGCTTGAACCTATCTGTGACCTAAAAACAAAGTATCTTAAACACAAAAACCCAAGACTTCATACAGACGAGGTTTTGCTTGCACTTACTATTTCGGCTCTTTCCAATCCGATTTCAAAATCTGCAAAAGAAAAGCTTGAAAATCTACAAGGCAGTGTTGCACATTTCTCGGTTATCTTAAGCGAAGAGGACGAAAAAATTCTTAAACGGCTGGGTATAAACGTAAGCTTTGAGCCAAGATACGAAACGAAAAAATTGTATCAAAAATAAAACAGCAAAAAGAGCTGTGACAAAAATTTTGTCACAGCTCTTCCTTTTTAAAAATTGTTATTTAATTGTTATTGACTTTATAACAATCGGATTTTTGGGGGATGCAAGCTCGCCCATACTGTTGTATTCCATTTCGTTTTTGAGAAATGCGTCAACCGTGTCCATACCGCTTGTTACCTTGCCAAACGCCGCATACTGTCCGTCCAGAAACGACACGTCATCGTAGCAAATGAAGAACTGACTTGATGCACTGTCAAAATGCTGAGAACGCGCCATCGAAATTACACCGCGCTTGTGCGAAAGTGTGTTTTGGGTAAATCCGTTTGCCGCAAATTCACCCTTGATATTATTCTCTGCGCCACCCATTCCGTTGCCCAATGGGTCACCGCCTTGTGCCATAAATCCCTCGACCACTCGATGGAAAGTAAGGCCACTGTAAAAACCGCTTTTTGCAAGGTTTACAAAGTTGGCAACTGTCTGTGGTGCATATTCGGGATAAAGCTCGATTGTAATCTTCTTGTTGTCACTCATAGTCATTGTTGCAACAGGATGACCTGTGGGGATCTCGTCGTAGGTAATCAAAGATTCCTTCATCTGTTTTTCATATTCCTCCTCAAGTTTAGCCTGAGTCTCAATAACATCCGAAAGCATCTTGTCAAAGCGGTTGACAACAGTTATTGCCTCGGCACGAGTTCCATTATCAAACGGATTGAAATAGCTTTTTTCGTCACCGTTCATAATCGAAAACTCGTTGCAGACAAAAATTGCTTTTGCAATAAGTTCGGGGAGTTCGGCATTTATAGTGTCGCTGTCCGCAAATTCAACCGACTGTACTCCTTGCGAAGTTACTCCTATAACATTTCCCATCGCATTGGCAAGCATAAACGCCATTTCCCATCTTGAAATAGCCTGTTCAAACTCAGCCTCTGTCTCCATAATTCCGGGCTTTACTCCGTCAACTTCGCTGTTTATCCCTTCATAGATATAAACATTTGCAAAGTTGTGATACTTTGATGACCAGTGAACACCATCATCAAATTCTTCCGGAATTTCTATTTCAGCCCTTTTGCAGATATCCGCTGTCAGCATTTTCAAAAACTCGGCTCTTGTAATTGGGTCATCAGGCCTGAATCTTCCGTCGGGGTCACCGTTTATTGCCTCGTTTTTAAACCCTTTTTCTATCTCGGCTTCTGCCCAATGTCCCGAAACATCACTGAACGGATGCGCAAAAGCAACACTTGTGCAAATCAAAAGACTCGCAACAATTGCAGAAATTATTCTTTTCATAGTTTTCACCTGCTTTATTCAGTTATTATTGTAACACTTTTCATAACAATCGGCTCAACAGGAGAAGCTTCCTCGCCCATTGAATTGTAAGTTCTTTCTACATCAAGAAAAGCATCAACCGTTTCCATACCCTCGATTACTTTGCCAAACGCTGCATACTGCCCATCCAAAAACGACGCATCATCATAGCAAATAAAGAACTGGCTTGACGCGCTGTCGGGGTCCTGGCTGCGAGCCATCGAAATCACACCGCGTGTATGAGACAGGGTGTTTTGGGTAAATCCGTTTGCCGCAAATTCGCCCGGAATCTGAACGCCACTGCCGCCCATGCCTGTGCCCTCGGGGTCGCCGCCCTGTGCCATAAATCCGTCAACCACTCTGTGGAAACCAACACCATCATAAAACCCGTCTGTAACCAAATCTACAAAGTTCTGAACAGTCTGAGGCGCATATTCAGGATAAAGCTCGAGGACAAACTCCCCGCCGTTTTCCATTTCCACCAATACCTTTACATTGTCTTCTATCATTTGTTTTTCCTCCTTGCCGCCGTTTACACTTAAAGCAATCACCACCGCCGCAAGAACGACAACCGCTGCCAAACCGACTATTATGCCGATTTTATTAAGTGAATTTTTCTTTTTTACGACTTTTTTATTTGAATTTTTATTATTTTTCATAATTCTCTGCAATCCTTTCATCTTTTGCTAAAAATATTGTAATTCTTCCGCATTGTTTTGTCAATACTAAGAATGTTGCAATTTTATGAATTTTTTTCTTTTGCTATTGTTTTTAATTTGTTTTTGTGATAGTATAAATAGTATATATTTGGAAATATTTCCGCTTTCTCAGCGGAGTTGAAAATTTAACCGAAAACGGAGGCATTAAATTGAAAAAATATTTGCGTGGGCTTGGATTTTATCTGGTTTTGTTTTTGATGATAATAACTATATTCGTACTTACCTCTATGCCCCAAACCACAACAACTTACATTTATTCGGATCTTCTCAATATGATTCGCAGCGGTCAGGTCAAGGAGCTTCAAATCTCGGACATTGACGCAATTGCTACTCTTAATGACAACACAAAAATATCCGTTGCAACTCCCGGCTACGGCGCACTTTATGCAAGTGTAGGTGAGGATATAGAGCGTCAGGTCGCAGCAGGAACCCTTAGAGTTGATACTCCCGAACCTGCTTCTCCACCTTGGTGGCTCAGCTTTTTGCCATCACTTGGACTTATTGTTATTATGATTGTGTTCTGGGTTATTTTTATGAAGCAATCCCAGGGCGGCGGTCCTGGCGGTGCCATGGCATTTGGCAAAAGCCGGGCAAAAATGGTTAATGACGAGAAAAACAAAAAGACCTTTGACGATGTTGCTGGTGAAGACGAAGAAAAAGAGGAGCTGCGCGAAATCGTAGACTTTCTCAAAAATCCTCAAAAATTCCGCGAGCTTGGTGCAAGAATTCCCAAGGGTTTCTTGCTTGTCGGACCTCCGGGAACAGGTAAAACCCTGCTTGCCAAAGCAGTTGCAGGCGAGGCGGGAGTTCCCTTCTTCTCAATCTCGGGTTCTGACTTTGTGGAAATGTTTGTCGGTGTTGGTGCATCGCGTGTTCGTGACCTTTTTGAACACGCAAAAAAGAACTCGCCCTGCATAATCTTTATTGACGAAATTGATGCAGTCGGCAGACAAAGAGGCGCAGGTCTTGGCGGAGGCCACGACGAGCGTGAGCAAACCCTCAACCAGTTGCTTGTCGAGATGGACGGCTTTACTCTCAACGAAGGCGTAATTGTAATAGCGGCAACAAACCGTCCCGATATTTTGGACAGCGCACTTCTCCGTCCCGGTCGTTTTGACCGTCAGGTGCTTGTTGATGCTCCCGATGTAAAGGGTCGTGAAGAAATTCTTAAAGTTCACACCAAAGGCAAGCCTTTGAGTGCCGATGTACGCCTTGATGTATTGGCAAAAACAACTGTTGGATTTACCGGTGCAGACCTCGAAAACCTTGTGAATGAAGCGGCTCTTCGTGCGGCAAAGCATAATCAAAAAGAAATCACAATGTTTGACCTTGAAGAGTCCATTATGAAAGTTATTGCAGGCCCCGAAAAGAAAACACGTGTTGTGACCGAAAAAGAGCGCAAACTCACAGCCTTCCACGAGGCAGGCCACGCGGTTGTTTCAAAGATGCTTCCCACTCAGGACAGAGTTCATCAGATTTCAATCATTCCAAGAGGCAGAGCAGGCGGATATACACTTTCTCTTCCCAAAGAAGACGCATCCTACACCTCAAAAACCGAAATGGCTGAAGAAATTGTATCTCTCCTCGGCGGCAGAGTTGCCGAGCAGTTGTTCCTTGACGATATCAGTACAGGTGCTTCAAATGATATCGAACGTGCAACTGCGATTGCAAAGAATATGGTGGTTAAATATGGTATGAGCGATGCCTTGGGAACACGCACCTTTGGCAGCAGCAATGACGAAGTATTTATCGGCAGAGATTTTGGTCATACAAAGGACTACAGCGAAGCAATTGCTGCAAAAATCGATGAAGAAATCAAAAACATCATTGACTCGGCTTATTCAAAATGTCGCAAAATCCTTGCAGAGCAAGAGGATAAGGTTCGTGCAACAGCAAATCTTCTTCTTGAAAAAGAAAAAGTTGATGCCGACGAATTTGAGGCACTTTTTAACAACACAAATAACAATACTGAAAATGAAGCTGAAACAGCTGACACTCAAGATAAGGAATAATTTTGATGAAAGATAATACAAAAAGACTTGGCGAAGACTCAATAGCAAAACTGCTTTGGAGCTTTTCTGCTCCGGCAATTGTGGGTATGGTTGTAAATGCCATATACAACATAGTTGACAGAATTTTTGTAGGTCAGGCAGTAGGTGACAAGGCACTTGCTGCCTTGTCCTTTGCTTTTCCGTTTATGACCGCAATTATGGCGGTCGCAATGCTTGCAGGGCTTGGCGGCACATCTCTTGTTGCAATCAGCCTTGGCGAAGGAAACCGCGAAAAAGCTGAGCGCATACTCTCCAATGTATGCTTTTTTTCGGGTGTATCCGAAGTTATAGTTTCCATTCTGGGATACATATTCTTAAAGCCCCTCCTCCGTCTTTTCGGCACTCCCGACGGACAGATTATGGACTATGCCTGCCAATATATGAGCATTGTTCTTGCAGGCTCGGCATTTCAGGGGATAGGTTTTTCACTTAATGCAATAATCCGTTCGGACGGAAATCCCAAAATGGCAATGATTTCTATGCTTGCAGGTGCAATCACAAACATTATTTTTGACTGGCTTTTGACCATCGTATTTCCATTTGGCGTCAAGGGCGTCGCAATAGCAACCGTTATGGGACAGCTTGCCACAATGGTCTGGGTGTTGTTTTATTTCACTAAAAAAAGTAATCTCCGACTCAATTTCCGCAATTTTCGTATGGACTTTGGTCTTATGTCAAAGATTGCATTTATCGGTTTGTCGCCAGCTTTAGTTCAGCTTGCTATGGCAAGTGTAAATATAACATACAACAATCTTCTTATGAAATACGGCGGGGATATTGCAGTATCTGCTTTCTCAGTTTACAACAGCGCAATGACAATTGCAATAATGCCGATTTTTGGTATAAACCAAGGTGTCCAGCCAATTGTTGGCTACAACTATGGGGCAAAAAAATATGACCGTGTGCGAAAAGCTATGAATTATGGTGTAATTTCGGCAACTGTTATCGTTGTAATAGGCTCTTTTTTTATACGCCTTTTCCCCGAACAAATTGTTCGTGCATTCAACTCTTCACCCGCGCTTATCAAGCTTGGCAAGCAAGCCCTTACGACAAACTCTCTTGCTTTGCCGATTGTCGGTGCACAGGTTATATACTCAAATTACTTTCAATACACAAACAAGCCAAAAACAGCTGCTTTTATGGGTCTTTCAAGGCAATGTCTGTTTCTTTTGCCTACACTTTTTATTATGTCACACTTTTTTGGCCTTGACGGGATTTTTTATGCTCAACCGATTTCCGATTTAATTTCTGCTGCATTGGCCTCAACAATGACAATTTTCTCGTTGAAACGATTGGGCAAGGAATAGTTTAAAAATATACAAACAGGTGCTTATTATGAAAAAACCTTTAGTTATCAAATGTCCTGCAAAGGTAAATCTTTCACTTGATGTAGTTAACCGCCGCGAGGATGGCTACCACAACCTCAGGATGATTATGCACACAATAAAACTTTTTGACACGCTTACAGTAACCGCATATCCTTCGCCCGTTACAGGAATTACCCTTTCTTCAAATCTTAAGTTTCTGCCGGTTGACGAAAGAAACCTTTGTTTTAAATCTGCAAAACTGTTTTTGGAAAAGGCCAAAATTTGCGCAAGGGTAAATATCAAAATTCAAAAGAACATTCCGGTAGGTGCAGGTCTTGGCGGAGGGTCAACCGATGCTGCAGGGACGCTTTTAGCGCTGAATACTTTGTTTGGCTCACCATTTACAAAGTCAGCTCTTTCAGATCTTGCAAAAACAATCGGTGCCGATGTTCCGTTTTTTATTTATGGTGGGTGTATGCTTGCCGAGGGCATAGGTGAAATTCTCTCGCCTCTTCCGGCGCTTGAAAATGCTGTCTTTTTGCTGGCAAAACCAAAATACGGAATTTCAACCCCCTATGTATACAAAAATCTTGAGATTGAAAAAGTTTGCAATCATCCAGATATTGATGCTGCAATTTCGGCAATCAAACAAAATGATTTTGACAAACTTGGCAGCGTCGCCGGCAATGTCCTTGAGACTGTCGTGACAAAAGAATACTCCGATATTGATGAATATAAACAAATAATGAACAATCACGGAGCAATTTATTCACTTATGAGTGGCAGCGGCTCAACTGTGTTTGGGGTTTACAAATCCCGCGAAGACGCCGAAACGGCCGCAAAAGAATTAAAAAAACTGACAAAACTGGTATATATAGCATAAAAAAAGCATCGCATTTCTGCGATGCTTTTTTGTTGTTATTTTATTTCATATCCGCCTTTTACCATCACAAGAACTTTTTCGGTCGCCTTTATTCCTCTGCCGTCCGCTACCGGAACAATAAGCAAATGGTTTGCCGGCATTGAAGTCCCGTTTTGCAAGTCAAATCCGGCTGTGGTGTCTGCAAGTCCGCCCTTTTCTGTCGCGATTATATTTGCTTTTCCCATTCTGAGGATAAGCTCGGTCCCTGCCGAACAAACCATTTCCTGGCCTGCAGCAACCTCGACAACTTTAAAGGTGTCGCCTGACACAGCTCCGCCTCCGCCTGCATTGACTTCCCCTATTTTGTTTTCTACAAACTGCTTTATCTCAGGAATAAGCACAGTATCAATGTATGCTTTTGAAACAAGCGGGTCGTCTGTGCTTCCCGGCTCGGCAAGAACTACCGTAAACATCGACAGCACACACAACACCAATGCCACAATCCTGAATTTGCCTTTATTTTTTTTCATAAGTACCACCCCTGTTTTTTATATGGCTTTTTTATAAAAGTCCAAAGCTTATCTCAAGGGCCTCGTTGACCTGACTCATCAGTTTTTCATCAAGATGCCCTATTTTTTCTTTTAATCTTTGCTTGTCAATTGTTCTGATTTGCTCGGCCAAAACTACCGAATCCTTTGAAAGTCCGTATTCGTGTGCATCAAGCTCGATATGTGTAGGCATTTTTGCTTTGTTTATTTGTGAAGTAATTGCTGTTGCAATCACTGTGGGACTGTATTTGTTGCCTATGTCGTTCTGGATAATAAGAACAGGTCTTATCCCACCTTGCTCCGAGCCCACCACCGGACTTAAATCTGCATAATAAATGTCGCCTCTTTTTACTATCACTTATTCTTCACACTCCGCAAGTTTTGTTCTGCGAGGGAAAGCGCATCATTATCAGACTGCACTGCATCCTCCGCCAAACTCAGATTAATCAGGGACATATTACGATAGCCTGTTTTAAGCTGCTCCTTAAGAACCTCTTCGGCTGTTTTTTGCGGTTTTTCTTTTAATCCGCTAAAACTCATAACCTTCCCCCGTTTCTTAATCTAATACATCTTACGTAAGTGCCTTCGTTTTGGCTAATGCAAATACCAGATTTTTCTTATGTAGTATTTACTCGCCTTTTTCGTCACAAAGATAGTTCAAACTCTTTGTCGGCTTGCCGTCGATAATATAAACACGGGGAATGCGCCTGTCAACCAGACACGCAATCTCGTAATTGATTGTTCCCATTTGCTCTGCAACTTCTTCAATCGGTATGATTCCGCTCTCGTCGCCACCAAACAGGATAACCTCGTCACCGATGTTTATATTATTAACATTTGTTACATCAATCATACATTGATCCATACAAATTCTTCCTAATTGTTTTGCATAAGCTCCGTTTACCAAAACATTTACCTTCCCTGAAAGAAGCCTTGAATATCCGTCTGCATAACCGACAGCGATTGTTGCAACCTTCATCTTGTCTTGGGTTGTGTACTGTCTTCCATAGCTTATGGATACTCCTTCATCCAATTCGTTCAAGCTGGTAATCCTTGTCTTGAATGTCATTATGGGTTTTAAACTGAGTCCCGAGCGACTTACCGTTTTTGACGGGAACATTCCATACATCACAAGTCCTGCACGCACCATATCAAGCTGCATCTCTGGAAATCTTACAAGTGCTGCACTGTTTGCAATGTGCTTTATTGGAATGTTCACTCCTTTATCCGAAAGAATTTGAGTCAACTCATTAAAAAGTCCAAACTGTTTGCGGGTGTAGATTTCGTCTTCCTCGTCCGATGTCGCAAGATGCGAAAATATCCCTTCAATCTCTATGTTGGGAAGCATTGAAATTCTTGTTATTTTTTCAATTGTCTTTTCTTGTTCCAAAATATTTCCGTCATATAAAAAACCTATGCGATGCATACCAGTATCAACTTTTATGTGAACTTTTACGGTCTTGCCTGCGCTTTTTGCCCGTTTTGACAATTCCTCGGCAAAATCTATGCTGAAAACCGCAGGCGTGATGTCATATTCTATCAAATCATCAATAACCTCAAAAGGAGAGTTCCCAAGTATCAAAATAGGCACCGAAAATCCAGCCTTGCGAAGTTCAATAGCTTCGTCAACAAAAGCGACTGCCAATTGGTCGACACCATTTTCCAGAATGATTTTTGCAGATTCACAAACACCATGTCCATAGGCATTGGCTTTTATAACCCCCATAAGATTGACTCCGGGTTTAAGGCACTTTTTAATTTCGATTACATTTTTGGCAAGACTGTCAAGGTTTATCTCGACCCATGCTCTTTGAGTATTATCCATTTTTTACTCCTCTTTTTAATCAAAAAACCTTTGGTCAGGCTTTGCATTTCGTATAAAATTGCAAAATTTGACAACAACCACAGGTTTTTTGTCAATATCATATGTTGTTAGTTTGAGTGGCAAATATGTTTTGTTGTCAACCTCAAGGCTCTGCATAAATCTTTTTGGATTACCTCCGCCAAGATAACAGCTGAGGGTGGTCGTATTCTCTGCTATTCCACCGCTTGTCTTGAGAAAAGTTTCTTCACTTTTGTAATATTCCTCAAAAAAATCGCAAACAAATATAGTGTTTTTCTCATTTGGGAACACTATGTCCAAAACCTTTTCGTCACCAAATCCTGACTTCAAGGTGTATTTGCCCTCTTTTGCAGTATATCCGCTTCCTGCAACCTCCTCGGGAGAGTCAACAACCACCGAAAATTTGTCAGGTGCCTCATAAAACTGTCTTGCGATATATTCGCTTGACATTTTTTCGTTTTGGACGGTTATGCTGACCTCTGCATAAAAAGACTGCATTCCGTTGTATCTTGAGTATATCTCTTTGTATATATCATGCTGAGACTTTTTGCCGCAGCCTGCAAGATTTATCATAAGTACAACAGCGGCAAGTACCGCTACTATACTTTTTTTCATAAATCCTCTCCTGATGAAATTTTATTATTTTTCTACTCTTAAAATCGCCTCGGGGATGCTTTTTGCGACATCCGAAGCAATCATTCCAAATGTACCTTTGCTTTCTTTTGCAATGTCGCCTGCCGCTCCGTGAATATAAACCCCAAGTTTTGCGGAATCAAATGACTTTAAACCTTGAGCAGCAAATCCCGCAATAACTCCTGCAAGAACATCGCCTGTTCCCGCTGTTGCCATTCCCGAATTTCCGGTCGGGTTCACAAAAGAAGTCCTTCCTTTTGCCGAGACAACAGTTTTATTCCCTTTCAAGACAACGCAAACGTCGTATTCTTCCGCAAGATTTTTGGCAATTTCAATTCTTTTTTGTTGTATCTCTTTTGTGGTCAAGTTGCAAAGTCTTGACATTTCGCCCGGATGCGGTGTAAGAATTACATCACAACTTTTTTCCCTGAGCATATTCATATTTTTGCTGAGTGCATTTAGACCATCTGCGTCAACAATCAACACACCGGTATGATTTTTTAAAATTTCTGCAAGGATAAGTCCAACATCAGCACACTTGCCGATGCCCGGTCCAAAAACTATCACATTTTTGTCCTTTGAAAGCTTAAATATCTCCCCAAGTGCATCGGTGCAAATAATACCGTCTTTTGAAGAAAGTCCTGCGGTCATAATCTCGGGGAAAAAACTTGCCGCAATCGGTCTTTCGGTCTCAGCTGTTGCCAAAGTGACAAGCCCTGCACCGCTCCTTAGTGCCGAATATGACGAAAGCGCAGCCGCGCCCGTCATACCTTTGCTGCCGGCAATGACCAACACTTTGCCAAAATCGCCTTTGTTTGAGTCCTCAGGCCGTTTGGGCAAAAGCTTTTTCATTTCTGCTCTAAGTGGAAGTTTTTTTTGACACATCTCGCCACACACCACTGCAACTGCAACAGTTTTGTCGTGGGATATGCTAAGCGAAACATCCTGTTTTTCTCCTTTGAACACAATAAACGGCGCACCCTCAACACTGTGTTCAACCGAAACATCCGAAAGATTGAAGTCTGAAACACCTGTGCCCAAATATTTGGCAAACGCTTCCTTTGCTGCAAAAAAACCGGCAAGGGATTCGACTCCGTTACTTTTTTTATTATAATATTCAATTTCTGCCGCAGAAAAGACTCTTTTCAAAAAATTATTGTTTTTCTTTATCGCTGAGTCTATCCGCGAGATTTCAACTATATCTACTCCGCAATTTGTCATTATCAATACCTTTTGGGATTGAGTTTTTCAATCACCGAAATTATCTTGTCACTTGGTGAAAATACAAGCATTTTCCTGGTTGCATCCTCGCTGTAAACCAAAAAATAATTATCTTCCGACTTCTTTCGCCTGCACGCAAACACCTTTTTGACGCTTACATCCTTAAGGCATTTTTCAAAGTCCGCACCTGTACTTTTGCCAAAAAAGTCCAGTCTTCTGAGGTTTACGGTTGTTATCTTTTTTCTGCGTCTTTTCGCTGCAATCTTGTCAACGTCTATTTCGGAATTAACAAGCGCATATTCATATTCAAGATTGAAGTTTGCCGACAGGATATAAGTAAAATACACAACCGCCGCTATCAACACAATCAAAATTGATGAAAACTGCGGTATGAGTGCCGATATAAAAAACAAAATCACCGAAAGCAGCACGCTCAGCAAAACCATACCAAACACCGCCAGTTTGTCAACTGCAGTATTTTCTTTTTTTACTATTTCTTCAACAAAAATATCGTTCATAGTCTGTAGTCCTTCTTTCAATTATCTTTTTTCGAATGAGGAGTATGAAACCACTCTTTTTCATTTCGTTTCAAAAATCCCATCACAGCGACAGGAATCCACGATATTATATATATCAAAAATCCGGGGGAATTTTTCATTATGTTCTTGTCAAGCTTTTGGTCATTATAAAGTCCGGCAATAATGAGAACAATATTTCCCCATACAAATATCGAAAGGGCAAGCATCCTGAGCGGTGTGTTCCAAAATTCGCAAACTGCTGCATAAAGGCCTGTCGACTTTTCAAGAAAAATCCCCAGCAAATAAACTACCCAAAAAAACCCCAATGCAAGCGGATAAAGAGTATCTCCCCAAAAATTCATAAGCATATGAAGAGCTGACGGAGATTTTTTGAAAAATCCTTTTTTTGCAAGTGGTTTTACATATCTGCTTGCAACCTCAGAAAGTCCTTGCATCCAACGCTTTCGCTGATGAATTGAAGTATCAAACCGGAGCGGTTTCTCGTCATAAACCACAGCATCATGTGCCCAGCCCACTTTTATATCGTTAAGCATAAGCTTGAGTGTAAACTCGGTATCTTCGGCAAGGCAGGTAGCACCCCAACCATATTTTTTTATTAATTCCGAGGAAACGGCAAATCCTGTTCCTCCAAGACGGCAACCCAAATCCATATTTCCTCTCGCAAGCTGTGACAAACGATTGTTTATCCAATACCACATCGAATATGCAAATGTCAGCCAGTTGTCTGTTGGGTTCTTGCTGTCAAGATAACCCTGAACTGCTCGGTATCCCTCGTTTATCTTGTCATTCATATGCACAAGAAAGTCTTTTTTCACAAGATTGTCTGCATCAAATATGCAGATATATTCATAAGAATTTTCCATTTCAAACAATTTTTCAAAGGCAAACTCCATTGCATAGCCCTTGCCACGTCTGGTAGCATCAAAGCGCTCCCACACAACCGCGCCGTTTTCACGGGAAATCTTCGCGGTATTGTCTGTGCAGTTGTCTGCAATAACAAAAATTTCGTATTTATCTTTTGAATATTCAAGTTCTTTAAGGCTTTTTACAAGGTCTCCTATAACTGTTTCCTCGTTGTGAGCTGCAACAATCAATGCAAATGTATTAAGCCGTGGCGATTTGCTTTTGGTCTCGCGCACGGTAAGTGAAAACAGAGCAACTGAAAAGTAATAACATCCTGCCGCAAACAAAACTATCTGCATGACAGAAAGCAGCGTTGTTAAAAACAATTCTTTCACCTTTCCTTTAATTATATATTTATTCTCTTTTACGCATAATATACAAAGTCATTATACATCAAAACATAAACAAATTCAATAGATTTTGTAAAGTTTTTGGCGGTTTTGCGTCACATTTTGTCATTTACAACATATCTTGAATGATACCAGCTTTTTATTTTTATAAAAGTAATAAATTTCGATTATTTTTTCCATAATTTTAAGAAAGTGCTTTACTCGAATGGATTTTTAGTGTATAATGTATTATGAATTAGTGAGGTTTGCGGTATGAAATTTTTTAAACGCTTAAACGAAGAGATTAATCTTGTTTTTGAACGCGACCCTGCAGCAAAAAACAAACTGCAGGTGTTGTTTTTGTATCCGGGATTAAAAGCCATCCTAAGCTATCGTTTTGCACACATGCTGTATGTCAACAAATTATACTTTCTTGCAGACTGGGTCTCAAAACGCACACGCCGCAAAACAGGGATTGAAATTCATCCTGCCGCAAAAATAGGCAAAGGTCTTTTTATTGACCACGGTATGGGTGTGGTTATCGGCGAAACCACCATTATCGGCGACAACTGCACCATCTATCAGGGTGTGACCCTTGGCGGTACCGGCAAGGACAAAGGAAAAAGGCATCCAACCATCGGCAACAATGTGACCATCGGCAGCGGTGCCAAAGTGCTTGGTCCATTCAAAGTCGGTGACAACAGCAAAATCGCCGCAAACGCCGTTGTTCTTAACGAAATCCCACCCAACAGTACATGTGTAGGTGTTCCTGCACATGTCGTCAAACGCGACAACATCAAGGTTGCTTCGGCAAAAATCGACCTTGACCAGATTCACATTCCCGACCCTGTCTCAATGGAGCTTTGCAAGCTGCGGGTTGAACTTGAGAACCTTAAAAAACAACTAAATCATCAACCCGAAAAATAAACTGAGTATTCTTTTTGGAAAGGAAATTCCGATATGAAAATTTTTAATACATTAAATCGCAAAAAAGAAGAGTTTGTGCCTGTGGAAAAAGGTGTTGTAAGGATGTACTCCTGCGGTCCTACCGTTTACAATTACTTTCACATAGGCAACGCAAGACCATTTATCATTTTTGACACGCTTCGTCGTTTTCTTGAATACAGCGGCTATACTGTTTATTTTGTTCAGAATTTTACTGATATCGACGACAAAATGATTAACAAAGCTAACGAAATGGGAATTACCGTCAAAGAGCTTGCAGACTGCTATATCGACGAATATTTCAAAGACGCCGACGGGCTTGGTATCAAGCGTGCAACATGGCATCCGCGCGCAACCGACAATATTGATGCCATAATTGAATTGGTAAAGACCCTTGAAGAAAAAGGTTATGCATACAACGTGGACGGCGATGTTTACTTTGCCGCTAAAAAATTCAACGAATATGGCAAGCTGTCGCATCAACCACTTGAAGACCTTGAAAGCGGTGCACGCATAGACATAAACGAAGCAAAGCGTGACCCGATGGACTTTGCACTTTGGAAAAAGCAAAAACCGGGCGAGCCTGCATGGGAAAGTCCCTGGGGCCTTGGAAGACCCGGCTGGCATATCGAATGTAGCGCAATGGCAACAAAATTCCTTGCCAAAACAATTGATATCCACAGTGGTGGACAGGACCTTATTTTCCCCCACCACGAAAACGAAATCGCTCAAAGTGAATGTGCGCACGATGTGACATTTGCAAATTATTGGATGCACAACGGCTACATCAACATTGATAACCGCAAAATGTCCAAATCGCTCGGCAACTTTTTCACCGTTCGCGAAATAGCTGCCGAATTTGACTACGAAGTAATCCGTTTCTTTATGCTTTCGGCACATTACAGAAGTCCTATCAACTTCAGCAAAGCACTTATGGAATCGTCAAAGGCAAGTCTTGAAAGAATCTACAACTGCCTTTCGGATATGAAGTTTGCATCCGAAAACGCCGAAAGCCGTGCCGAATATACCGCAGACGAAAAAATTTATATTGATACCATCAAAGCACTTAAGGGCAAATACCTTGATGCAATGAATGATGACCTCAATACTGCAGATGCAATTTCGGTAATTTTTGAAATGGTGTCCGAGGCAAACAAAAACATAACAAGCGGAAGCGGTTTTTCTAAAGAGACAATCAATTTTACGATTGATACCATCAGCGAGCTTGGCGGGGTTTTGGGTCTGCTTTCGGGCAAGGACGAAGAAATCGATGACGAAATAAATGCGCTTCTTGAAGAAAGAGCTGCAGCAAGACTTGCAAAAGATTGGGCAAAATCTGATGAGCTTCGTGATAAGCTTCGCGATATGGGCATAATAGTAAAAGATACGCCCCAGGGTCAGCAAGTAACAAAGGCGTAGCTAAGTCGAGGGAAATTTATGCTTGATACATTTACAAAAGAATTCAATCTGGGGGACAAAATCCCCCCTTCGCAATATTCCGCTTTGGCTCTTGCTTATCTGGGTGACTGTGTGTATGAGTTGTTTGTAAGAACATATCTTTTAAAGGACCTCAATCTGCCTGTCCAACGTCTGCACAAGGCTGCAATCAAGCTTGTCAATGCAAAGGCACAGTCGAACCTTTATCAAAAAGTGAAGGACAAGCTTTCTGACGAAGAGATTGCTGTTTACAAAAGGGGCAGAAACACAAATTCGCACCCGCCAAAAAACGCAGATTTGATTGACTACAAATCTGCAACCGGGGTAGAAGCGCTTATCGGCTATCTTTATCTTAAAGGCGACAGCGAAAGAATTCTGGAAATTCTTAAACACCTGATTTAGCATAAGCTTATTGCATTTTTACATATCAAACAAATTATGAGGTGATTGTAAAAATGCGCACAAATCTTAAACTGTTTTCAAAAGTGGTTGCCGGCACTCTTATTTCGGCAATCGCACTAAATGTTTTTTTGGCACCAATGGACATTGCTCCGGGTGGTATCAGCGGTCTTGCGATTGCAGTTAACCACTTGACCAATATTCCCTTAGGTATTATTATATTCTCACTTAATATACCGATTTTCATCTGGGCATTCAAACATTTTGGAGCATCCTTCATTCTTACTTCTCTTTCAGGAATGGTTTTGCTTTCGCTCTTTGTTGATGCCTTGGACTTTTTGCCCAAACTCACCGGCGACATACTTTTGTCTGCAATATACGGCGGTGTACTTTTGGGGCTTGGTGTTGGTCTTGTTTTCAGCTCGGGTTATACCACCGGCGGCACCGATATAATTGTCCACATACTAAAAAGCAAATACCGCAGAATTTCGGTTGGAAAACTGCTTCTCATCATTGATGCCTTTATTATAGCTTTTGCAGGAATTGTTTTTAAAAAATGGGAAACACTTCTTTATTCGGCGGTCTCGCTTTATATAAGTGCATTCATCATTGACATGATTGTCGAAGGCGGAAATTCTGCCAAAATTGCTTATATAATCTCGGAAAATCCCGCTTTGATTGCCTCAGCCATTTCAGCAGGTATCGGACGCGGCACCACCAGTCTTCACGCATCGTCATTTTATTCAAACACTGAAAAATCGGTGCTTATGTGTGTTGTTAAAAAGTACGAAATAACAAAGCTCAAAAACATAGTCAAAAACGCTGACAATCTTGCTTTCGTCATACTATCCGATGCCCGCGAGGTTTTGGGGAATGGTTTTGAAAATTATTGATTCAGCAAATTAAATATCATTATATATACGGAGGTTTAGCTAATGCAAACAGAAACCATCACTTCTTTAAAGATTTCTGCCGCAAGAGTAAGAAAAATGACTCTTGAAGCAATTCACAGCGCCAAAGCGGGTCATCCGGGCGGCGCACTTTCATCGGCAGATATTCTTACCTACCTTTATAAAAAAGCGATGAACATTGACCCCAAAAATCCCAAGGATCCAAACCGAGATAGATTTGTTCTTTCAAAAGGTCACGCTTCTGCCGGCCTTTACGGCATTTTGGCAGAGTGCGGTTACATACCCAAAGAAGATATCAAAACCTTCCGCAAGGTCGACAGCTATCTTCAGGGACATCCCGAAATGAAAGGCGTTCCCGGCGTCGATATGTCGACCGGCTCACTTGGTCAGGGAATCAGCGCAGCGTGCGGAATGGCGCTTGCTGCAAAAATCGATGCTAAAAACTATCGCGTTTACACAATCTTAGGCGACGGCGAATGTGAAGAGGGTCAGGTTTGGGAGGCTTTGATGTTTGCGGCACATTACAAACTGGACAACCTTACCGCATTTCTTGACTTTAATGGTCTTCAGATTGACGGAGACATAACCAAGGTTATGAACCCCACACCCTTTGACAAGAAATTCGAAGCATTTAACTGGAATGTCATCACAATCGATGGTCACAATTACGAAGAAATCGAATCTGCCATAAACAAAGCAAAAGAAACCAAAGGTATGCCTACCATCATTATTGCAAATACAACCAAGGGCAAAGGCGTTTCGTTTATGGAAAACGAAGCCGGCTGGCACGGCATAGCTCCAAATGACGAGCAATACGAGGTAGCAGTGGCTGAGCTTGACGAATATATCAAATCTCTTGGAGGTGAATGCTGATGTATAAAATAGGCGAGAAAAAGGCTACACGTGAGGCATACGGTGCAGCACTTGCAGAGTTTGGCTGCGACGAAAGAATAGTTGTTTTTGATGCGGACCTTTCAAAATCGACAAAAACAGACAACTTCAAAAAAGTATACCCCGAAAGATTTTTTAACGCAGGCATCGCCGAGGCTAATATGATGTCGGCTGCTGCCGGAATGGCATCATGCGGCAAAATTGTTTTCGCAAGCTCGTTTGCTATGTTTGCATCAGGTCGTGCCTTCGAGCAAATCCGCAATTCAATCGGCTATCCCAAGCTGAATGTAAAAATCGGCGCAACACATGCAGGAATCTCTGTAGGTGAAGACGGCGCAACTCATCAATGTCTTGAAGATATCGGGCTTATGCGCACAATCCCCGGAATGGTTATCTTAAACCCCGCCGATGCGACCGAGGCACGTCTTTGTGTAAAAGCAGCAATCGAACACGACGGTCCTGTTTACCTTCGTTTTGGAAGACTTGCAGTCCCCACAGTTTTTGGAGATGACTATAAGTTTGAAATCGGCAAAGGTGTAGAGCTTGCAAGCGGTACAGATGTTACCATTATTGCAACAGGACTTATGATTCCTTATGCTATGGAAGCAAGCAAGATTTTAGGCGAACAAGGAATTTCGGCAAGGGTTGTAAATATGCCAACCATCAAACCAATTGACCGCGAAATTATTGTAAAAGCGGCAAAAGAAACCGGTGCAATAGTAACTGCCGAAGAACACAACATAATCGGCGGCCTTGGTTCTGCTGTAAGCGAAGTTTTGGTTGAAGAATATCCCGTTCCAATGCAAAGAGTCGGCACAAACGATGTTTTTGGTCGTTCGGGAACTCCTGCAGAGCTTTTCGAAATTTATGGTCTTGACACAAAGACAATAGTCGAAAAAGCAAAGGCTGCAATTGCAAAAAAGAAATAAAGTCGGTGAAAATATGTCAACAAACTGCGAAACCTGTGCACATTACGAATATGACGAATATTTTGAGTGTTATGTCTGTCAGATAGATCTTGACGAAGACGAAATGCAAAGATTTTTGAGTGGCAGCAATTTTGACTGTCCTTACTGGCAGAATGGCGATGAGTACGCCATTGTAAAAAAGCAGGCATAGTTTGGGTTATTGCAAAATGTTCACTACCCTTAAATCTAACTTTAAAGACAACAAAAAAGGTTGTGCCATGCACAACCTTTTTTTGTTAATTAAAAATTTCAGGGGACAGCTGACCACATAAATCAAGATTCCCGTGTCAAAGCGACCTCTGTTGTATGTTATCTCAACCTACTCGATATTTTAATAAACTGTTTCAAGTTTTCAAACAACTTTTCGCCTATGCCCTCGGTACACATCAAATCCTCGAGTGTCCTGAATCCCCCCATCTTCTCGCGCTGTTTTACCGCCGCGTCGGCTTTTACAACACCAATTCCCGGCAGTCTTTGAAAGTCCTCTGCCGTCGCGGTATTTATATCTATCTTTTCATCTCCTGCCTCAATCTTTTCCACCTTTTTTGATGCATAAGTCACATCTTCTGCGCTTTCCTCCCCGGCAGGCTCGGCATAAGGAATTTCCTCCTCGGGAAAAAGCTGTGCATAACCGTTGAACCCAATGCACAAAACCGACACGACAATCACAATAATCGGCAGAAACATAAACCTCTCGTAAAATTCGTCTTTTTTCATCATTTTTCATCTTCAAAAATCAAAAGCTCGTCCAATTTGCAATCAAGAATATAACACAAAGCCTCTATGTTCTCATATCTTATCGACTTTGTCTCATTGTTAATCATCTTTGTAAAGTTCTGGTAGCTCATACCCATTTGTTTGTACAGCCAGTATTTTGTCTTACCTTTCTTTTCGAGCAAATTTAATACATTCAATCTTAGCAATTCCCTCGCCCCGCTTATCTAATGTTTTAATAATAAATTATCACAAATCTCATTTAAACATATAGACTTATACATTATATAGGCAATTTTAAACTATATAAAAACAGCTGTGACAAAATTTGCCACAGCCATTTTGGGTTATTTCATTTATTCAAATGACGGCTTTTTCCCCTCTACTCCCGAGAGCGATGAATTTGCCGGTGACGGCTCGGACATACTGAAGTACATTTTCGCCGCCTTTGTCGTTCCAAAATCTTGATTTGACCCTGTGTTTTGCACCTTGTTAAACGCCTCTCTGAACATCGCATTGTGTGCTTCTTCGCGATTTAACAAAAAGTCAATGGTTTCTCTCACCTTTTTGTCCTCGATTTGACGATAAAGATATTCATATACAACCTTTGCTCTCTGCTCAGAAGCAATATTCGAAAGCAAATCCGCACACAAATCTCCGGTAACTGTTACATAGTCTCCTGTCCACGAATATCCCGATGCGTTGATAAGTCCCGGATTAAGTCCAAGCAAAACATGAGTCTGTATCTCGCCATTTGGCACTTTTGACGCATCTACATCATGACCGTTCAGCATATTGATTGTCTGCGAAATCATCTCAAGGTGACTAAGCTCCTCTGCCGCAATGTCCAAAAACAAATCCTTGATTTCGGGGTCCTTTATCCTGAAGCTTTGCGACATATACTGCATCGCCGCCTTGAGCTCGCCGTTGCCGCCGCCAAGCTGTTCCTGTAAAAGCGCAGCATACTGAGGATTTGGTTTTTCAATTTCTACCGGGTGAAACAACAATTTCTCGTGTTTAAACATACAATTACCTCACTTTTTTAGAATATATCGATATTCTTTCCAAAGCAATACAATTTTATCCTTATTAAAATTTTAAGACATTAAAAAGGACGGTTGAATATAACCGTCCTTACATTTAATTTCCGCCGGGACCGTCTCTGCGCTCGCGCGTGTCAGGAACATCAATCTTTCCTTTTATCTTCCCCGGGTGTGTGAGTTCCTTTGAACTCTTATCATTATTTTTCTTTGTTTCTTCCTTCATTTTTTATATCCCCCTTTCGCACTTAGTATGTGCAGGTTTTGGGGGAAGTATAGAATAATTTTAGCTTTTGCCGAAAAAATCAATCGCATCATTTTTCAAGTTCTCCATTCAGCAACTCAGCTGTTTTTGTTAAAATATCTTTAGGAACATCAATTTTTTTGCCGGCGTTTCTGTAATCAAAACAATCGGCAAATTTCTTGATATATTCGTGATATTCTTCAATTTTATTTTTTTGCAGTTCTATAATCGGGTCAAAGTATTTTTCAATCTCTTTATCCGAAAGCTTTGCAAAAGCAACTTCTGCAAGCTTTGCAAAGTGCTCAAAGCAAAAACCGTTCTTGTCAAGGACCTTTTGAAGAAATCCCTTTTCGCTTTTAAGCATAAAAACAAACGTATGAAAATACCTCTCAAGAGTGTGATTAACGCGCGAGCATACCGTACATTCATCTGCAACATGTCTAAGAGCTGCCACAAACGGCTCCGCCGTATTTTTCTTTTTAAATATGGATTTTTCATTATTTTTTAGTCCAAAAAGCGATTCAATCTCTCCAATATGTGTATCCATAATGAGCGCAAGCGACAAGGCGTTCCGTTTTTCAATAAGCTTTTTTATATGCGTCTTGCAAAACCCCTTTTCATTTGTAATCATTCTGAAATCCGACTCCATCATAGCAGGCCCAAGTGTATAATCTAATGCCTCATCCTCAAGCCTTTTTTCCAAAAAACAAAATGGGCAACTGCAATCCGCATCCAATGCTTCATTTATTGGGATTGTATATATTTTTTCCTTCATATTAGTACCTTTCTTATAAACTCAACGACCTATTTATAATCAGTATAACATTCTTTTTAAAAAAAGACAATAGGCTGCAAATCAGGACTCCCAAAAAATGAGGCTGTGACAATTTTGTCACAGCCATTTTGGTTTATGGAGTTTACTGATTATTATCTACTTCCCATTTTAAAATCGAGCCGTCAATCGCATTAATCTCTGCATCATACTCAGTCGTATCCTTTTTAAAATCCACTTCGTATCGCCATACTCCGTCATCAAGGTCAAGCTCAACTTTGTCAAAAATCACACTTTCTGTCGTCACATTTGCTTTTTTCAAAGCGATTTCTTTTGCTTTTTCTTCACCTATGAATTCGGATTTTTCTTCATTTCCAGACGAAGAGCTGCCCATGTCCATACCGTTACCCTGACCTTGCATCATATCCTTTGTGTCATCAAGCATAGCCTTTCCGTCATTCATCAATGCCGAAGCGCCCTCTTCCACTTGTTGTACGCCTCGTTCTACGGCTCTTTCGCCACTTTCAACCATGTCGCAACCTGTCACAAAACACACAAACAAAAATACCAGAGTTGTTAAAGATATTATTTTTTTCATAGTTTAATTCATCTCCCCTTTCGAAGTTAGTATGCTCAGTTTTAGGGAAATATATAAAACTTTTAAGATAAATCATATCATAATATCAATTGGGAGATCCATCCCTTTATCTTGATTTTCATTCCATTCTTCACAGATTTAAATCTCCAAAATATACTAAATATTGGAGGTGCTTTATGGATAATTTTGTCTTAATGGCACTGATTGCAACTTTAGGCACATGGTTTGTGACTGCTTTGGGTGCTGCAACAGTTGCCTTTTTTAAATCTCCCAATCCAAAAATACTGAATTTAATGCTGGGGTTTGCCTCGGGAGTTATGATAGCGGCAAGCTTCTGGTCGCTTTTACAACCTGCAATCGAGAGAGCCGAAGAGGCTTCTGCTCTTCCTGCATATTTTGTTGCAACCACCGGATTTTTGTTTGGTGCTGTCTTTATGTGGTTATCTGATAAAACCGTTTCTTTTGCAAGAAGAAACATAAACACTTCACAAGCAAAATCAGGCGAAAGACTTAATCGGATTATTATGCTTATTCTGTCTATAACTCTTCATAATATTCCCGAAGGTCTGGCGGTTGGCGTCGCATTTGGTGCTCTGCAAAATGTAGGATTCAGCACCGAAGGTCTCATGGGAGCAATTACTATTGCAATTGGAATAGGTCTGCAAAACTTCCCCGAGGGTGCGGCAGTTTCTCTGCCCCTAAGACGTGAAGGCTATTCAAGAAAAAAGAGCTTTTTATACGGTCAGGCATCGGGCATGGTCGAACCCATAGCCGGAGTAATTGGTGCATTACTTGTTGTTTATGTTGAAAAGATTTTACCCTACGCCCTTTCATTCGCCGCCGGAGCAATGATTTTGGTCGCTGTACATGAGCTGATTCCTGAGTGTCAACAAAATCAGGAAAAACAACCCTACTTTTCCACCGCAGGAATTATCGCCGGCTTTGCAACAATGATGCTGCTTGATGTAATGCTTGGATGAACGGTTGATGGGTGTGACCAAGTTTTTGGGAAGATAAATAATAGCGAAAAAGACATCCAAAATTGGATGTCTTTTTAATTTCATTTTATATTTCCCCTTTCGGGATTTATATGTGTCATTGTGGTATAAATATATGAAAAATTTAAAATAAATTATACCCTAATATCAATCAACAGAACCGTCCCCCCGATTGACAATCGGGAGAACCGTCCTCGTGATTGCTGATCGTCATACTTTTCGGCAATATGGTGCAGTTTCATCTGTGATACCCACAAGATAATCAACGCTTACATTATAAAATTGGGCAAGCTCAACAATAAGTTTAAGAGGCATTTCCCTTTCTCCTCTTTCATACTTTGAATATAATGACTGGTCACACATCAAATGTTTTGCAACCGTTTTCTGCGTCAAGTCATTATCTTCCCTCAAATCTCGTATTCTCAACTTCATAACCATATTATCACCAGTAAAATTATATAGCATACGGAATATTTATATTGACTTTAAGGACATATTGTCCTATAATGTTGTTAAGTAATATTACGTGCAGTGGACATATTCCCCAAAATATGTTATAATGCTGTAAAACACTTCCAGGAGGAAAGCTATATGAAAAAAGTTATCAGCATAATATTAACTATTTCAATACTTTTTGTTACTCTGTCATTTTTGTCCATTGTAACAAATGCAGGAACGCTACCGGACAATGTAACACTTAAAAGCATTGTTTGCGACAACAGCGGAAACACGGTTACTGCAAAAATGACCTTTAACACTGTGCTTGACTGTATTGTGATAATGGCAGTGTACGACGATCCAGGAAAACTTTTAAATGTAACCTATGATGATTCACCTACAACTGCAACAGATTTTAGTATATCCTTAAGCGGAAGCCAAAGCTATTTAAATTGCCCCGTAAAAATCTTTTTCTGGGACAATTTAAATAGTCTAAAACCTATAAATACTTCTCTTAATGGAATCATTACCCCTGATGAAAGTGACCCTTTATACGATTATATTAAAATCCGTGGTATAGTTACAGAAACCCCCTATTCTGTTCTCGGGGGAACAAAAAACATTGACACTTCTATTGATAAGAAAATAAAAATCAATGTTACCGCTACCTATGACACGGATAATCCAGACTTCGAATGGAGT
>JAZNKA010000050.1:0-1790 GCA_045578305.1 Clostridia bacterium | reverse complement strand
GAACTGTTGAAATCTTAGACGATTTGTGTTATACTAAAGATGCAAGTTAATAAGAATCAAAAGTTTAGAGATAAAAGGTTCGATACAGGGCACTCCCTTAAAAAGAGTAACAGTCTCTTCGGGTGCACCACAAACTTTAAAGCTTACCGGTAAATATCGGCAAGCTTTAAAGTTTTTCTGTTTATTTCTAATTTCTACAAAATATCCTTCTTGAAAAAAATCCCGCTATATGCTAAAATAGTTTAAAACATAATAAACGAGGTCAATATAATGAAAATATGTGTATTTGGGGCAGCAAGCAACGAAATAAACAAGTCCTATATTCAGGAAGTTAAAAAACTAGGGAAAGAAATGGCAAAACGCGGTCACGCTCTTGTTTTTGGAGCAGGCGGTGGGGGGCTTATGGGCGCTGCCGCAAGAGGAGTTTTTGAAGAAAAAGGCGACATAATTGGCGTGATACCAAGTTTCTTTCGCGACGAAAAAATCGAGGCCATCTTCAGCGATTGCACCGAGATTATATATACCGAAACGATGGCTCAGCGGAAAGCAAAAATGGAGGACCTTGCCGACGCCTTTATCATTGTTCCGGGCGGCATCGGCACTTTTGAAGAATTTTTTGAAGTTCTCACATTAAAACAACTTGCCCGTCACACAAAGCCAATCGCCGTGCTTGATGTCAACGGTTATTACAAAAAACTTGAAGAATTTCTTAAAATTTCGGTTGACGAAAGATTTATCCGTGACGATTGCAAAAATTTGTATCTTTACAGCACAAACATTGACGAAATTTTGTCTTATATCGAAAACTATCATTGCGAAAATCTTGATGTTCACGATTTAAAGCTTGGCTAAACTCAAAAACTGCACTGTTTTATCCAAAACAGTGCAGTTTTTATTATTTAACATTCAATATTGCATCGGCTTTGAGGTAGTTTTGATAAGAAGTGCTGTAGTCAGTGTCCTTTGGTGCAAAGGTCTTTTTGATTTTTATCATATCCAAAACACTTTCCACCGATTCAAAAACGCCTGTGCCGACTCCGGCAAGAATTGCTCCGCCAAGGCAAGCTGTCTCGGAATTTTCAAGTGTCACAAGCGTCTTTTTTGTCATATCAGCTTTCATCTGACACCACAAAGGACTGTTTGCGCCACCACCCATAGCACGGATTTCGCTTACATCCGGATTTAAGTAATCCAGATTTTCTTTAAGTGTGCACGAAATTGCCTCCATTATACTTCTTACAAAATGCGCTCTTGTATGCTCGGGAGTAAGTCCTGTAAAGCTGCCTCTTGCAGCAGGATTGTATTTGGGCATTGTCGAGCCGCACAAATACGGCAGAAATGTAAGTCCGTCACATCCCGGAGCAACTTTTTCGGCAAGTTCGTCAAGGTCTCTGAACGAGAAATCCTCACAAAGAGCATTTTTGAACCATTTGAGCGCCATGCCGGCTGTTGAAGACCATGTCAACAGGCAATACTTTCCGTCATAGTTATAGTGGCAAGGAATTATGCTGTCCGCCGAAAACTTGGGGATTTTGTCCGTTGGACTGAATATTACCATGGTTGTTCCGGTCATTTCACTTACAATGCCTTTTTTCACAACTCCGGCACCTATCGCACCCGAAACCTGATCCATTGCACCGGTGACAATCTTTATATTCTTATAATCACCTACATACACTCCGCTGTCACAAAGACCGGGCAGCATATCTTTGCTGACACCGATAAAGTCCAGCATTTCCTGCCACCACCCTGCAGTTCGTATGTCAAAGTATATGGTCGAAGACTGAAGT
>JAZNKA010000049.1:0-11643 GCA_045578305.1 Clostridia bacterium | reverse complement strand
CTTATCACAACCAGGAACTTTTGTCAACCCTTTTTTAAACTTTTTTCAAAAATTTTTTTGAAGTCGACCGCTTTCCTTGGCGCAACTCATTTATATTACCACATCATCCCCCCATTGTCAAGTACTTTTTTTAAGTTTTTTAAAAAAACGGCGCACCCTTAAGATACGCCGTTTTTTTGTTGCTATTTTAGATAACCTTATTATCGACTTCCTCTTTAAGCATTGCCATAAACTCATCAAGAGTCATTGCGCCCAAATCGCCCTGCTTTCTTGAACGAACAGAAACCGTTCCTTCGTTCATTTCTTTTTCGCCTGCGATAATCATGTAAGGAACTTTTTCAAGTTGAGCTTCGCGGATCTTATATCCGATTTTTTCGCTGCGGTCGTCAAGCTCCACACGGAAGCCTTTGTCCCTGAGTTCATAAAAAATCTTATCTGCATATTCTCTGTAATTGTCAGAAATCGGCAAAATTTTTACTTGCGTAGGTGCAAGCCATGCCGGGAACGCACCTGCATACTTTTCAATAAGAAGTGCAAGAGTTCTTTCGTAACAGCCAATTGAAGTTCTGTGGATAATATAAGGGTTCTTTTTGCTGCCGTCGGTGTCGATATATTCCATACCAAACTTTTCGGCAAGCATCTGGTCAATCTGGATTGTGATAAGTGTATCTTCCTTACCAAATACATTCTTTATCTGAATGTCAAGCTTGGGGCGGTCGAACGCAGCCTCACCGATACCCATCTTGTATGGAATTTCAAGATGGTCAAGGATTTTTGCCATCGTATCCTGAGCTTCGTCCCACTGTTCTTTTGTGCCGATATACTTTTCTTTATCATCGGGATCCCATTGTGAAAATCTGTAAGAAACATCCTCATAAAGTCCCAAGGTCTTAAGCATATAAATTGCCATTTCAAGACAGTTCTTGAACTCTTCTTCAAGCTGATCGGGACGACACATAAGGTGACCCTCTGAAATTGTAAACTGTCTTACACGGATAAGCCCGTGCATCTCACCTGATGCCTCGTTTCGAAACAGGGTTGAGGTCTCGCCATATCTTAATGGTAAATCACGATAACTTCTCATTCTGTTGAGATACGCCTGATACTGGAAAGGGCAGGTCATAGGACGGAGAGCAAAAACTTCCTTGTCTTTTTCCTCATCACCCATTACAAACATACCATCCTGATAATGATCCCAGTGTCCGGAAATCTTGTATAGGTCGCTCTTTGCCATATATGGGGTCTTTGTTCTTACCCAACCGTGCTTATCCTCGTGGTCTTCAACGAATCTTTGGAGAATCTGAATAATCTTTGCGCCCTTAGGGAGAAGGATTGGAAGTCCCTGACCAATTGCGTCAACAGTTGTAAATATCTCAAGTTCACGGCCAAGCTTGTTGTGGTCACGTTTTTTTGCCTCTTCAAGTCTTTCAAGATGCTCATCAAGGTCAGCTTTTTTAGAGAACGCTGTGCCATATATACGAGTAAGCATCTTGTTATTTTCGTTTCCGCGCCAGTATGCGCCTGCAGTGTACTGAAGCTTTATTGCTTTCAGTTTGCCTGTTGACAAAAGGTGTGGGCCTGCACAAAGGTCAACAAAATCGCCCTGATTGTAAACAGAAATAACTGCATCCTCGGGCAAGTCCTTTATAAGCTCAACCTTATAATCCTCGCCCTTTTTTTCCATAAGCTTTATAGCTTCTTCGCGAGGAAGTTCAGCACGGACAAGAGGGATATCTTCCTTTATGATCTTCTTCATTTCAGCCTCGAGTTCATCAAGGTCTGAATTTGTAAGCGGTTCTTCAAAATCAAAGTCATAGTAAAATCCGTCATCTATAGCAGGACCGATTGCCAGCTTTGCGTTTGGATAAAGTCTTTTAACCGCCTGAGCCAAAACATGAGACGCTGTGTGCCTGTAAGTTCGTCTGCCGTCCTCGTCATCGAATGTAAGAAAATTTACAGTGCAATCTTTTTGGGGGACAAAATCAAGACCATAGACTTCTCCGTCCACGGTTGCAGCAACAACAGCCCTTGCAAGGCCTTCACTTATGGACTTTGCCACATCAAGAAGGCTTGTTCCTTCGTCAAAAGCTTTTACATCACTACGAAGTGTTATGTTTATCATAGCAATCCGCTCCTTTCTTTGTTTTCTTTTTGAGACTGCAAATATCCGCAGTCCCCGGTTGCTTCTAAATATATAAGTTATATTTTATCGCAAATTTTTCGAAAATGCAAGCAATTTCGTGTATTTTATCTATTATTTATTTCTCGTCACCAAATAATCCGCCAATTCTTTCAGGAATTTGGCTTTATCTTCAAAAATCTCAAGCGCCGAAATCGCTTGGTCAGTCATTTTTTTTGACTTTTCCTTTGCTGCATTCAAGCCCAAAAGAGTAACATATGTGGTCTTTTTATTCTCGGCATCACTGCCTATCGGTTTGCCCAGTGTTTCCTCATCACCGATGCAGTCAAGTATATCATCCTGAATCTGAAAAGCAAGTCCAAGTGCATCTGCAAATCGAATTAAGGCTTTTTTCTGTTTTTCGTCTGCCCCTGCCGCTATTGCCGAGGCAACAACCGCTGCTTTTATCAAAGCACCTGTCTTTCGGTTGTGCATATACGTCAGTATTTCCTCTGTAATATCGGTTTTGCACTCATTTTCCAGATCAATAACCTGACCTCCAATCATTCCTGCGCAACCGGCAGATTTTGCAAATTCACTTATTATATCCAAAACCGCCTCAGACGAGCAGTTTTTGTATCCGCTTAAATCAGCAAGATACTCGAATGCAAAGGTGAGAAGTCCGTCACCTGCCAAAAGCGCAGTCGCCTCGCCAAATTTTTTATGACAGGTCGGCAACCCTCTGCGCAAATCGTCATTATCCATACATGGAAGGTCATCGTGAATGAGCGAATAAGTATGTATGCACTCGACAGAAACTGCCACCCTCATCGCATCGTCAATGTCCCCGCCAAGCATATCGCATACTGCAAGTGCAAGCACCGATCTTATTCTTTTTCCTCCCGCCTGAATGCTGTAATTCATAGCATCGTAAACTGACTTCTGGAGGCAATCATTTTCCTGAAACACCTCGGACAGATGCTTGTTGGTTATATCCTGATAGTATTTGATTTTTTTTTCAAAATCCATTTTTTCACCTCGAAGTATTTAGTTTTGACCAAATGGCTCTTCTTCCATCTCTCCGTTCGCCTTTTTCATCATAACAGTAATTTTTTGTTCTGCCTTTTCAAGTTGTTCGGTACACTCTTTTGTTATACTTATTCCCTCACCAAACAAGCTCAGCATTTCATCAAGAGAAGAGTCACCGTTCTCAAGAGTTCTTACTATGTTTTCAAGTTTTTTTATGTTTTCTTCAAAACTTACTTCCTGTTTTTTTGTTGGCATAATATTTTCACTCCCTTTATTTGGCAATCGCGCAAATTTCGCCGTCCTGCACGGTTATCATCAATTTTTCCCCTGAATTCACCTGTGAAACAGCTTTAATGATCTGCCCCCCGCTATTCTTTACAACCGAATAACCCCTCGACAATGTCTTAAGTGGACTTAATCCTTCCATTCGGGACGCAATAATACCCAAGTCCTGCTTTTTCTTTTCTAATATAGTGCTTATAGAATTTTCGAACATTTTGCTCAGGTGGTCAAGATAAATTGCTTTTTCATTTATTTTAAGTATTGGATTCTTAAGAACTTGCTTATCTGCATACAGTTTTAGCACAAGCCGCCTGTTTTCCAGGATTTTTTTTGAACTACTCAAAAGCCGCAAGTCCATAGTTTTTAATTTTTCTAAAATCTCATTTCCATCCGGAACAGCAAGTTCTGCTGCAGCGGATGGCGTAGGAGCTCTTAAGTCCGCAACAAAATCCGCTATAGTAAAATCTGTCTCGTGTCCAACTGCCGAAATTATCGGTATGTGGCTTGCAAAAATTGCCCTGGCAACGATTTCTTCATTAAATGCCCAAAGATCTTCAATAGAGCCGCCGCCACGCCCCACAATAATCACATCGCACTGTGATACTTCGTTGAAATATTCTATGGCTGTTTTTATGCTTTCAGCCGCTCCGTCACCCTGCACCAAAACCGGATAAAGACACACATCTGCCGCTTTGTATCGCCTCGACAGAATATTTATTATGTCCCTTACCGCGGCTCCGGTAGCTGCTGTAATTACTCCGATTTTTTTTGGATACTGTGGAACAGGCTTTTTGTTTGCCGAATCAAAAAGGCCCTCTTTTTCCAATTGTTTTTTTAGCTTTTCAAATTGTTCATAAAGATTTCCTTTTCCGTCCTGCTCCATCTCGTTGATATAAAGCTGATACTGCCCGTCACGCTCGTAAACCGAAACTCTGCCGCTTGCAATAATCTGCATGCCATTTTCAGGTCTGAACTTAAGACCCATAGCAGAATTTTTGAACATAACCGCTCTTATCACGCCTGTATCATCCTTGAGTGACATATACATATGTCCCGAGGAATGATGTTTGAAATTAGATATCTCTCCTTTTATTTTTATGTTATTAAGGATTGGTATTTGCCCAAAAATATCTTTGATAAACAAATTAAGCTGCCCAACCGTCATCACTTGTTCTTCAAAAATCACAGTATCACCCCCCCTGACTTAAAATCGTTTGTTCCTACTTTTTATATTGTGTGCGTCTCAATTTTCTTGTTTTTGCATTTTCATACTCTTGCCATTCTTCTTCGGTCTCAAGAATTAATCCAGGCACCTCGGTCGGACGCTCATTTTCGTCCAAAGCAACCATAACAACATATGCGGTGTTAATAAGCTTTCTTTCGCCACTTAATTCCTCTACATATGCTGTAACCTTCACTTCCATAGAGGTCCGTCCTACATATGTGATTTTTCCTACAATGCAGACCGTATCATTCGCATAAGCAGGGGCATTAAACTCTAGCATATCAACAACAGCTGTTGTAACATTTTTTTCAGAATGTCTGCGCGCAACAACTGCTGCGACCACATCAATCCAGCTCATAAGCTGTCCACCAAACAGTCTTTTGTATCCATTAAGACTGCCCTGCGACAAAATATGAACCTGCTCTGTTATTGAATCTGAAGCTCTCTTTTCCATTTATTCTCCTCTTATCCTTTTCTTGAATATTCTTTTCCTATCAGGCAAACACCAACTGCATTATCTGTGCAAAGGATAGGCTCTGCAAAAAGCACATTTTTCATGTCCGAAAATTCATTTCTTAAAAATTCGGACGACGAAACTCCGCCCACCATAAGTACATTTTTCGTCCCATATTTCTTTTGAGCGGAAATTATTGACTTCTTAATTGACTCTGAAATGCACTTCATAGTGCAATATGCTGCAAACCCACCATCTTTATTTTCTGCCAGAATTCTTCTGTAGCGTGTTTCTTCGCCCGAAAAATTGATATATTCCCCTCTTACCGAAATCTGAACTTTAGGTTTTTCACCGCTATACTCAAGAGCATGCTTGTCCACAAATTTTCCTGCCGGGAATTCAAATCCCGCAGCAACACCTATTCTGTCAACAAACTGCCCTGCCGGCAAATCAAGCGTTCCACCTACAACTTCGCAATCAAACCCGATTCCTTTTTTTCTGACCAGCAAAAGTTCTGTTGTGCCCCCTGAAATATGATAAACCAAAAATGGCTTTTCGGCAATCTCATACGCATCACAGGAATAAAGTGCCGCCATTATGTGTCCGTCCTGGTGAGTTGTTTCGACCAGAGTTGCTCCTGTCACTCCTGCCACAACTTTTGCATATCCTCGTCCCGCCTCAAACACAGGCATATACGACCCCTCGACATTTCTTGGTTTCGAGCTGACAGCAACCGTCATTTTTTCAAATGCTTGGAAATCAAGTTTTTCTTTAAGTTCGTCAAAAAGTTTAGGCAAATTTCGCGAATGTTGAAAAAATGCCTCAGATTGTCTCAGTCCGCATTCGCCGACCTTGACCTCCAGAGGCGTTTTAAGTGAAATTATATTGTCACCCCAAGCTGCTACAAGTGATGTCGTGTAGCAGCTTGTATCAATTCCCAAAAACAATTCTTTCAAATTCATTTGCCTGCACCTGTCAAAGAACTGAACTTCCCAAGTATGCCATTAACAAACGGAGCGGCTTCTTCTCCGTCATATTTTTTAGCAAGAGAAACTGCCTCGTTTATAGAAACAACAGCAGGGATATCCTCGCAAAATTCGATTTCGTATGCAGCAAGACGAAGTACCGAAAGTGTCACACTTGACATTCTGTCGGTTTTCCAGTCTTTTGACAGTTCTCCAATTTTTTTATCTATCTCGTCAACATTGTGGGCAACGCCCAAGACCACTCGCTTTATATATTCGGTCTGCCCGGCAGGGTCGTATTCCTTGACAAAATCTTCAAGCAAAGTCTCAATCTCGTCGGGCTGGAACTTGTATTCAAAAAGCAATACAAATGCATACTCTCTGGCTTTTTTTCTGTTCATCATTGGTATTTGGCCTTTCTTTTATTCTTCGTCTGTTTTTTCTTCGGTAATTTCCTCTGCCCGTTCAGGCATTTCAACGCAAACAGCAGTGTCAACGCCCTCTATATTTACATTAACCGAGGTAACATTAAGTCCCGTCATTGCCTCTACTTCATTTTTGGTCTTACCCTGAATCTCCCATGCAACATCGGGGATTTTCACTCCGTACTCTACAACAACAAACATATCAATCTTTACATCATTGCCGTTTATTGCAACCTTAACACCTTTTGACGGATTTTTCTTGCCAAGAAGTTCGGCAAATCCACCTGTGAGCGAAGTTGCCATTTCCGAGACTCCTTCTATGCTTTTGGCGGCAACTGCTGCAATTGTTGCAATAACATCGGTCGAAATTGAAATGTTTCCGTCTTTATCAATATTTGTATTTAAATTTTTTTCTTCTACGCTCATAACATCCTCCCTAAATTCAGATGAAATTTTTACACAGTTTCATTATATCATAAAATGACTTCTTTTACAATTATTTTTTCAATTATTTTTACAACCCGAGCAAAACGCCGAAAATCGCACCTACAGCTATATAAACAAGAGGATGCTTTTTAAATTTAAAGACTCCAAAAAGTATTCCTGCAAAAAGTATAACTTTTTTATAATCAACTGAAAAAATCCAGGCACCCTGACCGGACAAGTTTTGAAACAGAATATTAAGAGTCGAAACACAAATAAGCCCTGCAACCGATGCTCTTAAGCCATAAAACAAATCCTTTACCAATATGCTGTCTTTAAACTTTTTTAAAATTCTTGCAACCACAAGTATAACAATTATGCTTGGCAGAATGAGCGAAAGGGTAGCCGTCACGCCGCCCAAAACTCCGCTTAACTGAAACCCCGCATATGTCGCCATATTGACGCCAATCGGGCCGGGCGTGGATTCCGCCACCGCAATCATATCGGTAATTTCTTTTTCTGCAATCCAGTCCGGATATTTTTTTGCAAGCTCAATCCAAAAGGGAAGGGTTGCAAGCCCTCCTCCCACCGAAAACAGCCCCACTTTAAAAACTTCATAAATCATCAAAATATATGTCATATCTGTTTTTCCTCTTTTTCTTTGGCTGTTTTTCTTGAAATCCTTTTACAAACAATGCCACCGATTCCCGCTAAAACAATTATAACAATCGTAGGCGCATCAAAAAGAAATGCCAAAACAAACGAAACTATGCAAATAGCCCATGTTACTTTGTCAACCAAACCCGCCTTGCCAAGCTTAACAACGGCCTGAACAAGCACGGCACACACTGCTACCCCGATTCCTGCAAACGCATGCTTTACCACCTGCAGCTCATATATTTTACCAAGCACCAAAGCAAGCAACGAAATTATAATTATCGAGGGAGTAACAACGCCTAATGTCGCAGCCACACCGCCAACAACGCCCCTTTTCTTATATCCTATAAATGTTGCAGTATTTACCGCAATTACGCCGGGAGTGCATTGGCTTATTGCAAAATAGTCCATCAGTTCTTCAGTTGATGCCCATTTATATTTTTCCACAATTTCTTTTTCCAGCATAGGCAGCATCGCATAACCTCCGCCAAAGGTAAATGCGCCTATCCTGAAAAATGCCAGGTAGAGATTTAAAAGTTCCTTCATTCTGTTCATAAAAAATTCCTTCTTTATCACTTAAATAAATCAAATTGCCAGAAAAATATATATGGATTTGTTCGCGCCCACGAATCATCATACAACGCATAAAGCCCGTATCCTACAAACAACACCATAATCACTAACCTTACAATAGTGTAGTATGAATTATATTTTACCCTTATGTGTCTAAAATTTTCTATTGTATTTGGTATGGCAATTATCATATATATCATAAAATAATACCCAACTCTCATTGCGGTATTATAGATGCTGGCAAAAATTTGAATTATGCACGCAAAATAACAAAGATTGATAAGTCCATTTTGTCTTTCGTTGTCAATATTGTTTTTGTCACAATAATCATTGAATACTATAAGAAAGATATATATCAAAACAAAAACCAAAAACAGCAAAAACGCCCCTGTGTTCTCAGCATGAGCATTGTCTTGGAAAGCTTTACTTAATAAATCAAACAAGTATTTACGAAAAACAAATATCACTGGTATAATAGTAATCAACAAAACTTTGCCCAAGTTGCTGAATTTTGTGTGATACATTGGATACGCCAGCAAAAACACTGTCGCTGAGCTGTGAAAAGTCGAAGCAAAAATAACCGTCAAAATGAACATCCAGGGCTTTTTCCGTTCTACAAAAAACATTGATACAACTGTTATGCCAATAGCTATAGCTTGTCTCAGCCCTGAAAAAAATATAAGAAAAACAGGAAGTCCCATAAAGACAAAGAGTGAAAGGAGTGGCATCATACTTCTTTTGCATGTATAAATTGCAATCGGCAATATGCCGGCAAAAGCGCAAATACCCATAAAAAATTGCTGGTTTTTTGATATCAGACTGATTATTTTGTTGAAAATTATATAACCCTTTTCATAATTCAAGTAGTTTTTAACTCTGAATACTTCAAAAAGCGATTGTTGCCCTATATTTTCGAATGACTTGAGGTATCCTGTTGAATAACCCCAACCCAAATCAACACCCATATAAGGATGTCGTAGTGCAAGCAATAAGAACAACGCAAAAAAACCGACAATGCACACTTTTTTGCGTTGCTTGTCAATATCTTTTTTCCTGGCATATATCAAAATAGCCAAAAAAGTTACTATCGAATAAAACCAATAATACACTGTCATTATTTTCTACCTGCACTCTGCTGATATTTTCTCGAAAGGCCAAAATTATAAGCAAGCATCATGCGCCTGCAACAACCATTACGCTAATGAATCATTTTATCAAAAATGCGGTTTTTTGTCAATACTCCAACGCTTGTTCAAACAGGTCTTATATAAATTGGCACCTTGTGATTAAATTCTATTTTATTGTTGACAAAATAACAAATTTTTGATATACTTCTAGAAGTATTTGCACCCGTGGCGGAATTGGCAGACGCGCTAGACTTAGGATCTAGTGTCAACGACGTGGGAGTTCAAGTCTCTTCGGGTGCACCACCAATAAATATCCCCCCGTATAACGGGGGGTATTTCATTTTCGGGCATAGCCCTACCCACTACTGGCTACGCACAAGTGCGTCTTTTAATTGGCCTGCCAGCCATGCAACTTTTACTTACTACCCATAAATGGGTCCCGTGGGTCAAATAGGCTCAACTGGTCACTTTCTTTATCTCTTTTCAATTGGTCTGCTATGTATGTTTTTATCGCTTTACTGTTTTTACCCACGGTATCAACGTAATATCCCTTACACCAAAATTCGCGATTCCGGTATGCAAACTTCATATTTCCCCATCGTTGAAATATTAGTAATGCACTTTTCCCTTTCAAGTATCCCATAAGTCCCGAAACGCTCATTTTTGGGGGGATACTCACTAGCATATGAATATGGTCTGGGCAAACCTCCCCCTCTATTATTTCTACTCCTTTCCATTGACATAATTGTCGCAATATTTCCCGTATCTCTAGCCTTTTTTCTTCAAAGAATACCTTTCGTCTGTATTTTGGCGCAAATACTATGTGATACTTGCAATTCCATTTTGTGTGTGCTAAACTATTTGTGTCTATGTGTTCTTTTTTCATAGATTAAATCCTCCAATGTGTTTTTTATTTTGACTGGCAGGTCATCTTTATTATAACACATTGGAGGATTTTTGTTCATCGGTTAACCTTTATTGAACCACGCGACTATCGCGTGGTTTTCATTATACAAGAATCCCCGCCAATTTCATGTTGGCAGGGATTTTTCTGTTCCAATATCCTATTCCATTGAACCGACCATTTTGTTTATATCTCCATCTGAGTCTACGATGATGGTTTGAGTTTTGGCAGGCGTTACATAGCCAAAGCCTTCGATGTAGGTTTTATTTTTTTCTTCTATAAGTTTATTTCGTATTTTTGTTTCCTCGTCTGTGAGGTAGCAGGTATCCTTGCTCATAATTTCGTCATTTGGATTTATAGGTTCTGCTGGATTCTTTTCCCATTTCGCATACAAGACATCAGGTTTTGTGAATTTGAATGTTGTTACCTGATTCTGCTTTGTTCTCGGATCAGTGAACCATCCCTTGAATGTGTATCCGTATTTTGTCGGGGCATAGTTTCCAAGGCTTATGCTCTCGCCATATCTTTTGGTTATTGGTCTGATAAAGCTACCGCCGTCTGATGCGAAGGTTAAGGTTACATTTCCAAAGAACCTGATTTCACTATCGTATATCAGTTCATTCCTATGCCATTGCCAAGGTGCTGCCGATGCTGTTTGTGTCAGCAACATTGTTATAGCAAGTGACATACATATTATTTTCTTTTTCATAAACTCATCCTTTCATTTTGGGCATAAAAATACCGACATACTCGAAATTCATTCATCGAATATGTCGGCATCATTTTCGAAGCATTCCATAAAGAACCTTGCTCCTAATTTGAATCCTTTTATAAAGGTTTGACATTCTGTTATTTGTATCATTTCGTCATAACAGGCTTTGACCTTGTCAAGCAATTCTTTTTCCTGCTCATTTAAATTTTTGAGCAATTCTTCTTCATTTTTAGTCAACACCCTGAATACTTTGTCAAACTTTCTTTGGCTTTGAAATGGTCTTTCCATTGGTTTTATATTCCCATACCAGAATTCTTCAAGCACCTTCATTTGATTTCACCTCCCTTGTAGCACAAACACTACCACAAGAAAGTTCATAAGTCAACGAAGTTTTTTCAAAGTCCTTATCTTTGTTTAAGGCGTGTCATATTTTGATATAGGATAAATGAATAACCTATCACTTTTGCCGAGTGATAGGCTACGCACTTTATTTTCTATATCATCATTTCTTTTTATTTTGTTTCCTATATAGCAAATATGAATACACAGTCGGAATAATAACAAGTGCAAAAATTATTGTCATAAATATAAATGTTAAATTAAACAGTCCTGACACAATCATTATTATACCGCCGTAAATCCAAAGTTTTCCTGCAAGCTTATGTGTTTTATTCCAGTTCTCTTCGTCATGCAGTGTCCAGGGGAGCTTGATTCCGATTGTGTAATTTTGTTTGCATTTTGGAAGAAT
>JAZNKA010000048.1:0-33317 GCA_045578305.1 Clostridia bacterium | reverse complement strand
CCCGACAAAACCCGCATTTGTGTTGTTATATGCTCGGTAGTAAGACCGCATTTGGCAAGTGCGGCGCGTGCCTCGGCATTTGTAAGCGACGGAAATTCATCCCAGAACTCCTGAAGTGCTGTTTTGTCGGATGCACTTTCCTCCTGTTCAAAATATCCTACATTCACAAACTGGTCGTGAACAATCTCACCCTCGACCGGCGGAATAAGCTTTAAAAGAGTTTTTAGAAGAGTTGACTTTCCAAGTCCGTTTACACCCTTGATTGCAATTTTTTTGTTGCGTTCTATTTCAATATCAATCTTTTTGGTAAGCGGCGAATCATATCCGATAACCAAATCTTTTGCCGATATAACAATTTTGCCCGGCGCCCTGTCGGTTTTGAAATTAAATGTCGGTTTGACTTTTTCGGGTGCAAGACTTATTCTTTCCATTTTATCAAGCTCTTTTTGTCTTGACCTTGCAAGAGTTGCCGTCGCCGCTCTTGCCTTGTTTTTTGCCACAAATTCTTCCAAATCTGCTATTTTCTTTTGCTGCTTTTTGTACGCTTGCTCGTTTTGTTGTTTTTTAAGTTCGTACATCCTCAAAAAGTCATCATAAGTCCCTTTGTAGCGGGTAAGAACCGTATTTTCAAGATGATAGATAATATTTGTTACCTTTGTCAAAAACGGTATATCGTGAGATACAAGAATAAAAGCATTTTCATATTCCTGCAAAAACCCGGTAAGCCAGTTTATGTGATTCTCGTCAAGGAAGTTTGTGGGCTCGTCCAAAATCAAAATCATCGGGTTTTCAAGCAAGACTTTTGCAAGCAGAACCTTTGCTCTCTGACCGCCACTCAGCTCCGAAACATCCCTGTCAAGCCCAATTTCACCAAGGCCCAGACCGTTCGCATACTCCGAAATCTTGGTGTCAATGGTATAATATCCCGAAGAATCCAGAATTTCCTGCATCTCGCCCACTTCTTCCATCATATCGGCAATTTCCTGGTCTGTTGCATCTGCCATTTTGTCATAAATACTTATCATCTCTGCCTCAAGCGATGAAAGATGCGAAAATGCACCTCTTAAAACATCCATTATGGTTTTGCCTTTTTCAAGGCTTGAATACTGGTCAAGGTACCCGTATGTAATATGTCTGCACCATTCAACCGTTCCGCTGTCAGGTTGGAGCTCGCCGGTTATTATTTTAAGAAAGCTGGACTTACCCTCGCCGTTTGCCCCAACAAGTCCTATATGCTCGCCCTTTAAAAGACGGAATGTGGCGTCCTCCAGAATTTGACGTCCACCAAAGCTGTGTGTTATGTTTTCTGCATTTAATATACTCATTTTGTTTTCTCCATTTTGTCTTTAATAACTAAACAGAAAAAGTGCCACCAAGTCATCTCAGCAGCACTTATCTTATCTTTCAGGAATACAATCCAGCCGCCATATCGCATAGCAAAGCGGCACAAACTTGGTCACGCCGCGCAGCGTTCCTTAAAATGTACTAATTATTTTTTTGTGCAAGATAATTTGCTCTTCCTGTCTCATAAAGATTGTTTCCCTCGCTGTCTATTATTACAACAACCGGAAAATCTTCAACCTCAAGTCTGCGGATAGCCTCGGCACCAAGGTCGTCATATGCAACAACCTCAGCTTTTTTGATACATTTGCTCAGAAGTGCTCCGCAGCCGCCTATAGCTCCAAAGTAAACTGCTCCGTATTTCTTCATTGCCTCAATTACTTCGGGACCACGCTTACCTTTGCCAATCATACCTGTTTGTCCTATAGCTATCAAATCAGGGCTGTAAGCATCCATACGATATGATGTTGTGGGTCCTGCAGAGCCAATAGCTTGGCCGGGTTTTGCCGGAGTCGGGCCTACAAAATATATGGTGCTGTCCTTTATATCAAGCGGCAGCTCCTTACCCTCAGCAAGAAGCTCGCACAAACGCTTGTGGGCAGCATCTCTTGCAGTGTAAATTACGCCTGATATCAAGCAGCTGTCTCCTGCCTTCAATGTTTTTACTTTTTCACGAGTTAATGGTGTTTGAATCGAAATAGCCATTTATATCACCTCCGTACGATGTCTTGTAACATGGCAATTGATATTGACCGCTACAGGCAGTCCTGCGATATGGGTAGGGAATTTTTCGATGTTTACAGCAAGCGCTGTAGTTTTGCCGCCAAAGCCCTGAGGTCCAATACCAAGATTGTTTATTTCGTCAAGCAGTTCTTTTTCAAGGTTAGCATAAAATTCCTCATCGTTTGGAATATCCACCGGACGAAGCAGAGCCTTTTTAGCAAGATAAGCCGCTTTGTCAAATGTACCGCCTATACCTACTCCAACAACAATGGGCGGGCATGGGTTAGGTCCGGCTTCTGCAACTGTTTTTACTACAAAATCCTTTACTCCCTTAAGTCCGTCAGACGGGCGAAGCATTGCTATTTTACTCATATTCTCGCTTCCAAATCCTTTGGGTGCAACGGTAATTTCAATCTTGTCTCCAGGTACAATTTCAAAATAGAGCATCGCAGGTGTATTATCCCCTGTATTCACTCTGTCAAGAGGGTCACGAACTACACTTTTTCTGAGGTATCCTTCATCATAGCCCTGTCTTACACCATCGTTTACCGCTTCGGTTATATCTCCGCTTACATGCACATCCTGACCGATTTTAAGAAATACGCAAGCTACCCCGGTATCCTGGCAAACAGGCTGATTTTTTTCGTCGGATATTTCGTAATTTTCGATAATTCGCTCAAGAACCTCTTTTGCCTGACCCCAAGTTTCGTCTGCGTGAAAATCCTTTATTCGTTTTTTAATATCATCGGTCAAGTGACAGTTTGCTTCGATGCATAAATTTTTCACTGTTTCGGTGATTTTTACAGCACTAATTTCTCTCATAATAATTCCTCCTATAATTCTTATAAAGTCCGTTTACTTGGTATAAACCAGTTCATAATGCTCGCCATCCGAAATTTCGATGCCGTCTACACCTGTCATCACGCTTTCTCCGTTTTTGGTAATCGCCCAGTAGCTTTGGTCTTCGTCATAATCAGCAGTAATTCCGTTTACAACTTTTATATACAGTCCATATGCCCCTTTTTCGCCCGAAATCAAATCGTGCTCGACAAGTGCTTCGCCCAATTTTTCTTTGTCTGTATTTATTGTAAATGTCACTGATTTGTCCTCTGCCTTGACTTCAAGCATAACAGTTTTTGCACCATTTCCAAGTTCTGTGTCCTCGGTATAGGTTGCTGTTTCCCAAACATTATTTTCTAACTCACCACCGCAGGCACAGAAAGATAAACACATTATTGTAATCAGTAGTAAAAAAGATATAAGTTTTGCAAATTTTTTCATTTTTTCTCCTTTTTCTTGCTTAAAAGCCACTCAAGCAATTGTTCATTGTATGCATACACCCAGGCATTATGTCCCACTCCATCAAGGCGGGTATATGAAACATCCGTGTTTGTTTCTTTTAACTTTGCCACCATCTCATCCGATTGATTTACGCTTACAGCCTTGTCTTCTGTGCCATGAAATGCCCACACCGGCATTTTCAAAACACCTGCGTTCCATGCCATTCCGCCGCCACAAACCGGTGCTATGGCTGCAAACAAATCGGGTCTTGCCATTGCTGTAAACCATGTGCCATAACCGCCCATACTAAGACCAGTAAGATAAATTCTGTTTTCATCTATATTATAACTTTCTGTCAACTGTTCGACAAATTTAACAATTGATTCAACGCGTGCTGCCCAAAAGGTGTCTTCGGGGCATTGCGTCATAGCAACTATGCAATCATATTCCGCAGTTTTAAGGCATTTTGAAAACCCATGAACATCAACTTTTTCAAGGTCTTCCCCTCCATTGCCTCTTTCGCCAGCTCCATGAAGCTGAACTATAAGAGGCATTTTTTCGCTTTTTCCCCGGCCCGAATATTCCACACACCCATTTTTCTTCTCTGTGTTCAATTCTGTCCATAATATACTTCCTTTCTTCTGCAAATTTTTAAAGAATTTCCTCTATTGTACATCAAGTTCGGATTTTTATCAACAACAATTTTCGAAAAGGGACGGTTTCTTGCTTTTAAAACAAGTTAAGGTATCCAAGCGAAAAAATCCAGACAAACAGCGTAATCAAGCACAGCGCCGATGACATAACAACAAGTTGTGCTGCCAGTTGCTCGTCGCCATCCATTTGCTGAGCCATAGAAAAAGATGACACCGCAACAGGAGCCGCAAAAATAACAAGAATACAAGCAAGTGCTTCGCCCGAAAACCCAAGCTTGACAGCCACCGTCAGCATAATAAGCGGAACAAGGATAAGTTTTGTTCCTACCGCAATTACAAGCTCTTTAAGGCAGCCTTTAACTGCAGAAAATTCAAATTCCGAACCAAGGACAATTATTGCAAGTGGTGTTGCAACGGACGAAACATCCTTTACCGATTTTTCCAATATCCCGGGGAGCCTTATTCCTGTCATAAAAAAAACAATTCCAACCAAGCATCCTATAATCAGGGGATTTGTTACTATCCCTTTTAAAAGCCGTAAAAAATTCAGCTTGCTGTCACCTGTTCTGAAGCACTCAAGAGCCGCAACAGACAACACATTAAACAAAGGCATAACAACCGCAACCATCATTGAAGCCAAGCCGCCCGAGCCTTCTCCGCAAATATAGCCCACAAGCGGGATCCCGAGTATCGCAAAATTCGACCTGAAAAAGCCCTGCAGCATAACCCCGCGTTTTGCATTATCCTTGGTAGAAATAAGGACAGCAAAATAACCGACTGCAAATGTCAAAGCCACTCCTGCTATCACAAATCCAATAAGTCTCGCATCAAAAATGTTTCCGATATCCGTTGTGTAGATATTGTAAAAAAGCAACACCGGCAAAAATATTTTGAATACCAGCTTGTTGATTGCATCAAATCCTTTTTTTGTCGCCAACCTTCAGTTTTTTCAAAAAATAGCCCAAGATCATCAAGACAAAAATCGGTACAATGGCATTAAAAGATAGTTTTAAACTCTCCAAGTTATATGTACCTCCTCAGTTTATTTTATATAAACATCATATAAACACCAAACAAATTTAGCAAAAATTATTTACTCCATATAAGATTTTCCATCTTGCACTCGTCCGGACCAACAAAACCATTATAAATTTCTTTGCCGTCAACAGAAACAAAGAAATCACCAATATAAGACAGGTGACTGTTGTTAACCAGCCAGGATACTCGTATTGTATAATACTGTTTCCCATCATTTTCAAAAGTTCCTGTAAAACCAAAGGAAAATGGAAACCCTGTTTCTTCGTCTTTATCGCCTAAAACAGAGTAACATAACTTTTCGGCATCTTCAGGTGTAATTTTATAACTTTGAGGCGCAAAAATAGTATGAAACAAAATGCCACCGGCAACCAAAAATGAAATTGCAACAAAAATTATAATATATACCTTTTTATTCATTAATACACCCTCAAAAAAATTATAAACCCATTGTAACACAAAAAAACAAAGCTGACAAGCAATAAAACTGCTTTATCAGCTTTTTCTTTCTTACTTTTTCATATTCCCACTTGCGGGATTGTCTATCAGTTCTCCGTTTTCGCTAAAGCGCGACCCATGACACGAGCAATCCCATGTGTGTTCGGCTTTATTATATTTCAGTGCACATCCCAGATGAGGGCATCTTGGTGCCGTTGGTCTGACAAGCCCCCAGATTGATTCGGCAGCATTAACAGCAAGTTGCGGGCGAATAATACTTCGGGCTGGTGAAAAAACTTCGGCATATTTATTCTTTTTGTCGCAAACAAGGTCTTTAAGAATCATCCCTGCAACCATTGCAGAAGTCATACCCCATTTATTAAAGCCCGTCGCTACATAAAGCGATGGCGTATTCTTTGAATATTGACCTATATAGGGAATACTGTCAAGAGTCATACAATCCTGGGTTGCAAAACGGCAGACTTCTTTTGCATCAGGATAATTCTTTTTTGTAAATTCCAGAAGTTCATCCCAGTTTCCGCCTTTTTTGCCCGTACGATGTCCGCCCCCGCCAACAAGCAAAATATCATTATAATCTCGAAAGGACATACCCTTTTCGTCCTCATCAACATACATTCCATCCACTTGTGGCGCATTTTCAAGTGCCAGCACATAAGAACGATGCTGATACATTTTTAAAAAATAGCTTCCATGCTTATTAAGAAACGGAAAGTGTGTTGCAACAATCACTTTTTCTGCCCTTATCTTTCCGCTTTCGCATATTACTCCGTCAGGCCTGAGTTCTCTTACTTTTGTATTTTCAAATACAGTAAGACTTTTTGCAATCCCAAAGGCAAACTTAAGCGGATGAAACTGCGCCTGATTTTTGATTTTCACAGCACCCGATACCAAAAACGGCAACGGCAAATCTTTTGCAAAAGTCGCCGGGCAGTTAATTTTTTCAAGCGCCCTAAGTTCCTTTTCTATCTTTTTGCGGTCTGTTTTTGAATATACAAAAAAATCTTTTTCGCAGAAATCGCAATCTATTTCTTTGCTCATCTTCCGGTAATTCTTCAAAGTTTCAAGCTGAGCATCTACATAAAGTCTTGCAAAATCTTCGCCAAATCGGGAAATCATTTTGTCATATATAAGTCCGTGCTGGCAGGTAATTTTAGCTGTTGTGTTTTTTGTTATTCCCGAGCAGATTTTATCAGCCTCGACCAAAACACAGTCAACCCCAGCGTTTTTGAGCATATAGGCGCACAAAATACCGGTTATTCCTCCGCCTATAATCAAAACATCGGTTTTTACATCTTGTTTCAATTTATCAAATGTGGGTCTTTCTTCGTAATCTATCCATATTGATTTCATTTATATCACCTCATTTTGTTTAGTATTTGCATTTGCAAACAACAAAATTCAGTAATATAGAATATTATATAAAACAAGCGGCACTTTTTTAGATGCCGCTTGTTTTTATTCATTTTCGCTCTCCAAAATAAGCTTTTTCAGATTATTCTCGCATCTGTCCAAAAAACTGTACCATATTTCGCTGTCTATAAACAAATTCTCACCGGTTTTGCGCAAGACTTCAGCTTTTTTTCCGCGTATTTACAACGATTTTGACACAAAAAATCCACACATTCAGCTTGAAACCATTCTTTGTGTTTCAAAAAACAATCATTTGTCCAAATTGCAATCTGTTTCACCAGCAGACTTGAGTGAAACTCCTCTTGTTCTTTTTAAAAACAGCTTTTTCCAGACCGAAAGAGTAAAAGAATTTTTTTCTGCAGAAAAAATAACTCCCAAAATACTTTTCCAAACCGAACAATTGTCAAATATTTTAAGTATGATTTCAAGCAATGCAGCCGCAGGTTTTTTGTTTGAAAGAATCGTGGACGAGCATCCGGGCCTTGCCGCTATCCCCACAAAAAATCATCTGTATGCAGACATCAGCCTGGAGTGGAGAAAGAATAGTTATTTTTTTGGGGGTATGAAAGAGTTTTTGGAATATATTCAAAGCACGGACTTCGCCAAAAGATAAAAAATAAAAACAAGAGCACTCAAATTGAGTGCTCTTGTTTTTGGTGCCGGTGATCGGGGTCGAACCGATACGGTATCACTACCACAGGATTTTGAGTCCAGCGCGTCTGCCAATTCCACCACACCGGCATTTAATCAACATTGGCTATTATAACACACTCTAAAATCTTTTGCAATAGTTTTTTAAAATTTTTTTAATTTACTGTGGTTTGCTTTTTTTATATGTATTTTTCAACAATTCTTTCCATCTCTTCAAGTTTGGTCTCAATGTCATACACAAGCTTAAACTGTGTGCGGGCTCTGTCAAGATTGTGACCTTCGCGATGAATTTTAAAGTATTCGTCACCATTTATGTGATCGGTCAAAAATCTCGTTCCACATTCATAGGTCATAATAAGCACAGAAAGTGGCAAAAGCTCAATCTCTTTTTTTGTTATTGTTTCTTTCATTTCGCCAACAAAGCCTTTTGTAAACTGTTCAAACTTTTCAAGGTCAAACCAAATTTTATCAAGGTCTTTTTCGTCCTCGGCACCGCTTGCCGCACCAAATCTCATTGCATCACCAAAATCATAAAGCATAGAGCCGGGCATAACAGTATCAAGGTCAATCACGCACACACCCTCGCCCGTTTTATCATCAAACAAAATATTATTGAGTTTTGTGTCGTTGTGAGTAACCCTGAGCGGAACTTCGTCGGCATCCATTGCATCTGTTATAACATTTGCATATTTAGCGTATTTTTTTGCGAACTCAACCTCAGTAAAAACTTCACCAAGCCTGCCCGATTTGTTCGCTTCAATTGCTGACACAAGCTGATTTACACGAACCGGAGTGTTATGAAAATCAACAATTGTTTCGTGAAGCTTTTCTGCAGGAAAATCATCAAGCATATTTTGAAACCTGCCAAAGGCTTTGCCTGCATGATAAAGAAGGATTGGGTCTTCTGCTATATCATAACTTACGGAATTCTCGATAAACCTATACATTCTGAAGTAATTGCCGTTTTTGTCTTTATAACAATTTTCCCCTTCAATGGTCTGTATTACAGTCAGGGTTTCGCGGTTCGGATCACCCCCTGCATCCTCAATTTTTGCACCGAGATGTCTTGTGACATTCGCGATATTTTCCATTACCTCTTCGGGACTTTTAAAAACATGGTTGTTTATACGTTACAAAATATATCTTGGTGCATTATCACAAAGATATGTGTCGTTTATATGACCGTTTCCATAATGCCCTATTACTTTTTCCACCGCAAAATGTGAACTTATTTCATTTATATCATAGTTCATTAGACAAATCTCCCGTGTCTTTATTTCCCCGAATGTGCTTCCTCGTCGCAAATAACTATAACATCCGGATGAAGTTTGAGCATGGTTGCGGGGTTGCTTGTTGTAATTCCGCCGTTTATAAGCTTGTCGATTGCTTCGTGCTTGTTTTTTCCGCTTGCAAGAATAATTATTTTTCTTGTTGCAAGAATTGTAGCAATTCCCATAGTAAGCGACTGAGTGGGCACATCCTCTATTTTCTCAAAAAACCTTGAGTTTGCCTGTATTGTGTTTTCGGTAAGTCCTGTAAGATGTGTTTTTGCAACCAGCTCTTCGTCAGGTTCGTTAAAACCGATATGACCATTCTGGCCTATTCCCAAAACCTGCAAATCAATCCCGCCGGCAGCCGCAATCATTCTTTCAAATTCTTCACATTCCTTGTCGGTGTCTTCTGCCATACCATTTAAAACATGAGTTCTTTCAATATCAATATTTACATGGTTGAAAAGGTTATCATTCATAAAATATCTGTAGCTTTGGTCATTGTCAGGAGAAATTGGATAATACTCATCCAAATTGAATGTTGTTACATCTTTAAAATCAATAATTCCTGCCTTGTTCTTTTCGGCAAGAAGCTTGTAAGTTCCGACCGGAGTAGATCCAGTTGCAAGACCCAAAACCGAATCAGGCTTTAAAATCAACTGACTTGCAATAATATCTGCCGCAGTTTTTGAAATTTCATCATAATTTTTACAAACTATAACTCTCATAAAATTCTCCATTCTGCCGAGTCTGTCGGCTTTAATTAAAGACTGTGTGTACATTGATACACATAATTTCTTATTATTATATATCAATATCTCAAAATTGTATTTGCATAATATTAAATTTATTTTGCACTATATTAAATCGCAACTAACAATATATAAAGCCGCAACCGCTGATTTTACTGATTAAAATGTTATTTTTTTGGACTCTAAACATATTTTTCATAATTTTTCGAAAAAAAGCTTGCAAAACTAAAACTATTCTGCTATAATAATTCAAGTTGAATTAATTTCTTAATTATTTGATTTTACGTAGGAGGTGTATATATAATGGCAAAATGCGAAGTTTGCGGCAAGGAAATGAAGTTTGGAATTAAGGTTTCCCATTCACACCGTCGTTCTAACAGAACCTGGAAGCCTAATATCAGAAGAGTTAAGGCTGTTGTTGACGGAACACCAAAAAGAGTTTATGTATGCTCAAGATGTTTGAGATCGGGTAAAGTTCAGAGAGCTGTTTAATTACAAACAAATTTAAGGACCACGTTTTGTGGTCCTTTTGTTTTATGTAGATTCAGATATTATCGTTTTTTATTTTAAAAATACTTTTCAAAATCCCCCTAAGAAGCTTAGGCGCTTTTACAACAACAATTTTCAATTTATGTTCCTCCCCTCTACTTTTTTATAATTATACACACTCCGACACCAACAAAAGAAAGACCCAGCAAGGTTATTAACAGATATCTCGGAATAGCATAAGCCAGAAAAAGTCCCACACCCACAGCTATAAAAAAATATCCCACACTGCAATTACTTCTTTTCGGGCAACATCTTCGTTTTCTGTTCATTTCACCTCACCACCCTTTAGTCTCAGTATATTCATTGCCGAAAATTTGGTTACCGCAAAACTTTCAGACAGCAAAACTAACCCTATTTTGCTATTGACAAAATAAATAAATATGGTAAAATATTTAGAGTAGGAAAATTTTTATAACTAAGGAGGTTTTTCATAAAATGGAAGTAAGAAACGCATCAAATTCCAAAGATGTAAAACACTACACAACCGAAAGATTAAGAGAGGAATTTTTAATTCAGGGTCTTTTTACCAAAGACAACTTTAAGATGGTTTACAGCCATATAGACAGAATTATCACCGCAGGTTTCATGCCGGTTACAAAAGAGCTTAAGCTTGAAGCAGGCAAAGAACTCGCTGCTGACTATTTCCTTCAGAGACGCGAAATGGGTTGTATCAATATTGGTGGCAAAGGTATAATCACCATTGACGGCACTGAATACGAAATGAACCCCCGTGATGGCATTTATATTGGTATGGGCAACAAGGACATCACTTTTAAGAGTGTTGACAGCAATGAACCCGCCAAGTTTTATGTTTCGTCTTGTCCTGCACACAAGGAATATCCGACAGTAAAAATCGATATTACAAAAGCAAAGAAAGTTCCTTGCGGAAGCGTTGAGGAATGTAATAAGCGTGTAATCAATCAGTACATACACCCCGAGGTAATGCAAAGCTGTCAGCTTGCAATGGGTCTTACAAATCTTGATCCCGGTTCAAACTGGAACACAATGCCCAGTCACACTCATGACAGAAGAATGGAAGTTTATATGTATCTTGATATGTCCGAAAACGACGTGGTTTTCCATATGATGGGCGAACCCACAGAAACACGCCATATCATTATGCACAACGAAGAAGCTGTTATCAGCCCAAGCTGGTCAATCCATAGTGGTGTTGGAACAAAAGCCTACTCCTTCATTTGGGCTATGTGCGGTGAAAATCAGGAATTTACTGATATGGACTTTATCGAAACCAAAGATTTGAGATAATTTTTTAAGAAGAAAGGATATATATTATGTTTAGATTAGACGGAAAAGTAGCACTTATTACAGGTGCATCATACGGTATTGGTTTTGCTATTGCAAATGGTATGGCAAAAGCAGGTGCAAAAATTGTATTCAATGACATCAACGAAGACCTCGTTAAAAAAGGTCTTGATGCATATGCTGCAGAGGGCGTAGATGCAAAGGGCTATGTTTGCGATGTTACCAACGAGGACGCTGTAAACGCAATGGTTGCACAAATCGAAAAAGAAGTTGGCACAATTGATATTTTGGTAAACAATGCCGGAATCATCAAAAGAATTCCTATGCACGAAATGACAGCTGCAGAATTCAGACAGGTTATTGATATCGACCTCAACGGTCCATTTATCGTATCAAAAGCAGTTATCCCTGCCATGATGAAAAAGGGTCACGGAAAAATCATCAACATCTGCTCAATGATGTCAGAGCTCGGTCGTGAAACAGTTTCTGCTTATGCTGCTGCAAAGGGCGGACTTAAGATGCTTACAAGAAATATCTGTTCGGAATATGGCGAATACAACATTCAGTGTAACGGCATTGGACCAGGTTATATCGCTACTCCTCAGACCGCACCGCTCAGAGAACCTCAGGAAGACGGAAGCAAACATCCCTTTGACAGCTTTATCTGTGCAAAGACTCCTGCAGGCAGATGGCTTGAGCCCGAAGAATTGGTTGGTCCTGCTGTATTCCTTGCATCAGAAGCATCAAACGCTGTAAATGGTCACATTTTGTATGTTGATGGCGGTATTCTTGCCTACATCGGCAAACAACCTAAATAACAGGGTTTTATCATATCCTGCAAAGCTAAGCTTTGCAGGATATTTTTTTGTTTGATTCTTCTTTTATCTTACACTTGTTTTTTAGTGCTGTTTATGATAGAATTATTTTATTGATTATAACAGAAAGGAAAAGTTGCAATGGCAGTAAAAATCCTACACACAGCCGACCTTCATATTGGCTCGGGCAGGACCGGTGTCAAAAACGGAAAAGCCGAAATCGAAAATACTTTTTTCAGGATTATCGACCTGTGCAAAAGCGAAAACATTGACTTTCTTCTTATTGCAGGAGATCTTTTCAATTCGCCTTTTATTCCACACGAGACAGCCGAAAAGGTGATTTTTTCCTTTTCAAAAATCCCCGATACTGTTGTTGCGATTTCTCCCGGCAACCACGATTTTGTATGCCCTGGGTCTGTTTACTCCAAATACAAGTTCCCCGAAAATGTTATTATTTTCAGCTCGTTTTTAGAATACCGTGACTTTCCCGAAAAAAACGTAAGGCTTTGGGGTGCAGGTTTTACCGACCGCTTTGAATCCTTGCCACTTTTGCAAGTTAACGAAGATGAGAACAATGATTTTTTAAACCTGTGTGTACTGCATGGAGAAGTTGTTGCAGACAACTCACCAAGCACCTACAATCCAATTTATCCTGCTGCAATTGTTAAATCGGGCTTTGACTATCTTGCTCTTGGTCACATACACAAATTCTCGGATATAGAAAAGATCGGCAAGACGCACTTTGCCTACAGCGGCTCGCCTGACGGTATGGGATTTGACGAAACGGGCAGCCATGGAGTTTATATTGGCTCTGTATCAAAAGGCTCCTGCGAGCTTGGCCGCATCGAACTTTCCTCGCGTCAATATATCGAAACAAGCTTTGATATAACAACCTTTGAAAATCTGTTTGACATCGCCGACAGTATTTTAGAAAGCATTAAACAAAACCATCCTGAATGTTACACAAAAAATCTTTATCGCATAAATCTTACGGGCGAAGTTTCGGCATCTTTTTTTGTCGACTCGTCTCACCTTGGCAAGCTTTTGTCCGAAAAACTGTTTTATGTCGAAATAGAAGACAAAACAACAACAGACGTTTCGGATTTGCTTACGCTTGCAAGCGAAACTTCACTCCGCGGTGTTTTTGTTAAAAAATCTCTTGAAAAGATATCTGCGGCTTCCGGTGACGAAGAAAGATTCCTTAAAAACGCTCTCAAAATTGGCCTTCAGGCATTTGGCAAGGAGGTAACGCTTAATGATAATTAAATCAATCGAAATTGACGGCTTTGGAAAGTTTTCAAATTTTTCTTTTGCACCTCAAAAAGGTTTTAATCTGATTTTTGGAAACAACGAAGATGGCAAAACTACACTTATGTCTTTTGTAAAGATGATGTTTTACAGCAGCAGCAGCAAAACTGAAAAAGCTGCAGACCTTTTTAAATCTTTGCGAAAGAAATACAGGCCCTGGAATGGAAACAAAATGCAGGGTTCAATTGAATTTGAATTTGACGGAATGGAATTTCGCTTGCAGAAAGAATTTTTGAAATCCGAAGTATCCGATAAAACCTCTGTCTTTTGCAAAACAACCGGCGAGGAACTTCAATTTGACAACAAAAACGATGCCGGCGAACATTTTTTCGGTATGACGCTTGACGAATTTGAGCGAAGTGTCTTTATCGGTCAAAACGGCGGGTTCTCCTCCGACGGCTCAAGTGACAGCCTTGCGATGAGGATCTCCAACCTTTCGGTTTCGGGTGATGAAAATATTTCTCACGAAACTGTAATAAAACGTCTTTCTGCCGCTATTGAAGAGCTTTCTTCAAAAACCGGTAAGAAAGGTATCCTGGTTGATGTGCGCAAAAAGCGTGATGATCTTAAGTTTGAAGAGCAAAGACTTGTCATTATTGAGAAAAATCAAAGTGAAACCGAGTCAGAAATTTCTAAACTCAAAGACGAAATTTTGACGCTTGAAGAAAAAATTGCTCATATCTCTGAGAAAGAAAAGTTTGAATCCTCAAAAAAAGAGCTCAATGCTCTTTACACACTCCACAACAAGCAAAATCTGTTGGCTGCGGAGAAAAGCCGTCTTTTACTTTATGGCGCTTCCGAAGAAGATCTTCGAAGATACATCAAGTCTGCCATTGTTTTAAATGACAAAATCGACGCTTGTCTTACTTCTATTCAGGAAATAAGTGAAAATCAGACTCTTGCGACAATTCCTGACGAAGAATACGAGCGGCTTTCGCAGCTTGACGAAAAAGTATCAAAGCTCAGGAAAGATATAAGTCTTATCGATGGTAAGCTTGCAAATCTAAGCGACGAACTTAAAAAAAACATTCTCACAGAAACACGAAAAAAGCAAAGCCTTTCTCTTCTTCCTCTTATTATATCCCTGATCGCTGCAGTTTTTATATTTTTCCAAATTTCGACAATTTCAGCATCAATTGTTTTGGGACTTGGTTTTGCTTTAACTCTTTGCCTTTTTTGCACAGCGAAAAGGTTGGCTTTGTCAAGCCTTTCGGTTGGTATCTTAAAAAGAGAGATTGAGAATTTGCTTCAGGAGCTTTCGTTCTTCTCAAAAGATATAATTTCAAAAAAATCAGACGAACTTTCAGCCTATGCAAAGTCTCTTCTTTCTGACTCTGTTTCAGCCCTGTCGGCATCGCTTGCTTCACATCATGCAGGCAGCATTGCCGAGCTTAGAAAAAAATCTACTGCTGCACAAAACGAAGAGCTTAAAGCTGCAACTTTGAGACTTTCAGTTGAAAAAGAAAATTTTGTCAACCTTGCTTCCTCGATTAAGGATACCACAACATATTCTGCAGCCAAAATTATGTATATTGAGCTTTCAGAGAGTCTTTTAACGATTGATAGTTTAAAATCCGAGCTTGAAACTCTTTGCAAAGCAACAGGTATTTTGGATACTTCCCCTGCTTTTGTGGACAATCGTATAAAAGAGCTTGGTGAATTCATTCAAAAGGCTGAAAATCATAATGATTTGGAAAATACATCTCCTCATGATATTCGGTTGCAAATTCAAGCAAAGCGTTCAAAACTTGAAGAACTTCAAAGTCAAATCGTTATCAGCGAACCAAATCTTAATGAAGTCAGACGGCAAATAAAAGAAACCGAGGAAAAATGTTGTTTGCTTGAAATACGACTGAAAGAGCTTACTCTTGCCAGGGATATAATGAATGAGGCTGTTTTGGATGTAAACAAGGGTCTTGGTTCACACCTTGGCAACAAGGTGGGTGAGTATCTTTCTAAACTTTCGGGTGGCAAATACCACGATGTTCTTGTCCCCCGAGACCTGAGTATTGAAGTCAGACAACTGGCGGGCGAAGAATATCACGAATGGAAATATATGAGTCAAGGAGCAATTGACCGCATATATCTTGCACTTCGCCTTGCAATGTCGGATATCATTGCCCAAGAAAAACAGACTCTTCCGCTGTTTTTTGACGACATACTCTCGCAATATGATGAAGAAAATTGTAAAAGAGCGCTATCTTTTTTGAAAGAATACTTACAACATTCTGGAACAGCTTCGCAAATATTGTTTTTCACCTGCCACAAGCACATTGCAGACTTAGCAAAGAATATTTTTAGCGAGCATACCGAAATTTTTCTCTAATTAAGAATAACACAAAGAAAGAAGGATATAAATATGTCAATGACCATAACTTATGAACTTGAAGGCGCATTGTATGTCAACTTTACAAACCGTTGTTGCAACGACTGCACATTTTGTCTTCGCAACAATCATGACACGGTAAACGGCGAGGACAATCTTTGGCTTGACCACGAGCCAACTTTTGAAGAAATTAGCAAGGACTTTGAAAAACGCGATATGTCCCGCTACACTTGGGTTGTATTTTGCGGATATGGCGAACCTTTGATGCGGTTTGATACCTGTATCAAAACAGCAAAGTGGCTTAAAGAAAACTATCCGGACACAAAAATCCGCATCAATACCAATGGCCTTGCAAATCTTATCGAAAGTCGCGATGTAACACCTGAATTTGACGGCATAATTGATGCAATCTCAATCAGCCTCAATGCACCGACAGCAAAACAATACGACGAGCTTTGCCGCAGTGATTTTGGCGAAGAGGCTTTTTCTGCTTTGCTTGATTTTGCAAAGCGTGCAAAGCACTTTGTCCCAAGTGTAACACTTTCGGTTGTGGACCACGACCTCAGCCAAGCCGAAATAGAGGCTTGTAATCAGCTTGCAAATGATTGCGGAGTGGGTTTCAGAGTCCGCGAGTACATTGAATAATTTTTGAAAGGTAGACCAGTATGCAATTCGAGATAAAACCTATCGTTCTTGAAGATAAACCGCTTTTTGACAGGTATTTTTCGGCTTACAATGGTATGAATTCCGAATACACATTTACCAATATGTTTATGTGGCGCAAAAGCTACAACATCCGTTACGCAATAATCGATGATACTCTTTGCATCTTTTCCAAGCACGGCGAAAGTCCCGAAACCGTAAACTTCCCCATTGGAAATGGCAATCTCAAAACTGTCTTTGACAAACTTTTTGATTATTTTGCCTCGGTCGGTCAAGTACCGCTTATCAGAGTTTATAACGACAGCGAAATAGATGCTCTAAATCAAATTTTTCCGGACAAATTTATATTTACCGAAGACAGAAATTCCTTTGATTATGTTTACAAAGTTTCTGACCTTATAAACCTTACCGGAAGCCAGTATCACTCCAAAAGAAACCACATAAATCAGTTTGTTTCGAAATTTGATTTTGAATATCAAACAATAACCGAAAAACACCTTTCGCTTTGTTTTGACATGTTTGAAAAATGGTGCAATACCAAAGCGGACATTATTTCAGACATTGATGAGCAACGCATGGCAGTCAAGTCTCTTATTGATAATTTCGATTTTTTGGGTGTAACAGGCGGTTGCATCCTTGTTGACGGACAGATTGTTGCCTTTTCGTTTGGTGAGGTCCTGAGCTTAAAAAATTCGATTGCAGTAATACATCTGGAACACGCCGACACAGAGTTTCAGGGAAGCTTCCCTTTTATAAACCAGCAATTTTTACAGCACGAATGGACTGACCTTATCTATGTAAATCGCGAAGAAGATATGGGACTGCCCGGTCTGCGGCGTGCAAAAAAATCTTATAAGCCATGTCTTATGATAAAAAAATATATTGCATCGCTCAAATAACAGTAATATTAAAACACATCCTCAAATAATTATAAAACAGGACAACTGCTAAAGAGGGTGTGTTTATGTTTTTTGATAGCTCGTCGGTATTCGCATATGTGGCAGGCCTTTTGTTTATTCTTGTCGCATGCCGCATTTTTATAAAACCAATAAAATGGATGTTTAAGCTTTTGGCAAGCAGCCTTTTGGGCGGTCTGATTCTTGCCGCAGTCAACTTTATGGGAGGTTTTGCAGGATTTTGTGTGACAATCAGCCCGCTTGCAGCTCTGTTTGCAGGAACACTCGGCATTCCCGGTGTGCTGCTTGTAGTTTTTCTTCAATATCTACTTTAAAAGGAGCTGTTAAAATAGTCCAGATCGCAAAAAGACCGGAGAAACAAAGAATATTCCTTTTGAATTAGAAATAAAAAGCTATTATAAATGTAGAAAAATCGCATTGTTATGCGATTTTTCTGTTTTATATTCTTTTTGCTACACACAAACCTCGCCTCTCGGTGTACGCAAGTACACCTTCGGGTAACCCAAAGTCTTGCCTTTGGCTCAGTTTGTGTGTTCTGAATCAATTTTACCTATCCCCTAATGGAAAGCTGTTTAAAAACATAGTTTTTAAACAGCCCCTTTTTTATTCTTCGCTATTTATACTTTTTCTAAGTTCTTCTATTGACCCTTCAAGAGATTTTAGTGAATTACCAAAAGCGTTCCAGTCATTCTCGGAACTTGCCTTTTTCACTTTATCAAACTCTGCTATCACCCTGTTTGCTACCGTTTGATAACTCTCGTCTTCGTACTGGATGGGTTGTTCAGGCTCTTCGGGAGAGCTCTCTCCAAACAGTGCATAAAGCGCATCCTGCAAAGTCGCTTTCATCACAATTTTTTCGTCATAAGCAACCACCACCTGTTTAAGTTCGGGCAGGGTTGTTTTGTTGCTTGATGCAATATAAATCGGCTCGACATACAAAATCGACTTTTCGATTGGGACAACAATCATATTTCCCCTGATTACCTGCGAACCACCCTGGCTCCATAAATTCAATTCTTTTGAGATTTGCATATCCGAATTTATGCGGTTTTCTACCTGCATTGGTCCGTATATATTGATATCTTTGGGAAACTTATAAACCTGAAGTTTGCCATAATTATCCCATTCGTTGCTGACCGCGAGCCACGCAACCATATTATCTTTGTTTGACAAAGTATATGGAATTGTAAGAAGAAGTTCCTCTTCCCTGGCATTTTCAAGACGCATCATATTGTAATAAGGTGCAATTTCCTTCTCTTCGGTTGACGTTCCATAGCGTTCTTTTGCAATTGCCCACATATCATTTTTATTATAAAAAACCGTCGGGTTTGAAAGATGATACTTTCCATAAACCCGTGACTGAACATCAAACAAATACTCGGGATACTTTATATGCTTTTTCAAATCTTCGGGTAATTCCCCGTTTTCAAAAATCCCAGGATACAAAGATTTGTACATATTGGCAATTGGGTCGGTTTTGTCCACAATATAAAGCTTGACATCACCGTTATAAGCATCGATTACTGCTTTTACAGAATTGCGTATATAGTTGTAATCCCCAACACTTTGCGAATATGGATATTTGTCAGTAATGGTATAAGCATCCACAATCCACTTGAGCGAGCCGTCACCGGCAATTACCATATATGGGTCAGTGTCGTACTTTAAAAATGGCGCAACAATATCAAGTCTTTCGAGTATGTTCCTGTTTATAAGTATCCGGCTTTCATTTGAAACAAGGTCCGATAAAACAAGCCGCACATCACCATACTTTGCCGCAAAAAGCAACCTATTAAGCGGACTGAGTCTTAACCCGCCACTTCCGTCATAAGAAAACTCGATATCTTCCTGATTTTCGGAATAGTCAAGCTCCTTGTACTTTTGATTGCCGACAACAACATAGTCATCGGTAATTTCGCCGTAATAAATCCTGGGTTGTTTGATTTCGGGTAGTCCCTCTGCTGATTTTGGCGGTATATCCTTGATAAGAAATTCGGGTTGCCCTTGCGAAGTAACAGTATTTATTGCATTTGCAACAACGCCAAAACCGTGAGTGTATCTGAGAGTATTGTTTATATAGGTATCTGCCGAATCACTTAAATTTTCCTTTGTTATCTCTCGGGGAGTGATTGCAACCGCCGTTTTTTTGCCGTTTATGGTATAGGGAACAATATCCGTCTCCACAAACTTATAGTAGTTGCGAATACCCTGAATTTGATTCAAAACCGTCAAATTAGCAGATAAATCAAGGATTCTGATATTATCGGTAATCTCGCTGTGTTCTTTAAGTTCTTCTGCTGCAAGGTCATTTTTGACATCAAACACAACCTCGGATATATTATCAAGCCCATACGCCGCTTGAGTAAATTCGATATTTGCCGAAATATTTTCCTGTTCTTTGATGACCTCGTTTGGTGCGACAAATACACTTTGCACCAAAAAAGCCAAGGCGGCGGTCAGAATCATCAATCCCGGGAAAGCCAAAACTGAAATAGTTGCTGCCTTGTATTTCTTTTTTAAAACAAAAATCAAGAATAATACTGACAGTAAAACAATGACAAATGGGGCTAATTTATAAAAACTGAGCCAAATGGTTTTGTCTGTATACCCCGCACCCTGCAGCTCCCCAAAGCTTCCATACAAAATTTCTTCAGCCTTTAAAATATAGGTCAAACAATAAAGCAAAATCAATATAATGATATTCACAAGATTATGAATTGCTATTCGCTTTACGCCAAAAAGCTCACCGGACGAATATCCACCCGCAACTGTTCCCAAAATCCAGTAAGCCGCAAGGGAAAAAACTGTAATGGTAAGCCATCCGCCAAGAACACTGTTTAAAGCAGCTTCCAAAAAAGGTCTCTCAAAAACATAATATCCAATATTTTTCCCAAATACAGGATCATTTTGGGGAAAGTCGCCTGCGTTCATAAAAATTAATAATTTTTCCCAAAGTGAACTTCCGACAGTACGACTGAGAATAAAAGCAAACAAAGCAGCAATAAGAGCAGAAACCGTCAGTTTTTCAAAGATTGCCCTTTCAACATTCAAAAGCGAAAGATTTCGTCTGATAAACAGAATACTAAGTAAAGCACAGACAAAAAACAAGATAAAGCTTGTTCCCTGCACCAGAATTCGTGAAATAATATTTTTAAAAAATACAGATGTAAATTTTTCTCCTACTTCCAGAATTTCTATATATTCAAAGAAAATGCCGGCAAGCGAGCCTATCAAAAACAAAACTGCCGCTGCAATCAAATACCATAAGGTCTTTTTTGAAAAGCCCCTCTTTTTGTCAGCAAAATCCTTGCCAAAACCTTTTGCATCAATCATAAAATTCTCCATTCTGCCGAAAACTTTCGGCATATAAAAGTTTATTCCTCTGACTTTGGAATTATGGCATCAACAAACGCCTCTGGGTCAAACTCGTCAATATCATCAATTTGCTCGCCAAGGCCAATAAGCTTTACAGGTATTGAATAATCGTTTTTAATGGCAAACACAATTCCGCCCTTGGCTGTTCCGTCAAGCTTGGTCAAAATAATTCCTGTAATATCCGCCGCTTCTTTAAATTCCTTTGCCTGATGAACTGCGTTTTGCCCTGTTGTTGCATCAAGCACAAGAAGCACTTCTTTTGACGAATCAGGAAGCTCCTTATCAAGAATTCTGTAAATCTTTTTAAGCTCTTCCATAAGATTTTTCTTGTTGTGAAGTCTGCCTGCCGTATCACAAAGCAAAACATCTGCCCCTCGTTTTCTTGCAGCAGCAATTGCGTCAAAAATAACAGCGGCAGGGTCAGCACCCTCTTGTTGCTTTACAATATCAGCACCTGCACGGTCTGCCCATACTTCAAGCTGCTGGACAGCTGCCGCACGGAAAGTATCAGCCGCAGCAATAACAACCTTTTTGCCCTGATTTTTGTACAGATTAGCAAGCTTGCCGATTGAAGTGGTTTTTCCTACTCCATTTACACCAATTACCATCACAACAGCAGGCGATCCCTCCAAAACAAGCTTGTTTTCACCATCTGAAAGAATTTGTTCAAGTATTTCGCGAAGTTCCGCCTTAAGGTCAGCACTTTCTGTAATTTTCTTTTCTTTTGCTTTCTCCTTAAGTTCATCGATTATATCACAGGCAGTATTGACGCCAAGATCTGCCATAATCAAGGCTTCTTCAAGTTCTTCAAACAATTCTTCGTCAACCGACTTGAAAACCTTCAAAACTTCGTCAAGTTTGGAAGATACCGACTCCTTTGTTTTTGAAAGGCTTGATTTAAGTTTATCAAAAAGTCCCATTATTCTGCCACCTCGTCAATATTTAATGCAAGTAATTTTGAAATACCTTTCTCCTGCATGGTAACACCATAAAGAATATTTGCAGCCTCCATCGTTCCGCGTCTGTGAGTTACCACTATAAACTGAGTTTTTTTGCTGTATTTCTTAAGATAATCTGCATATCTGTATACATTTACATCGTCAAGTGCCGCCTCAATCTCGTCAAGAATACAAAACGGAGTCGGTCTTACCTTCAGTATAGCAAAAAGCAGCGCAATTGCGGTAAACGCCTTTTCACCGCCCGAGAGAAGTGACAAGCTCTGCAGTTTTTTGCCCGGCGGTTGTGCTTCGATTTCGACACCGCTTTCCAACACATCATCAGGGTCCGCAAGACTAAGAGTCGCCTGACCGCCACCAAAAAGCTCTTTAAATACAGTATTAAAGTTTTTGCTGATGTTTGCAAACTGCAACGAAAATTGCTTTTTCATTATTTCAATCATTTCGGAAATCAAATCTTCAAGCTCGCCTTTTGCCTTTTCCAAATCATTGGTTTGTTCGGTAAGGAAATTAAAGCGCTCGCTGACATTTTTATATTCCTCAATTGCATCAATATTTATGCTTCCAAGTGCCTTGATTTTTGATTTCAGGCTTGCAATCTCGCGATTTGCTTCTGTAAGATTGATTTCTTCTGCAGTTCTGAGCTTGACTGCCTCGGAATATGTAAGTTCGTATTCCTCCCACAAATGTGCAAAAATACCATCCAAATCTTCTTCGAGCTTTGCTTTTTTTGTTTCTGCCTTGACTTTTTGCTGACCAAGAGCAAAAAGTTTTTCACGGGTTTCTTTTGTGTCGTCCTGAAGCTGACGTACTTTAAGGTCATCCGCTTTTCTCAAGCCCGAAAGTTCCTCTATGCGTTTGTCAATCAAAGCCGCTTTGTCCGCCAAATCATTCAAATCCTTACGATTTTTATCTATATCGCTGTTGGTTTCGGCAATTTTTTGTTCAAAGCCTGCTATCTGGCTTCGTTTTTCAAAAATTTCGGCTTCAATTTCTTCTTTCTGGGATACAACCCCCAAAAGTCTTTCGTTTTGATGCTCGATATCCTTTTGCTTTGCATTTTCCTCGATGGTTATAGAAAGGATTTGCTCCTGCAATTCCTGTACCTCTGCAAAAATCTTTTCAGTATCTTTTTGCTTGTTTTCGCTATCAGACTTAAGGCTCTCTATCTCCCTGTTCAATATTTCAATTTTATCATTACTCTGCTCAATATCAGTCTTTATCTCTTTTGTTCTGGTGTTTATTGTATTTATATCCTTAAGCAAAGTTTCTTTTCTCTCATTTGCCTCAAGAAGATATTTGTCACTGTGCTGAACATCGGCCTTAAGATTTATATATTCTTCGTTCTTTAATGAAAGTTTCTCCTGAACATCCTTCATCTTTATTTCGGCGGTTTGAATAAGCTCCGTATTCTTCTTCTGCTCTGCCTCAATTTTTTCGATTGTCTTTTTAAGACTGTCAATCTGCTCACTCAAGGTATCGATTTCTGCCTTGCGTGACAAAAATCCTGCGTTTTTGCCCATACTTCCGCCGGTCATAGCACCGCCAGATTGCATAATTTCGCCCTCTAATGTAACAATACGGAATTTGTGACCGCATTTTGCAGCCATATTGATTGCATTGTCAATATTATCAACAACAACAGTCGCGCCAAGAACATTTCCCACAACACCTTCATAAAGCACATCATACTGCACCAAGTCCTTTGCAATTGCAATATAACCACTAAGCTTAGACGCAATTGAGACATCGACAGTTCTTGATTTTATGGTCGAAACAGGCATAAAAGTCGCTCTTCCAAGGTGATTTTGCTTCAAATACTCAATTGCCTTTTTTGCATCCTGCTCGGTTTCTGTAACTATATTCTGGCTTACGGATGCCATTGCTGTTTCTATTGCTGTAACATACTTTTTATCGGTATTTACAAGGCTTGAAAGCGGTCCGTAAATTTTGCAGGCTTTAAGCGCGCCCTTGGAATGTGCTGTCATAACCGACTTTACACTGCGGTTGTAACCGTCAAATTCATTTTCCATATCCTCAAGAACACTCTTGTGTGATGAATCGCGGCTCAGCTGTGCCAATGCAACATTCTTATCAGAATTATACTTTTGCGCCGCCGCCGACAACTCGTTATAATTCTTTGTTGCCTCGTCTGACTTTTTGCGCAAATTTTCAAGCTCGGCAAAAACACTCTCAAGCTGTGTTTTGAGATATGCGTTTTCTTCCTGAATCTTTATGTATCCGTCTTTTTGATTTCTAAAAAGTTCCTCCGCATTTATGCGCTCGGAATCAAAACTTTCAATCAAAATATCGCAATTCGCAATTTTGCTTTTCAGCGATGCAATCTCGGAGGTTTTGTCAATAATCTGACTTTTTAATTTTTCTACCTCGTCAGAGCCTTTTGAGAAAAAGTCGTTTGTTTTGGAAAGCTCAGTTTCAAGCTCGCTTTTTTTACTCAAAATACCACCAACCTCACACTTGAGGTTTGACATAACAGCTTTGTATTCGCAAATCAAAGCGTCAAGGTGCTGGGTACCTCTTTCACTTTTCTGGATTTCCTGTTGTATTCTCTCTATATTTTCTTTAAAATGCTCGATATTGGCAAGCCAGATGCTTATGCTGTTTGACCCGTCAGCAGCTTTTTCGGTTTCAATTTCTTTTGTTTGTCGCAAGCTTTCGGTTTCTTCGTCATATTTTTCGATTTTTTCATAAAGCGAAGCTATCATATCCTCGGTCTCTTGAGTTTCTGCCTGCAAATTGTTGACACTTTCAGAAATCGCATTGTAATCGGCTTCTGCTGCTTTCAAATCTTCCTTAAATTTTTCAATCGAAACAACCGCCGCATTTACTTCAATATTTTTGAGTTCTTCCCTCAGATTAAGATACTTTTTTGCCTTTTCGGACTGATTTTTAAGCGGCTCAAGCTGCCCCTCGAGTTCGGTCATTATATCATTCACACGGGTCAGATTTTCGTTGGTTCTTTCAAGCTTTCGTTCTGCCTCAACTTTGCGGTATTTGTATTTTGTTATACCCGCTGCCTCTTCAAATATACGGCGTCTGTCTTCGGACTTATTGCTCAAAATCTCGTCAATCTTACCCTGTCCTACAATGGAATATCCCTCTCTGCCAAGACCTGTATCCATAAACAGTTCGTGGATATCCTTAAGTCTGCAGGCATTACGGTTTATAAAATATTCACCTTCGCCACTGCGATAAATTCTTCGGGTAACGGTCACTTCTTCATAATCCAAAGGAAACAATCTTTCGGAATTATCTATTACCAAAGAAACCTCAGCAAATCCATGAGGCTTTCTTACTTCCGTTCCCGAAAAGATAACATCGTCCATACGATTTCCGCGAAGTGATTTGACACTCTGCTCGCCCATAACCCATCGTATCGCATCAGAAATATTGCTCTTGCCCGAGCCGTTTGGCCCTACAATAGCGGTAATTCCGGGATTAAAATCAAGGTATATCTTGTCTGCAAAGGACTTAAATCCTTGCAACTCTACACTCTTAAGATACAAACCGTTTCCTCCTCTAAACCAAAAGGGCTGCCTTTTTAAGGTAACAACAAAGTTTTTCATTGTCCCGATTCTGGCGCCCTTACAGTATTTTATTCTATGTTTTCTTCAGCCTCAGTCTTTTCAACTTTACCCTTTTTCAAAATCTTTGCATCTTTTGCATCAACGATTTTAAAAACAGGCTCTTCCTGAGTCCCAAATCTTACCTTTATCAAACCCTTAAGCACAAAGGTATCTGTTACAACACCCTTCTCGCCGTCATATTCAACAAGTGCACCCTTGCCTGGAACCTTTTTAAGCAAATCCTCATATGCTTCCTGCTCGTACTGAAGACAGCACATCAGTCTGCCGCATATACCCGAAATTTTTGTCGGATTAAGCGAAAGACCCTGGTCCTTTGCCATACGTATTGACACCGAATGGAAATCATTCAAAAAAGTCGAGCAACAAAGTTGCCGTCCGCAACCACCTATGGCACCAAGCAATTTTGCTTCATCACGAACGCCCATCTGTCTGAGCTCAATACGGGTTTTAAAAATGCCTGCCAGAGTTTTTACAAGTTCTCTGAAATCAACTCTTCCATCTGCTGTAAAATAAAACAGGATTTTGCTTCCGTCAAAGGTGTATTCGGTACTTATAAGCTTCATATCAAGCTTATGCTCACGAATCTTTTGCAAGGCAACATCAAATGCCTCTTTCTCTTTTATTTTATTGTTTTCAAGTCTTTCATAATCGGCATTTGTCGCAGGGCGGATTATCGGCTTAAGCGGTGCTACAATCTCTTCATCCGCAACCTCATGGTTGGCAAAAGCTACTATGCCAAATTCAATACCGCGTGCAGTCTCCACCACAACGCCCTGTCCAACATTAAGTTTGCTGCCTTTGGGGTCAAAGTAGTATACTTTTCCAACTTTATTAAACTTTACTCCTATAACTTCGGTCATTTACTGCCTCCCATAATTCTAAACCAAGGCATTGTGAAATTGTGCCAACGCCTATATTCTTTGAGAAATAATCATTAGCTTTCAAAATTGCTTCAAGAGCTTTCAATATGCTTTTAGTACCAACAGACTCCGAGAGTTTTTGTATTTTTATCTTTTTGTCTGTGTTGGAAATACTTTCGGCATTTTGTGTTTTCAAAATATGCAAAGCATCACAAAATATACTTTGCAATACATTTATCAAAAATTCAAAGTCTTCTTTGTTTTGTTTGAAGAAAAGTGAAAAATCATAAATTGTTTTTCGATTTCCTCCCAATATAGCAAAAACACAATCAAAAAAGTCGTCTCTTAATTGTCTGCTTTCGGGATTTTCAAGCAATTCTACCGCTTTTTTAATACTGCCCCCGCTCATTTTTGCCAAAAGTCTGCGCTGTACAGAGTCTGTTACTTCAAAATTTTCAGCAAGATACTTTTCGACTTCATCATCAGTTAAAGCAAAAAATTTAAATACAGATACCCTCGAAAGTATTGTGGGCAAAAAAGCTTCTCGATTTTCTGCAAGCAAAATTATTGTGCAATACTCGGGCGGTTCTTCCAGGACCTTTAAAAGACTGTTTTGCGCACTTATATTCATCGTATCAGCGTTGGGGATTATATAAATCTTCCGCATCCCCAAAAACGGCTTGATATAAACATCGCTTTTCATACTTCGGATTGTGTCAACCAATATATCTGCAGATTTTTTAGATGCGTCATAAAACTGATTTGTTACAATGGTCAAATCCGGATGGTTTTGCGATGCTGCCCTGCTGCAATTCGCACACACACCACAGGCATCAAGTGCCTCGGGATTTTCACAAACAATCATCTGCGCAAATGCCCTTGCAAGCGAAAGCTTTCCCACTCCCTCGGGGCCTTCAAACAAATACGCATGACCAATCCGGCTGTCCCTTACCGACCGGGTCAAAATACTCTTTATTTTATTATGCCCGATTACATCTGAAAACAGCACGCTTCACCAATCCTTAAAACTTAATTCTTTCGCTTATATAATTTACAAGCTCGTCAATCTTTACACGTTCCTGCTCCATTGAGTCACGCATACGAACTGTAACCGATGCATCCTCTTCGGAGTCAAAATCGTATGTTATGCAGAAAGGTGTTCCAATCTCGTCCTGACGGCGATAACGCTTGCCTATGCTTCCTGCTTCGTCATATTCGCACATAAACTCAGCCGCAAGCTTTGCATAAACTGCTCCGGCACCCTCTGCAAGTTTCTTCGAAAGTGGCAACACAGCAGCCTTAATGGGAGCAAGCGCGGGATGAAATCTCATAACTGTACGAACATCATTCTTTTCTGCATCAAGCACTTCTTCGTCATAAGCTTCGCAAAGGAAAGCAAGTGTAACACGGTCACAACCAAGCGACGGTTCCACACAGTAAGGAATATACTTTTCGTTTGTTTCGGGGTCGTTGTATTCAAGCTTTTCGCCACTGTGGTTGGTGTGCTGAGTAAGGTCAAAATCAGTTCTGTCAGCAATCCCCCAAAGTTCGCCCCAACCAAACGGGAACATAAATTCAATATCGGTTGTCGCGTTGCTGTAATGCGAAAGTTCTTCCTGCTCGTGGTCTCGCATCTTGATATTTTCTTCTTTTACACCAAGAGACAAAAGCCAGTTTTTGCAATAATCCTTCCAATAAGCAAACCACTCAAGGTCTGTTCCGGGTTTGCAGAAGAATTCAAGCTCCATCTGCTCAAACTCACGTGTTCTGAATGTAAAGTTTCCGGGAGTAATCTCGTTTCTGAACGATTTACCAATCTGACCTATGCCAAAAGGAACCTTTTTTCTTGCTGTTCTCTGCACATTTTTGAAGTTTACAAATATACCCTGAGCGGTTTCGGGTCTTAAGAAAATTTCACTTTTGCTGTCCTCGGTTACACCCTGGAATGTCTTGAACATAAGGTTGAATTTGCGGATGTCGGTAAAGTTGTGTTTTCCACAATTTGGACATTTGATATCCTGCTCGTTGATGAATTCAAGCATCTTTTCATCTGACCAGCCGTCAGCCGAAATGCCTGCCGCATCCTCAATAAGCTTGTCCGCTCTGAAACGGATCTTACATTCTTTACAGTCCATAAGCGGGTCCGAAAATCCTCCAACATGGCCTGATGCAACCCAAGTCTCGGGGTTCATAAGAATAGCAGCGTCAAGTCCCACATTGTAAGGACTTTCCTGGATAAACTTCTTCCACCATGCACGCTTAACATTGTTTTTGAGTTCTACACCCAAAGGGCCATAGTCCCATGTGTTTGCAAGTCCACCGTATATCTCAGATCCCGGATAAACAAATCCGCGACCTTTGCAAAGGGCAACAACCTTTTCCATTGTTTTTTCTGTATTTTTCATTTTAATCACGCAACCTTTCACATTTGTTTCTTTTGTATTCAGTATCAAAATCATCAGACAAATCCATCTGACTTTTAAACAAAAATATACCTCATATATTATACCTTATTTTTTCGCCAAACGCAAGCAAAATTTTATCTTTTTGTAAACTTTGGAGTCTCCTCATCATTTTGTATTGACTGGAAGGTAAAATTGATGATATACTTAGCATATACTTGTACTTTATCGGAGGCAATTATGAAAAAACTGTTACTTACTATCCCTACACTTTTGGGGACTGAACAAATAGTCGCAAATGAGGTGCGGCACCTTGGATACGAAACAAAAGAGGTCAAAGACGGCAGTGTCACATTTGAGGGTGATGCCGAGGCTATTTGCCTTGCAAATATAAATCTGCGTGCTGCCGAGCGTGTTATGATTAAACTTGCCGAATTTAAGGCAACATCTTTTGACGACCTTTTTGAAAAAACAAAAAAAATCAACTGGGAAAGCATAATCGAAAAAGATGCTGCTTTTCCCGTTAAAGGTCACTCCATTCGTTCAACTCTTCACAGCGTTCCAGACTGTCAGGCAATAATAAAAAAGGCAATTGTTTCGCGCCTTTCTGCTCATTACGGCATCGAAAGATTTGAAGAAACAGGTCCTCTTTATCCCATCCAGTTTGCACTTATGAAGGATGTTGCAACAATTTATATCGACACCAGCGGCGAAAATCTTTACAAACGCGGCTATCGTGAAAACAGCGTTCTTGCCCCCATGCGCGAAACCTTGGCATATTCAATGATTGACCTCAGCTTCTGGCGCGGTGACAGAATGTTTATTGACCCCTTCTGCGGAAGCGGCACCCTTGCAATTGAAGCAGCTCTTTATGCCACAAACACCGCGCCGGGGATCAAGCGCCGTTTTGTTGCTGAAACTTGGCGTAATCACATCCCACGCGAAATGTGGAAGGACATCCGCGACGAAGCACGCGAAAATGCGAGGCCCAACACCAAAACCGAAATTTACGCATCCGACATTGACCCCGAGGCAATAGCCATTGCAAAAAAGAACGCCGAAAATGCCGGTGTTGCTGATAAAATCAAATTCAGCGTTTGCGATGTGGCAAAACTCACCCCATCAAAAGAAAAGGGTGTCATCATATGCAATCCGCCATATGGCGAAAGACTTCTTGATGCAAAACAATGCGAACGGCTTTATCGCACAATGGGCAGAAAGTTCGCCGAATTTCCAAGCATGAAAAAGTTCATTCTTACATCCAATGAACAATTCGAGCAACACTATGGCAGTTTTGCCGACAAACGCCGCAAGGTGTATAATGGTATGCTGAAGTGCTATATATATCAGTATTTTAAATAGGTAAAAAAATGGTCTGCGAAATGCAGACCATTTTTTATTTCCTTAACGCTTTTAAGTAGAATAATTTTCTTATTTTGTTAGGCATAGCTACCTGAACGGCAAATCTTTCGCAGACATTCATAATGTATCGGTAACGAGAAATAAATCCAGATTCAAGCATAAACTTTTGAAGCATTTTATTGCTTTTAAAATAAGAGTATCCACCCCTACGCATAAACATATCGTGTGTGGTTCTTACTTTTACAAGTGTTTCCTGCATATTGAAAAACTTACAGCCTGACATAATCATCCTCAGCCATAAATAATAGTCCTCAAGCAAATAAAAGCTTTGGTATCCACCACACGCCATCGCCTTTGATTTTTTAAACATAACACTTACCTGATTGACCGGATTTCTCTTTTTTGCATATTTTGTGATATCTGTGTGCAGTCTTGGCACTTGTCTTTTAGACATTACACAATCAGGGTCATCAATAAATTCCTCAATACTTGCCCCAACAACGTCCACATCCATTGTTTCAAATATTTTTAGTTGTTTCTCGCAGCGATCAGACACAGATATATCATCACTGTCCATACGAGCAATCAGTTCGTTTTTGCAATAAGGCAATGCGATATTCAAAGCTTCGCCAACTCCAACATTTTTCTCAAGATAGACAATATTCATTATCGGATTGTCAGCATACTTCTTCAAAACCAACATAAGCTCGGGTGTGAGCTTGCCATCACATACCAAAACAAAATCATTTGTTGGTATAGTTTGGTTAAGCATACTTTCTATGGATTCCGTTAAATGTTCCGGATTTTCTTTATAATAAACAGACATCAAAACCGAATAGTCTAAAGTCATTATCTCGCTCCCTCATGCGTGAATACTATTGCTATAGTCTTCGAAATAATCTTTATATCCAACCAAACCGAACGATTTTTTATGTACTCAAGGTCATATATCAGTTTTTCCTGCGGTACCAAATCATATCCACCCATCACTTGTGCCAGACCTGTAATCCCTTGCCTTACATACAAACGATCGTTCCATTTTTCAATTTCTTCACAGAAATTTTTATGAAAAATCTCTCTTTCGGGTCGCGGCCCTATTATTGACATATCACCTTTTAAAACATTAAAGAATTGTAAAGTCTCATCCATTCGGGTTTTTCTTAAAAATGCCCCCAATCGGGTAACACGAGGATCTTCAACTTTCGCCCATTGAGCGCCGTTCTTCTCTGCATTTTCACACATTGTCCTGAACTTATAAAGCATAAACTTCTTACCGTCTTTTGTCAATCGCTCCTGTGCATAAACAACAGGCCCGGAGGAATCAAGATTGACTGCAATTGCTACAATAAGCATAGGAATTGCCAAAACAATGATGGCTGCAAGACTTGCAAATATGTCAAACAAACGCTTTGCTGTATCATAAACGGGTTTTTCTTCAAAAACCATATCATCTACTTTTTTTAACGTGACTTTCTGATTTTCAACAACAGCTCCCATAGACAATATTCCTCCTTTGTTTTAAAATAATCAATCACCATTATAAAGTATTAAGCAAAAATATACCCATATATCATATGATAAATCAATTTTCATCTTTTGTCAACAATATTTTAGGTATATATTTTATTTTTTTGTTAATGTTTCACATAATTCAAAAAAAAATAGGTGCTTTGAAACTTTGTCGCTTTTTGACAAAGTTTTTCAAAGCACCGTTTTTTTGCCGTATTTAACTCGCATTCTTTATCTGTAGTCTCAATCTGTCTGCAATCATTGCTATAAATTCGGAATTTGTTGGTTTTCCTTTTGAAGTTGCAATAGTGTATCCAAAAATGGAATTAAGGGTTTCGGTATCGCCTCTGTCCCAGGCTACCTCTATTGCATGGCGTATCGCACGTTCGACACGGCTTGCTGTGGTATGAAAATCCTCGGCAACTGTTGGGTACAGGGTTTTTGTTATCGAATTTATAACATCAAGGTTTTCAATAACAAGCATTATAGCATGTCTTATATATTGATAGCCCTTTATATGCGCAGGAATTCCTACTTCGTGTATGGTTTGTGTAACCATTGTCTCTACATCCGGTTTTCCGCTGATTTCAAATTTTGCCCCTGTAGCAATCTTTTTCTTGCTCTCACCTGTATCACAAATTCGTCTGATTGCTCTTATTATACTTTCGCATCCCATTGGTTTTTTGAGATAATAGTTTGCACCAAGATTCATACATTCCTGCGATATATCTTTGTTGTCCATGCTTGAATGAATAATGATTTTGGGCATACAGAAATTTTCAAACTCCTGTTTTTTTGCCCGCAATCTTTCAAGTACGCCAACTCCGTCAATATTTGGAAGAAGAATTTCCATAATCACAACATCCGGCTTTAAAATATCAACTTTTTCAATAAGCTGGTATCCGTTTGCGACCGTCTCGCACACATTGATTCTGAAATCCGCTGTAAGTCCTGCTGTCAATTCTTTTACATAATTCGTGTCACTATCCGCAATTAAGACATTGATTTGTTTTTCCATTTTGATAACTCCTTTATTTTCCAATATTTTCCATTTGCAATTAGATTATAACGCCATTCTATATTTTTGTCAATAGTTATTTCCACATTTTTCCATATTTTTTTATAATATTTAGTGGTCGATGTCAAGCGTTGTCACAATATGTTGTATGGCGTTTAATAATGTCACAACTTATAATATTGCAATGAAAATCATCGTCAAAGGCAAGATTTTTCCATTTTTACTGCATCCTTTTCAGGATATAAGCATTCGCAAGCTCCTCTACCCCATCGTCAAGTGGTGCAAGATCTTTAAAGTCAGGATACTTATTTTTGAGCGCATTTTCCAAAATTCTGTCACAAACCCCGGGGTTTTTGGGAAGCAACGGTCCGTAGAGATATGTCCCGATAAGATTTTTATACAAAACCCCCTCAAAACCGCTTGTCCCATCATTACCAAAGCCTTTTATCACCTTTCCAAAAGGTGTGTGGTTTCCGATATCTGTTCTTTCGCTGTGATTTTCAAAGCCAACAACCGCTGCCCGAATTCCGTCACATTCAATCACCGTATCGCCTGTAAATCGATTATTGTCCGCATTTTTGTCAGTAACTATATTTAAAATACCAAGACCTTCGGTCTGTTTTTCACAAATGCAGCATTCTTTGCCAAGAATCTGGTATCCGCCACAGATTGCAAGCACTGTGCCATCCGATTCGACAAATTTTTTTAACTCTTCTCTTTTTTCCTTAAGTCTGTCAAGAACAATTGAAAGCTCGCGATCAAGCCCGCCACCCAAAAAAACTATATCAGCCTTTGAAAAATCAATTTCGG
>JAZNKA010000047.1:0-9815 GCA_045578305.1 Clostridia bacterium | reverse complement strand
TGGCGATCCGGATGGGGCTCGAACCCACGACCTCCAGCGTGACAGGCTGGCATTCTAACCAACTGAACTACCGGACCGTAAAAGTGGTGGGCACAATAGGGCTCGAACCTATGACCCTCTGCTTGTAAGGCAGATGCTCTCCCAGCTGAGCTATGCGCCCACATTTACTGCCGCCGTTTGTAGCGACAGCAGTTATTGTACCATTTTGGCCGAAAAAAGTCAAGGGTTTTATCGTTGATTATTTGCATTTATGTTCAATTATCTCCCCAAAACCTCTTTTTTTCTTCAAAATGCTCTTTAAAACGCTTTTAATCAATCCCCACGCGAGGGCAAAAATCCTTTACCGGACATGCATCACAAGCGGGTTTTCGGGCATTGCAAAATTCTCTGCCGTGAAAAACCAGCTGATGACAAAACATGGACTGTTTTTCCTCGGGGACAAGCTTCAAAAGGTCAAGCTCGACCTTGTAAGGGTCGGTGTTTTTTGTAAGCCCCATACGTCTTGCAAGTCTGCCGGCATGAGTGTCGACAACAATCCCGGGTTTGCCAAAAATGTCCCCCAGCACCAGATTTGCGGTTTTTCTGCCTACTCCTGGAAGGGTCAAAAGCTCGTCCATCGTTTGGGGGACTTTCCCTCCAAAATCAGCAACCAGTTTTTTGCCGCAAGCAATAATATTTTTTGTTTTGTTGCGATAAAACCCTGTAGAACGAATAAGCGTCGAAAGCTCATCCTCGTCAGCATTTGCAAAATCCTGTGCCGTTTTGTATTTCGCAAACAAAGCAGGCGTCACCAGATTCACTCTTGCATCAGTACACTGTGCGGCAAGCTGTGTGGCAATAAGGAGCTGAAGCGGGTCCTTGTATTCAAGCGTGCAATCCGCATCACCATAAACCTTGTCAAATGTTTTTATTATATTCAAAATGCGTTCTTTCTTTTTTTGGATACTTTCCGCCATTTCACTTTTACCCCTTGAAAAATCTGTAGTTTTTTGATATACTATGTGTAATTATACATTAAAAATACTTTTTTGTAAATAACACAGGAGGAAAAACAATGTTCGAGCTTGAAAATGTAACAAAATCCGACCCCGAACTTGCGGCGGCGATAAAAAAGGAAATTTCAAGACAGCGCAGCAAAATTGAGCTTATTGCATCCGAAAATTTTGTCAGCCCGGCTGTTATGGAGGCTATGGGTACTCCCCTTACAAACAAATATGCCGAAGGATACCCCGGCAAAAGATACTACGGCGGCTGCGAATATGTGGATATAGTTGAAGACCTTGCAAGAGAGCGTGCAAAAAAGCTGTTTGGCGCAGAATTCGCAAATGTTCAGCCCCACTCAGGCGCTCAGGCAAACTTTGCAGTATTTTTTGCAGTTATGGAACCCGGCGATACCTACCTTGGTATGAACCTTGCTCATGGCGGACACCTCAGCCATGGCTCACCCGTCAATGTTTCGGGCAAATACTTCAATGTTGTCCCCTACGGAGTTGACGAAAAGACTCACCGCATAGACTACGATGCACTTAGACAGCTTGCAATCGAAAATAAGCCAAAGCTCATCCTTGCCGGCGCAAGCGCATATGCAAGAGAAATCGACTTCAAAAAATTCCGCGAAATTGCTGACGAGGTTGGTGCATATCTTATGGTTGATATGGCACATATCGCAGGTCTTGTTGCAGCAGGGCTTCATCCAAGTCCTGTTCCTTATGCAGACTTTGTGACAACAACAACACACAAAACCCTGCGCGGACCACGCGGCGGTATGATTCTTTGCAAAGAAAAATATGCCCAGATGATAAACAAAGCCGTGTTCCCCGGCAATCAGGGCGGCCCCCTTATGCACGTAATAGCTGCCAAAGCTGCATGCTTTAACGAAGCACTTAAGCCCGAATTCAAAGAATATCAGTTGCAGGTTAAAAAGAACGCTGCCGCTCTTTGTGACGAGCTTATAAATCTTGGAATTGACATTGTTTCGGGCGGTACAGACAACCATCTTATGCTTGTTGACCTTTCAAAGCGCGGTCTTACAGGCAAAGAGGTTGAGCATAACCTTGACGAAATCGGCATAACTGCCAACAAAAATACAATCCCCAACGACCCGCAAAGTCCTTTTATTACAAGCGGACTTCGTCTTGGTGCCCCCGCTGTTACAACACGAGGCTTTAAAGAAGACGACATGCGTGAGGTCGCAAGAATAATCAATATGGTTATTACAGACTTCGAGGCAAACCGTGAAGAAGCTGCACGCCGAGTTGACGCTTTGTGTGCAAAATATCCGCTTTATGAATAAGCCGCTTGCTGACAGACTGAGGCCTCAGACCCTTGCCGATGTTGTGGGGCAAAACCACATCATCGGGCCCGGAAAGGTCCTGTCTGAGATTGCAAATTCAAAAACCATACCCAATATGATTTTTTACGGACCGTCAGGAACCGGAAAAACAACCGTTGCAAACATACTGGCAAAAATCAGCGGCAAAACCCTTTGCAAGCTGAACGCCACAACCGCATCGGTTGCTGATGTACGCGATGTTTGTGCAAGGTGTGACACTTTTGAGGGGCAGTCGGGAATCTTGCTGTATCTTGACGAGATACAAAACTTTAACAAAAAGCAACAGCAGTCCCTGCTTGAATACACCGAAAACGGCAAAATCACTTTGATTGCAAGCACCACAGAAAATCCATACTTTTATGTATACAATGCAATCCTCAGCCGAAGCACTGTTTTCGAATTCAAGCCTGTCGCACCTTTTGAGATAAAAAAAGCACTCCTGCGTGGGATAGAGCTTGTCAAAGAAGATTTTTCGGGTGAAATAACCGCTGACGACGACGCCCTTTTGCATATTGCCGAAATGTCAAACGGTGATGTCCGCAAGGCTCTTAATTCACTCGAGCTTGCTGTAATTTATGCAAAGCCCGATAAGGATGGCGTGATTCATATCGACCTTAATTGTGCCGAGCAATGCACTCAAAAAAAAGCGTTTCGCTATGACAAATCGGGGGACAGTCAATACGATGTTATGAGTGCGCTGCAAAAATCAATCCGTGGTTCTGACCCGGATGCCGCAGTTCATTATCTGGCACGACTGATTTCAGCCGGCGACCTGCAGTCTGCTTGCAGACGCCTTATGGTTATTGCAGCCGAAGATATCGGACTTGCATATCCAATGGCAATCCCCATCGTAAAAGCTTGTGTAGACAGCGCATTGATGCTTGGGCTTCCTGAGGCGCGTATTCCTTTGGGCGATGCCGCTGTTCTGCTTGCGACTGCTCCAAAATCCAACTCGGCACATATTGCTTTGGACAATGCCCTGTCAGACATCGAACAAATGGACACCGGCGAAATCCCAAGACAATTGCAAAACAAGCACTTTGACGGCGAAGGTGATGTTCAAAAGGGTCAGCATTATCTGTACCCGCACGACTTCCCCAACCACTATGTAAAACAGCAATACCTGCCCGACAAAATCAAGGACAAAAAATATTACACCTACGGCGAAAACAAAACCGAACAAGCCGCAAAAGAATACTGGGATAAAATTAAATTCAGTAAGTCTTAACTAACTCTCGCAAAAGGAATCTTTAAAATGATCAAAACAAACGCAATCCGCATACTTGACCAAAAGGGGATTTCATACAAAGCATATCATTATGATATTCCCGAAGCAATCAGCGGAATGGAAATAGCTGAAAAGCTTGGGCAAAATCCCGACCATGTTTTTAAGACGCTGGTCACCGTGGGTTCGCCAAACAAATATTATGTGTTTGATGTCCCTGTAAACAAAGAGCTTAATCTTAAAAAAGCGGCAAAAGCCGTTGGCGAAAAAAAGATTGAAATGATAAAATCAAAAGAGCTGCTGCCTTTGACCGGATACATTCACGGCGGTTGCTCACCGATTGGTATGAAAAAATTCTTTTTGACCACATTTGACAAAAGTGCCGAAGATTTTGAAACCATAATCTTCAGCGCAGGCAAAATCGGCAGTCAGGTGGAAATGTCACTTGAGGAGCTCCGAAAGGTTATAGCCTTTCAGATTGCCGACATTTGCGATTGAATTACAAAGACATAAAAAAGGTTGTGACGAAAATTCGTCACAACCTTTTTGTTATCGTTCATTGATAGGTGTGTATTCACGGCGCTTTTTGATGTTTTTGTATGCAGGTCTTATAATTCTTCCACCGGTCATAACTTCCTCAATTCGGTGAGCACACCAGCCGACAATTCTTGCCATTGCAAAGATTGGGGTATACAGTTCCGGAGGAATATCCAACATTTGATACACAAATCCCGAATAAAAGTCAACATTGGCAGGCATTGGGGCGGTAATTCCCTTTTCATCCTCAAATACTTTGGGGGCAAGTCTTTCGATTGTTTCATAAAGCTTGAATTCTGCTTGTCTGCCCTTTTCTTCGGCAAGTTCTTTCGCATATTCTCTGAAGAAAGCAGTTCTGGGATCCGAAAGTGTATAAATCGCATGGCCTATTCCATAAATAAGGCCACTTCCATCACCCGCTTCTTTGCGGACAATTTTGCAAAGATGATCATAAATCTCCTGCTCGTCATCCCAGTTTTTAAGACTTTCCTGAATTTCTTTCATTTGCTTGAGAGTTTTTTCGTTTGCACCGCCGTGTTTTGGTCCCTTAAGCGAACCTATTGCCGCCGCAACAGCCGAATACGTGTCGGTCGCACTTGAAGACAAAACTCTGATTGAAAATGCCGAGTTGTTACCACCACCGTGCTCTGCATGGAGCATAAGCGCACGGTCCAGAATTCTTGCTTCGTTCTTGGTATACTTGTGGTCATCGCGAGTCATATAGAAGAAGTTCTCTGCAATTGAAAGCTCCGGGTTTGGATTGTGAATCACAAGGCTCTTGCCGTCATAATAGTGCTTCTTTGCAGCATAAGCATAAGCAATAAGTGTTGGGAAGCTTGCAATAAGTTCAAAGCTCTGTCTGAGTAAATTGTCAATATCTATAGCATCAGGATTGTCCTCACTGTCATACGAATACAAAACCAGAACCGACCTTGCAAGCTTGTTCATAATATTGTTGCTTGGTGCCTTTAAAATCATATCCTCGGTAAAATTTTCAGGAAGTGTCCTCTGGCTTGCCAAAAGCTTTGAAAAACTGTCAAGCTGTTCTTTTGTAGGCAGTTCTCCAAACATAAGAAGAAAAACTACTTCCTCAAATCCAAATCGGTCATCTTTGTCACAATTTTCAACAATATCGCTTATGCGTATGCCGCGATATCTGAGCTGACCTTCGATAGGCGTTTTTTCGCCATCGTCAACTATATAACCGCGAACCTCACCAATACTTGTTAGACCTGCCAGAACACCTGTTCCGTCAGCATTACGCAGACCGCGTTTTACATTGTAATCACTGTAATAATGATTTGGTATGCCCTTGAAGCTTTCCTGCTGCTCAAGTATCGCATCTATATATTTGCCCAAATTTTCTGCCATGTTATATCAGTCCTTTCTGTTTTAGTTAGTATGCGCTAACCTTTAACCCGGAGGCCATCCCAGTTCTCTGCCCGCAAGCAGATGAAAATGAATATGTCCGACCGTTTGACCACCGTCTTCGCCACAGTTATTTACAATTCTGTATCCATTTTCCGAGAACCCCAGTTCTTTGGCAATTTTTGCAGCTGTCTCAAAAATCTTTGCAACAACAGTGGAATTTCCCTCTGTTATTTCGTTGGCTGAGGATATGTGTTCTTTAGGTATGATTATGATATGCTGGGGTGCCTGAGGTTCAATGTCCCTGAACGCCAGAATCTTATCATCTTCATACACTTTTGTCGAGGGGATTTCCCCTGCGGCTATTTTGCAAAACAGACAATCCATAAAAGAATCCTCCCTTTATTTTATAAGTGTTTTAACCAAAGCAAGTGCTTCGTCAAGTTTTGACGCGTCCTTGCCGCCCGCCTGTGCACTGTCTGGTTTTCCGCCGCCACCGCCGCCGCAAGCCTTTGCAACCTCGCGGATAATATTGCCGGCATGAGCACCTTTTTCGATTGCTGACGGTGTCGCCATCGCAACAATGTTTACCTTGCCGTCAGCCGCAGATGCCAGAACAATAACTGCACATTCAGCTTTTTGTTTGAGGTTGTCCCCTGCACCGCGAAGAGCATTCATATCAAGCCCGTCATCCAGACGATGTGCGATAACCTTGATGCCGTCCACTTCTTCGGCACTGTCGACAAGGCTTCCAAGTCCGCTGTTTGCCATCTTTGCTTTTATGCTTTCAAGCTCGCGTTTCAAGTTCTTGTTTTCGTCAACCAGCGCCAAAGCCTTTGCCTCAACCTCGTGTGTACTTGACTTGATTGTTTCGGCAACTTTCGATATAGTTTCTTCGGTTTTTTGCAAAAGCTCAAACACGCCTTTGCCTGTCACTGCCTCGATTCGGCGTACACCTGCAGCCACACCGCTTTCGGAAACTATTTTGAAAAGTCCCGCCTGAGCTGTATTTGTAAGATGTGTTCCGCCACAGAACTCAACCGAATAGTCACCCATCGAAACAACTCTTACCTTTTCGCCGTACTTTTCACCAAACTGTGCGGTTGCGCCAAGCTTTTTGGCCTCGTTTATATCAAGTTCCTGAACTGTTATATCAAGTGCATCCAAAATTGCATCGTTTACCAGTTCCTCAGCCTTTTTGATTTCGTCCGGGGTCATTGCCTCGAAGTGCGAGAAGTCAAATCTGAGTCTTTTTGCAGTAACTTCCGACCCTGCCTGAGCAACATGGGTACCCAAAACATCTTTGAGTGCCTTGTGCAAAAGATGTGTCACCGAGTGGTTGCGGCAAATTGCCATTCTGTTCTTCTTGCAAACCGAAAGATTAGCTTCGGTATCTTTTGAAAGTTCGCCTTCTTCCACCCTTACTATGTGGAAATAAATTCCGTCACCGTTCTTTTTGGTGTCAATTACGCTTGCTTTTCCGCTTTCGGTCACGATTTCGCCGATGTCGCCAGCTTGTCCGCCCATTTCGGCATAAAATGGTGATTCAGTCACAACAACAATTCCTTCTTCGCCTTCGCCAATAGCATCCGTCTCGGCTCCGTCTTTGAGGATTGCAACGATTTTTGATTTTGCAGTTAGGCTGTCATAACCGACAAATTCTGTAGCCTGAGCCTTTATGCTGAGTGTATCGTCGTCCCAGCTTGAGCCATCTTTTCTGCCGGCACGAGCCTTATCTTTTTGAGCTTTAAGTTCCTTGTCAAAGCCGTCGCGATCAACCTTGAGGCCTTGTTCTTCGCAGATTTCGATTGTGAGGTCAATCGGGAATCCGTAGGTGTCATTAAGCTTGAATGCATCCGCACCGCTGAGGGTGTTGCTGCCTGATTTTTTTGTCTCGGCAATGTATGAATTAAGTATCGCAAGACCGCCCTCGATGGTTTTTGCAAACTTTTCTTCCTCGTTTTTGATAGTCTTTTTGATGTAGTCGCGTTTTTCGTCAAGTTCGGGGTAACCTTGCTTTGACTCGTCAATAACTGTATCGGCAACTGTATAAAGGAACTCTTTTTCCAGTCCCAGAAGTCTGCCGTGTCTTGCCGCCCTGCGCAAAAGGCGTCTCAAGACATATCCTCTGCCCTCGTTTGAAGGAAGAACGCCATCCGAAATCATCATAACTGTACTGCGGATGTGGTCGGTTATTACACGGAGTGAAATGTCTGTTTTTTCGCTTTCTTTGTAATTTACGCCTGTTATTTTTGAAATATGCTTCATTGTGCTTTGAACGGTGTCAACCTCAAAAAGATTGTTTACCCCTTGCATAATGCAAGCCAGGCGTTCAAGGCCCATTCCTGTGTCAATATTGGGATTTGCTAAGCGGTTGTAGTTGCCGTCTTCGTCCTTGTCAAACTGGGTAAATACCAGGTTCCATACTTCCATAAATCTGTCACAGTCACAGCCAAGCTTGCAGTCCGGCTTGCCGCAGCTATGTTCGATTCCACGGTCAACATGGATTTCGGAACAAGGTCCGCAGGGGCCTGTCCCGTGCTCCCAGAAGTTGTCTTCTTTGCCGAGTTTTACAACTCTTTCAGGATTTACACCGATTTCATTTATCCAGATATCTCTTGCCTCGTCATCGTCTTCGTATACAGTAATCCAAAGAACTTCCTCGGGGATTTCCATAACCTTAGTCAAAAATTCCCACGCCCAGGCAATCGCTTCGTGCTTGAAATAATCGCCAAAAGAAAAGTTGCCCAGCATCTCAAAGAATGTGCCGTGCCTTGCAGTTTTGCCCACGCACTCGATATCAGGAGTGCGGATGCACTTCTGGCATGTTGTCACGCGTTTTTTTGGCGGAACCTCGGCTCCTGTGAACCACTTTTTCATGGGTGCCATACCAGAGTTGATAAGAAGCAAGCTTGCGTCATTTCTGGGCACAAGCGAAAAGCTGTCGAGTCTGAGGCAACCCTTTGACTCGAAAAAGCTTAAAAACTTTTCTCTTATTTCGTTAAGTCCTAAATTTTTCATAAAGTTTACGACCTTTCTATATAAAAATGAATTTATTAAATCAACAATTAACCATCTTACATAATACCATTTTTTTGCGGATTAGTCAATAAAATCTTTTGCAGAGACCCCCGGTAAAAGGAGAAACAAAAATGGTTGATTATCAAAAACTTTATATGGACCTTTTCAGCAAGCTTAGCGAACTGATAGACATTCTTGAAGAAATTCAGGGAAAATCTTTTGCCGAATTTGACTCGTCCGAACCCACAAAAGAGGATATAAAATATTTTGCAAGAAATGTGGATTTCGGCAAGGCAAAGCGGTATACTTTTAAATAAAAAATCGGGCGAACAAAGTTCGCCCTTTTTAATTAAATTAACGATTTTTCCTTCCCTTCGGGCAGACACGCATACATATCCCACAAACCACGCCCCTGCCAATGTGCTGATACGCCTTTTTCATATGATCACTACACGCTTTGGCATCGATTATTTTTTCTCTTTCATCGCCCGGATTCCAAGCCTCGCCGCTGATTGCCATTGCGGGACACGCATTCACACACGCCCTGCACTCTCCACAGCCAAATTCGACAGGAACATTTTCACACTCAAAAGGAAAATCGGTCAGAATTGTCCCAAGTCTGACCCTTGGTCCTGCATCAGCCGACACAAAAAGTCCGCTCCTGCCAATGTAGCCAAGTCCCGAAAGGTACGCGGCGTACTTGTGCGAGAATATCCCCTGAAGTCCATTTACCGACTGCGATGCGGCAACCGGAACATAGCGATACCCCTCTTTGCCAAGCATAAGTCCCGCCCGAAGCGAGAGATTGTCAATAAGGGTGTTCACCGTGCGATAATGATGAAAATATGTATGGGTCGGCTCGCCATCAATGCCGTCAACGATTGCACTTGACAGCGGAATGGTAAACGACACCGCATAAGAAAGGCCGAACGGGTTCTCTTTTTCAAGCCGGCAAAACCCCACCTGCCCAGCACCGTTTTCGAGTAAAAAACTTTTAATTTTGTTCTGCATCTTGCATATCTCCCAACGCTGTTACCTTTTTTAAGTAATCAAGAGTCTTAAACTCCCTTTCAAGCTGAATTGAAAGGTACTTTTCGCCTATATGTCCCAGATATTTTATTACCTCGTTGCCTGACTCAAATGAAAATATCTTTTTCCCGTCGGTCCGGCTTATGTATTCGACAAGCTTTCGCATATTGTCCGAAAGCTCGGCAACGCCCTTTCGCTCGCCAAGACAATTTTTGCAAAAAACAGTCCCGTCAACAAGTGAAAGTCCATATATATCATTGACGCAGCCACATCCGCCACAACTTTCAAGCTGCGGTGCATAGC
>JAZNKA010000046.1:0-1923 GCA_045578305.1 Clostridia bacterium | reverse complement strand
TTTCCTATTTCAACTGCGTGGGTATACGACGACACAATGGTATTATTTTTAAATGTCGGCAAAGCATACGGAAGATTTTTTGTCTTCTCGATGGTTTTTTTCATATATTCCGGTGTGGTGCCGCAGCAACCACCAAGAATTGTTGCGCCTTTTTCTGCCATTTTTATCATATAATCCGAAAACTCGTCTGCATCGGTGGTATAAACTGTCTTTCCGTCAACCACCGCCGGAAGTCCTGCATTGGGATTTACAATTATCGGAAGTGAAGAATATTTTGCAAAGTCGTCAAGAACATTCAGCATCTTGTCCGGCCCAAGCGAGCAATTCATACCAAGAGCGTCAACGCCAAGTCCCTCAAGAAGTGCAATCATAGCAAGAGGGCTTGCCCCTGTCATCAATTTTTTACCTTCGTCATATACATTCGTTACAAAAATGGGAAGATTGGAATTTTCCTTTGCCGCAATTACCGCCGCCTTTGTTTCGTAGCTGTCGTTCATTGTTTCGATAGTGATAAGGTCTGCACCATATTTTTCTGCACAGCGGATATTTTTTGCAAAAAGTTCAACAGCCTCTTCAAAATCCATATCACCAAGCGGTTTCAAAAGTCTGCCCGTCGGGCCCAAATCAAACGAAACAAAAACATCGTCTGCATCGGTCTTTGCCACGTTTATGCAGTCAAACGCAGCTTTAATCATTTCTTCATAATTCTCATACTTTTCGGCGTTTATTCCAAATGTATTGGTATTTATAATATTGCATCCCGCATTTATATAATCCCTGTGAAGCGCAATTATTTTTTCAGGTTCCTCAATATTCCATATTTCAGGTGGAGTCCCTGCAGGAAGTCCCATTTCCTGCAAAACTGTTCCCGTCCCTCCGTCAAAATAAAGACGGTGCTTTTTTAGTGCATCCAATATATTTTTTGCCATTTAAAATCACCCTTCAAAATTTATTCAATTATCCCCATTATGGCGGTAACAGTTTTCATCGGTGCCATAAGATAAGACTTTCCAACGCTTATTCCAAGAATTTTTTGAGCATTCAAAAAATTCAAAAGCCCTGGCTGAATTTCAAGCGACAAATCTCCAAATCCGGGGCTGAATCTTGGTCTGCACAAAACCTCTCCCTTTATGCGCCTGTCAACCTCGTTTGCTGCACCCTCAGCCAAAGCGGAAGCAATTGCATCTGTAATAAAATAATCCGTAAGAGATATCTTTGAAAGCTTGTTAAGAAGTCTGTCAACACCTATGCCCAAGGTCACAGCAAACACAAAGACCTCTTTGCTATCCTTAAGATTTTTAAGAAGTGTCTCGCTTTTGAATTCTCCAAATCCAAGATCTAAGCCACCGTTTTCAAGTCTTTTGACAAAAGTTCTTGCATACAGATAACGGCACGAAATTTCTTTTTGCAGCCTTTCAAAATTTCGCTCAATATCTTCGTTTCTGAAACCTTTTTCGGTACTCAAACGCATCGAAAGCTCGTATTCATTTAGTGGTATATCCCTCACTGCAAAAGCACCACAATCAACCAAATTCATCGCAAAATCTCCGAAATATTATTTTGTATTGCCGCTGCAACATCCGGCTTGTTCATCGAATATACATGCACGGCATTGACGCCATTTGCATAAAGGTCAATAATCTGTTCGGTAGCATAAGCAATTCCTGCCTGCTTCATCGCCTCGGGATTTTCACCATAGCGGTCAACAAGTCTTAAAAACCTTTGCGGCAGTACATTTTGAGAAATCGAGCAAATTCGCTTTATCTGTGCAGCATTTGTCACTGGCATAATTCCTGCAACAACCGGCACATCCACTCCCTCGCGGTACAACCGATACATAAAATTGTAGAGAATATTATTATCAAAAAACATCTGTGTTGTTAAAAATTCGCAGCCATTCTCGACCTTGATTTTAAGACTGTC
>JAZNKA010000045.1:0-4337 GCA_045578305.1 Clostridia bacterium | reverse complement strand
TATGGAAGTTCTTATAAACTTTTTCGGCAGCTTTGACGAAAACATCCGTATTATCGAAAAAGAGCTGGATGTAGCCGTCATCAATCGTGGCACAGACCTCAAAATCAGCGGCGAGCCGGACGCAGTTGGAAAGGCGGTAAGGGTAACACAAAACCTTTTGAAAATGGCGCAGCAGGGCACAGCCATCGGCGAGCAGGAGGTCAGATATGTCCTTTCGCAAATCGAGGAAGACAACGACAAAGCTCTTGAGACTCTTGGCACAGACTGCGTGTGCATAACCTCGCGTGGAGTACCCATCCGTGCCAAAACCCTGGGCCAGAAGGAATATATATCAAAAATCGAAAAGAATTCTATAGTTTTTGGCATAGGCCCTGCAGGAACAGGCAAAACATATCTTGCAGTTGCCATGGCGGTAAAGGCGTTTAAAAACAAAGAGGTAAACAAAATCATTCTGACACGCCCGGCTGTTGAAGCAGGCGAAAGCCTTGGCTTTTTGCCCGGTGATATGCAGGACAAGGTTGACCCGTATTTAAGACCGCTTTATGATGCCCTTGGTGATATGCTGGGCGGCGAGGCTTTCCAGAAAAATATCGAACGCGGACTCATCGAGGTTGCACCACTTGCATATATGCGCGGCAGAACCCTTGATGACGCATACATCATTCTTGACGAGGCGCAGAACACGACGCCCGAGCAAATGAAGATGTTTCTTACCCGAATGGGATTTTCGTCAAAAATTGTTGTTACGGGTGATGTCACACAGATTGACCTGCCGTCAAACAAAAAATCGGGACTTCGTGATGCTGAGATAGTCCTTAAAAATGTCGAGGGGATAGAGTTTATGTACCTCAGCGAAAAGGATGTCGTAAGACACCCGCTTGTTCAGCAGATTGTAAAGGCTTATGAGAAGAAAAATGCCGAAAGAGAACGGATGGCTCAAAGCCGAAACAAAGGGAAAAGGAGTAATCCACAATGAAAGTTCCGATAAGAAACGAACAGACAAAATTTAAGGTTGACAAAAAAATCCGTGACCTTGTGCGGTTAGCGGTAAAGACTTCGCTTTTGTATATGGACTTTCCGACTAATGCCGAGATAAGTGTTATGTTTGTTGACAACGAAAAAATCCGCGTGCTCAACCGCGAACATCGTGATATTGACAAAGCCACAGATGTGCTGTCATTCCCGCTTTTTGAATATGATGAGGACGGCGAAATAATTGAGGAAGAGCTTGACTTTAGTCCAAACGGCGAGATGATTTTGGGTGATATTGTAATTTCACTTGAAAGAGCGGCAGAGCAGGCCGAGGAGTATGGTCATTCATTTGAAAGAGAGATTGGATTTTTGACGGTGCACTCCATGCTTCACCTGTTTGGATTTGACCATATGACCCCTGAGGACGAAGCTGAAATGTTTAAGTATCAGGCAGAAATTCTGGAAGAAATGGGATTAAGTCGCTGAAAAACCAATGCAAAAGAAAGAGGAAAAGACTATGAAATCAGGATTTGTAGCGATTACCGGCAGACCAAACGCCGGCAAATCAACGCTTATGAACAAAATAATCGGCGAAAAGGTTGCCATTGTTTCGAACAAACCCCAGACCACAAGGACAAAGATTATGGGTGTCAGGACAACCAAAGACAGCCAGATTGTGTTTATTGACACGCCGGGAATCCATCGCCCCCACAACAAGCTGGGCGAAAAAATGGAAAAGTATATCTACACCGCAACACAGGATGTGGATGTTCTTCTTTATGTTGTGGATTGCAATCTGCACGAAAACGAATACGAAAAAGAGAGCAAAGCACTTGCAGGACTCAAAAAATCCGAGATTCCGGTTGTACTGGTTGTCAACAAAGTTGATTCGATTGAAAAGGTAAAGGTTTTGCCGGTGATTGAAAGACTTTCCTCGCTCTATGACTTTGCGGGGATTGTGCCGCTTTCGGCGCGTATGGGCGACAATGTTGATGCATTGATTTCGGAAATCGAAAACTATCTTGAAGAAGGCCCGCAGTTCTTCCCGGGGGACCTTATTACCGACCAGCCCGAACGTCAGATTGTGGCGGAATATATCCGCGAAAAAGCGCTCAGGCTTCTCAACAAAGAAATTCCGCACGGAATCGCTGTCGAGATAGAAAAAATGCACAAAAAAGAAAACGGAGTGCACGAAATTCTGGCAGTGATTTATTGCGAAAGACAAAGTCACAAATCAATAATAATCGGCAAAAAGGGCGAAAAGCTGAAAGATATAGGCAGCCGTGCACGAGTGGACATAGAGCGGTTTTTGGGCGAAAAGGTTTACTTAGAGCTTTGGGTAAAGGTAAAAGAGGACTGGCGCAACAAAGAGGCGTTTATGAACACTATAGGCTTTGAATAAAAAATGGTGATTGTTTTCTTATAAAGAAAAATATAACAAGTATACAGAGTCAATCTTCACCTATACTAATGATAAGGCAGAAGTATAACGGAGGATTGGCAGATGGAAAATGAAAAAGTTAAAAAGCTGTGGGCAGCGTTTTCGACCACAGGTGATATACATGATTATTTGCGTTATAAATTTTTGATAGAAAAAGATTTGATGTTTGAGGCCGGTGAAGATTTTGGGACTGATAAAGACAACGGGAATAGTGACCAAAACGACTAAGTATGGCGAGACAAGCCTTATTGTGACCATACTTACCAGGGACTTTGGCAAGATTTCTGCAATTGCAAACAATGTACGGACAAAGCGGTCGCGTATGCTTGCGGGGCTTCAGCTTTTTGCATACAGTGAGATTGTTATGTATAAGGCAAAATCCAAAAATGGGCTTTACAGCATTGATGAAATGAATGTGCTGGAGAGTTTCAATACCCTCCGCACCGACCTTGACAAAATGGCCTACGCCTCATATTTTGCCGAGGTTGCCAATGGCGCCGTGCCCGAGGATGAAACCGAGGACGAGGTTTTAAGGCTTTTGCTCAACGCCCTTTATGCGGTGGACAGAGGCCTTTGTGACTATGAAAAAACAAAAACAGTTTTTGAATGGCGGCTCGTGGCGGTTTTGGGATATGCACCGCAACTAAAAAACTGCGGAGGTTGTGGATGCGAGGAAGGGTTGTTTGCCCTTTCTCTTGTTGACGGGACGGTTTTTTGCAAGGATTGTATGGGCGAAGGACAGGGGTTTACCCAGCTCTCGGATAATATGCGGAGGATTGTGGAGTACATAGTGACGGCCGACATCAAGCAGATTTTTTCGTTCGGGGCAAGTAAGACCACAATAAATTATTTAAGCCGAGTTAGTGAGATATACCTTTCCATTCAACTTGAAAGGGAATTTAAAACGCTGGACTACCTGAAAAAAGTCAGAGCTTTAGGAGAAATAAAAGATGCAGAATAAAATTAAAGAATTTTTACTGGAGAACGGGGCGGGGCAGGTTGGATTTTGTCGGCTCGACAGAGAAAATTCATTTAAGTTGCCCTATGCAGTATCATTTACAATTCCTCTTTCAAGGGCAATAATAGATGGGATTGAGGACAAGCCAACACATACATATTTTCATCATTATCGCTCGGTGAATACTCTTATCGACAATATATCCCTCAAGGCAGGATTGATGCTTGCCCGCGATGGGTATACATATGTTCCTATTGCAGCGTCCCAGTCGGTGGATGGGCTTCAGGGCATTTTTTCTCACAAGTACGCGGCGCATCTTTCGGGACTCGGTTTTGTCGGACGAAGCGGACTTTTTGTTTCAAGTAAGTTTGGTCCAAGGGTCAGACTTGGGACAATTCTGACCGATTATCCTTTTGAGTGTACCGCAGAGCCGTTGCCCTTTGGCTGTGGAGAGTGCAAACTTTGTGCGACTTCTTGCCCTGCAATGGCAATCAGCGGCGAGGATTGGCGCCCCGGTGACGAGAGAGAAATTATCATAGACGCCAAGGCGTGCAGTGACTTTATGAAGAAGAAGTTTCAGCATATTGGCAGGGGTGCGGTGTGCGGAATTTGTATGAGGGTATGCCCCTTTGGAAAATAGGCCAATAACGGTTTTTTTTAGTGTTGACTAATTATCAAAAAAATGGTAAAATATAAAGATAATTGCATATTAATTCGGTAAAATTTATTTTTTATATAGAAAGGCTATGAACTACTTATGAAAAACCTAGGACTTAATGAAATACGTGAGAAATTTCTATCATTTTTTGAGAGCAAGGACTGTTTGAGATTGGACAGCTTTTCACTCGTTCCCAAAAACGATGCAAGCTTACTTCTTATTAATTCAGGTATGGCCCCGATGAAAAAATGGTTTACGGGAGCGGAAGTTCCGCCGAGAAAGAGGGTTACCACTTGTCAAAAGTGTAT
>JAZNKA010000044.1:0-29890 GCA_045578305.1 Clostridia bacterium | reverse complement strand
TTTGTCTCAAGCATATCGGCACGCTTTGCCGAAATTACTTTTTTAAGTGCAGCATTTACCGATTCATCCGAAAATCCATCGGTAACAGCCAAAACTTTGCCTGCAATAATCATATTTGCAAGTGTTGGCATATCGTTGTCTGATGCCAGCTTGGTTGCAGGGATGTAGTATACGTCTACATCTGTACGCTTTACCTTGCGGTCAATAAGAGTAGAATCAACAAAAATCTTTCCGCCCGGAACAACCGAATCTTCGTACTTGTCAAGCGACGGAAGATTCATGGCAATCAAAATATCGGGCGAAGATACGATTGGCGAGCCAACCGGGGTATCACTTGTGATTACGCTGCAGCTTGCTGTACCGCCACGCATTTCTGGGCCATACGAAGGAAGCCAACTTACCTCTTTGTCTTCAACCAGACCTTTGTAAGCAAGGAACTTTCCTGTAAAAAGAATTCCCTGTCCACCAAAGCCTGCAATAAGCATACTTGTTGTACTCATTATTTGCTCGCCTCCTCTTTTGCTACACTTCTGTCTTTGTAAACTCCAAGGGGATAATAAGGCAGCATTTTTTCGTCAATCCATTCAAGCGCCTTCTTGGGTGTCATTCCCCAGTTTGTAGGACAGGTAGAAACAACCTCAACAAGAGAAAATCCCTTGCCGTCAACTTGGTTCTGGAATGCCTTCTTAATCGCCTTTTTGGCATTTTTAACAGCCTTTACATTGTTTACGGTAACTCTTTCGAGATATTCCGGTCCATCAAGTGTCGAAAGCATTTCGCACACTCTGATAGGAAATCCGCAATGGTCGGTATCTCTTCCATAAGGCGAAGTTTGTGTAACCTGACCGGGAAGTGATGTCGGTGCCATCTGACCGCCGGTCATACCATAAATTGCATTGTTTATGAATATAATTGTTATATTTTCGTTTCTTGCAGCTGCATGAACAGTTTCTGCCATACCGATTGACGCAAGGTCTCCGTCGCCCTGGTATGTAAATACGATGTTGTTTTCGGGATCCGAACGCTTAACGCCTGTTGCAACAGCCGGTGCACGACCGTGAGCCGCCTCAATCATATCACAGTTGAAATAGTTGTAAGCCATAACCGAACATCCAACAGGAGCAATACCTATTGTTCTGCCTTCGATTCCAAGCTCATCTATAACCTCAGCTACCAGGCGGTGAACAATACCGTGAGTGCAGCCGGGGCAGTAATGCATCTGAACGTCTGCAAGTGCCTTTGGTTTTTCAAATACTACCATTATTTTGTACCTCCTTTTGCAGCTTTCTTGATTGCTTCAAGAACTTGTTCGGGTGAAGGAATCATACCTCCTGCACGATTGCAGAGAGTAACCGGAACCTTGCACTCGGTTGCAAGTTTTACATCCTCAATCATCTGTCCCATATTAAGCTCAACCGAAATAACTTCTTTCACTTTTTCTGCAGCAGCTTTGTATGGTGCTTTGGGGAAGGGCCAAAGTGTAATCGGTCTTATAAGACCAACCTTGATGCCCATTTTTCTTGCCTCGTTGATTGCGTTTTTAGAAACACGAGCCGCAATACCAAATGCGGTAACACAAATTTCTGCGTCTTCCATCATATATTCTTCGTACATACACTCGGTTTCTTCGATTTTCTTGTATCTTTCATATCTTTCGAAGTTAAGCTTTTCAAGCTCTTCGGGCACAAGTGACAAAGAGTTTATGATGTTGTGCTTTCTTTCCATTTTGGTTCCGGTTGTTGCCCAGGGCTTTTCAACAGGAGGTGCAATTTCGTAATCAAGCGAAACAGGCTCCATCATCTGACCCATTGTACCGTCAGCAAGAATCATTGTTGTCATTCTGTACTTATCGGCAAGGTCAAATCCTTTAACTGTAAGGTCTGCCATTTCCTGAACAGAGCAGGGTGCCAGAACTATCATATGAAAATCACCGTGTGCGGTACCCTTTGTAGCCTGGAAGTAATCAGACTGCGAGGGCTGTATTCCGCCAAGACCGGGGCCACCACGCTGAACGTTTATCAAAAGAGCCGGGAGGTCTGCACCTGCAAGGTATGAGATACCTTCACTCTTGAGTGATATACCGGGGCTTGACGATGAGGTCATAACTCTTTTACCTGTCGAAGAAACTCCATAAACCATATTGATAGCAGCAATTTCGCTTTCTGCCTGAAGGAATGTACCACCGATTTTGGGCATCTTTTTAGCCATATATGCTGCAACTTCTGTCTGAGGGGTAATCGGATAACCGAAATAGTGACGGCATCCTGCGATAATGGCAGCTTCGGCAATAGCCTCGTTGCCTTTCATTAAAACTTTATCTGACATAACTTATACCTACCTTTCTACTGTTATAATGCAATCAGGACACATTGTGGCACAAAAAGCACAGCCGATGCAGGCATCGGGATTTACGGCTTCTACCGGATGATGTCCCTTTTTGTTTATTTTGTCCTTTGCAAGAGCAATTACCTGCTTGGGACACGCGTCAACGCAAAGGCCGCAGCCCTTGCAGTTGTCTGTTTTGAATGTTAGTTTTGCCATATCTACATCTCCTATCATTATATAATCTTTTTTTGTAAACTAAGTGAAAACAAATCCGGCACTTTGCCCAAAAGAGATTCGTAAAGCGAATCCATAACCGAAGTCATAACAACGGGAAGTCCCGCTTGCTTTGAAACCTCGTTTGCATAAGCTAAAGAACTTAATACATCTTCTGCTGTCGTTTCGTTCCCCAAGTTTGAATTATTTATAATACCGGTAAACTTAATGCCACCGGCTGTTTCTATTTCGTGCATAACTTCGATGACATCCTGCGGATTTTTGGTAAGAGGTCTGAAGCAGTTTATTACAAAAAGCATTTCGTAATTTCCTTCTTCCAAAATCCCCGGGGCATATCTGCCAAGGGCATAAGCACCACGGTCGTCGCCGCCTATGTCAACAATTGACATCATTGACTTGTCATCAATAACAGCATACATATCCTGCGGAAGAGCCGGAATATCCACATTGGTATTTGCATAGTCCGAGCATATAAGGCGAATGCCTTTTTCCTGAAATTCAAGCATACTGTCCTTTGTTCTGAAATACGGATTTACTATATCAAGGTCCGCAACAGCAACATTATTATATTTTGTTTTCAAATCAAAAGCCATATTTACAGCAATATTGGTTTTTCCGCTGCCGTAATGTCCGGCTATCAAAGTAATTCGTTTGTAATCCATTTTTTCACCATTTTTGTATAGATTTTCTAAAACAAAAGAAAAACCCATCTCAAAGAACAGCTTTGAGACGGGTGAAATCACTCGCGGTACCACTCAAATTGCGGAGTTCTCCGCCACTCATCAGACTCGACCAAGCCCTTTGCCTTGACGCAGCAATTACGGAAGGTATCTACTCACCTCTTGTTCAGGGGTTTTCTCTCCTTCGGCTCGGAAGTGATGGGTACATTGAAGGGCGTACTGCCGGTTTTCACCAACCACCGGCTCTCTGAAAAAAGCAAACCGCTTCGTACCGTCTTCGTCAAAGCCTTTAAAATGATTAAATGTCACTTCAATTTAACCTTAATAATTATAGCACTCGCATTGGGCAATGTCAATAGTTTTTCTATATTTTATTAGTAATTTTGACATTTTAATTTTAGAATATTTGTGTTTTTTATGTTGACATTATGAATGGTTTGTGATAGAATATATGAAAATGTCAGAAAGGAAAAAACAATGAACTGTATTTTAACAAATGCAAAAGTTTATATAGATGGTAAGTTCACAAAGCAGGATATTTTAGTTGCTGACGGGAAGTTGTTTCTTGATTACACTCCCACTGTTTCTAATTTTCCTGTTTTTTCATTTGATAATAAATATATTTTCCCCGGTTTCACAGATGTTCATGTTCATTTGAGAGAGCCGGGTTTTTTGTATAAAGAAACCATCAAAACCGGAACACTTGCGGCAGCACATGGTGGATACACCGCTGTCTGCTCGATGCCTAACCTGAATCCTCCTCCACATTCTGCAGAAAATCTCAAAGTTCAGCTTGATGCAATCGACGCTGATGCAATTATAGATGTCGTTCCGTATGGTACCATAACTGAAGGCAGTCTTGGTGAAAAACTGTCTGATATGGAAGCTATGTCAAAAGATGTTGCAGGATTTTCGGATGACGGAAAAGGCGTGCAAAACGCTGAAATAATGGAATCCGCTATGCGAAAAGCAAAAGCTTTGAACAAGATAATAGTTGCACATTGTGAAGACAACTCGCTTTTAAAAGGCGGATGCATTCATGATGGCGAATATGCAAAAAAGCACGGGCATCGAGGTATCTGTTCTGAAAGTGAATGGGGTCCCATAAAACGCGACCTTGAGCTTGTCAGAAAAACAGGTTGCAAATATCACGTTTGCCATATTTCAACAAAGGAAAGTGTTGAACTTATCCGCAATGCAAAAACCGATGGGCTTGATGTAACATGCGAAACCGCACCTCACTACCTTGTATTTTCGGACAAGGATTTGCAAGAAGACGGGCGATTTAAAATGAATCCGCCTATCAGAAGTGAAGAAGACCGACTTGCTCTTATTGAGGGTGTTAAAGACGGTACAATTGATATGATTGCAACTGATCACGCCCCCCACTCTGCTGAGGAAAAGGGTCAGGGTCTTGAAAAAAGTCTTATGGGAATTGTTGGTATCGAAACCGCCTTTCCTGTGCTTTATACAAATCTTGTAAAAACAAATATAATAACACTTGAAAAATTAATTACTCTTTTGTCGGACAACCCACGAAAGAGATTTAATCTGGGGGCAGAAATCAAGAATGGTGCGTCTGCAGACATCACCGTTTTTGACCTGGATAACCCTTATAAAATAAATACAGAGGACTTCCTTTCCAAAGGCAAAAGCTCGCCCTTTGTTGGTGAAACAGTATTTGGAAAGTGCTTGCTCACCATACATCATGGAAATGTTGTGTGGAAAGATAAAAATATGCTGTCAGGAGGAAATTTTAATGGCTAAAAGAACAGATATCAAAAAGGTACTTATTATAGGCTCGGGCCCTATTGTTATAGGACAAGCTGCAGAATTTGACTATGCCGGAACTCAAGCATGTCTCGCACTTAAAGAAGAAGGATATGAGGTAATTTTGGCAAACTCAAACCCCGCTACAATTATGACCGACACAACTATTGCAGACAAGGTGTATATGGAACCCCTTACTCTCGAATATGTAGCTCGCATCATTCGCTATGAGAGACCGGATGCTATTGTTCCCGGCATTGGCGGTCAGACAGGTCTTAACCTTGCTATGCAGCTTGAGAAAAAAGGCATTCTTAAAGAATGTGGTGTAGAACTTCTCGGCACAAAGAGCGAAAGTATCGAACGCGCTGAAGACCGTGAGCTTTTTAAAGAAATGTGTCTTTCAATCGGCGAGCCGGTAATTCCTTCTGAAATAACCTACTCTCTTGAAGAAGCAAAAGCTGCGGCAGAAAAAATCGGATACCCGGTTGTTCTTCGTCCTGCATTTACCCTTGGCGGAACAGGCGGCGGTTTTGCTTACAACGAAGAAGACTTGATAGAAATCGGTACAAATGCATTCAAGCTTTCGCCGGTTTCACAGGTTCTTGTCGAAAAAAGCGTTAAAGGCTACAAAGAAATCGAATTTGAGGTTATGCGTGACTCAAACGACACCGCAATAACCATCTGCGGTATGGAAAATATTGACCCTGTGGGTGTGCACACAGGTGACTCGATTGTTGTTGCTCCTATCCTTACACTTAATGACCATGACCTCAAAATGCTTAACGACAGTGCAATAAAAATCATTCGTGAACTTAAAATCGAGGGTGGATGTAATGTTCAGTTTGCTCTCAATCCCACAACTTCGGAATACTATCTCATCGAAGTAAACCCCAGAGTTTCGCGTTCGTCGGCACTTGCTTCAAAAGCAAGTGGTTATCCCATTGCGCGTGTTACGGCAAAGATTGCTGTTGGTATGGCTCTTGAAGAAATTTCTATTGCAAATACAAATGCGGCATTTGAACCCCGTCTTGACTATATTGTTGCAAAATTCCCAAGATTTCCGTTTGACAAATTCACATCTGCAAACAACAAGCTTGGAACACAAATGAAAGCAACAGGCGAAGTTATGGGCATTGGGTCTACTTTGGAAGAATGTATGCTCAAATCTGTACGCTCGCTTGAAATCGGCGTAAATCATCTTTGGATGGCAAAATTTGACAATATGTCAGAAGAAGAACTTGTTGAATATATAAAAGAATTCCGTGACGATACAATATATGCAATTGCACAGCTTATACGCCTGGGCAAAAGCATTGACGAGCTTCACAAAATCACAATGATTACCCCCTACTTCCTTGAGACTATCAAAAAGATTTGTGATTTTGAAAATGTTATCAAAGCTAATCCAAACGACGCGGTCACCCTTAAAGACGCAAAGGTTATGGGCTTTAGTGATGCTTTCATCGCAAAGCTGTGGAACGAAACCGAGCTTCATGTTTTTGAAATGAGAAGAAAACATAAGATTATGCCGGTTTACAAAATGGTTGACACCTGTCACACCGGGGCATATATCCCCTACTTCTACTCCACCTACACCGGCACAGGCGACTCAAGAATTACCGACAAGAAAAAGATTATTGTTCTTGGAGCGGGTCCTATCCGCATAGGTCAGGGTGTTGAATTTGACTACTCTACCGTTCACGCAGTAACAACCATCAAGAACTCGGGCTATGAAGCAATAATTATAAACAACAACCCCGAAACTGTCTCGACAGATTACACAACTGCGGACAAGCTTTATTTCGAACCTCTTACAACCGAAGATGCAATGAATATTATCCTTTTTGAAAATCCCAATGGCACAATTGCATCACTTGGCGGTCAGACAGCAATCAACCTTGCACAACCGCTTACTGACAGGGGTGTGAAAATCATCGGCACAGACTGCGAGGCAATTGACCGCGCCGAAAACCGCGACGCATTTGAGAAGATACTCAAAAAATTGGGTATTCCTCAGCCCCAGGGCAAAGCTGTTACAAAGATTGAAGACGGCGTCAAAGCGGCTAAAGAAATCGAATATCCGGTACTTGTTCGTCCAAGCTTTGTGCTTGGCGGCAGAGCAATGCAGATTGTTGCAAACGAGGATGCTCTTCGTCACTACCTCAAAACAGCGGTTGAGGTTGACGAGGACAAGCCTGTTTTGGTTGACAAATACATCGTCGGCAAGGAAGTTGAAATTGATGCCATTTGCGACGGAAAGGATGTTTTTGTCCCCGGCATTATGGAGCTTGTTGAGCGTACAGGTATTCACAGTGGTGACTCTATCAGTGTTTACCCAACATTCAGCATTTCAAACAAGGTTAAAAAGACCATTCTCAAATATGCAAAACAGCTTGGTTTGGGAATTGGTATTGTTGGTCTTTACAACATTCAGTTTATTGTAGATAAAGACGAAAATGTGTATATAATCGAGGTAAATCCGCGCTCTTCAAGAACTGTACCCTTCCTTTCAAAAGCTACAGGCTACAGTCTTGCTGACATTGCGACCAATGTAATTTTAGGAAAGAGCCTCAAGTCTCAGGGAATTAAAAAATCATACCCCGAAGAAAAAGACCGTTGGTATGTAAAAGTTCCTGTATTCTCATTTAATAAAATCCGTGGTCTTGATGCATATCTGTCACCTGAAATGAAATCAACTGGCGAAGCAATCGGTTATGACGACAAGCTTAATCGCGCACTTTACAAGGCTCTTCAGGCATCCGGTATGAAGCTTCAGAACTATGGAACAGTTCTTGCGACAATTGCTGACAAGGACAAAGACGAAGCGCTTGAACTTATCCGTCGTTTCTACAACCTTGGATTCAACATTCAGGCAACCAAAGGTACTGCAGAATTCCTCAAAAAGAACGGAATCCGCACACATGTTCTTGGCAAAATCGGCAGTGGCAGCGAAGAAATCCCCGAAGCAATCCGACAGGGACATATTTCGTACCTTATCAACACAAGTGACATCAGTTCGTCATCAGATTCCAAACACGATGGTCACGAAATCCGTATTCTTGCGACTGAGAACAATGTAAACCTCTTTACTGCGCTTGACACAGTTTCGGTACTGCTCGATGTTCTGGAAGAAAACACAATAGGGATTTCTACAATTGATGCATAACAGAGGTAAATAAAGTGAAACAACAGATTTTTAAAATAACAAAAAATGAAAAAATCGCAAAAGATGTTATGCTTATGCAGCTTTCAGGTGATACAAGCGATTTGAACGCTCCCGGGCAGTTTGTAAACATCAAGCTTGAAGGTCAGTTTTTAAGACGACCAATATCGGTTTGTGATTATACCCCTGATACTCTTACACTTATCTATAAGATTGTCGGCACAGGTACAGAAAAAATGAGCAATTATCAGCCGAATGCTGAACTTGATATTCTTACAGGTCTTGGCAATGGTTTTGATACCTCAAAAAGTGGCAGTAATCCGCTGCTTATTGGTGGCGGCGTTGGTGTTCCGCCGATGTACAATCTTTGCAAAAAGTTGCTTGATGAAGGCAAAAAACCAACTGTTATACTTGGCTTCAATGGCTGCGACGATGTCTTTTTCGAGACAGAATTCAAAGATTTGGGCGTTGATGTTATTATAACAACTGCCGATGGTTCGTATGGAACAAAAGGCTTTGTTACCGACGCGATGAAAAATCTTGAGTACTCCTACTTCTTCACCTGCGGTCCTGAGGCGATGTTCAAGGCAATTGAAAATATTGCAAAAACTTCGGGTCAGTACAGTTTTGAAGAGCGTATGGGTTGTGGTTTTGGAGCATGTATGGGTTGTTCGTGCAAAACCAAGTACGGAAACAAAAGAATTTGCAAAGACGGTCCTGTTCTTGAAAGAGAGGAAATCATATGGTAAATACAAAAGTAAATCTTTCGGGCATCGAAATTTCAAATCCGGTAATCCCGGCAAGTGGAACCTTTGGTTTTGGATATGAATTTGCAGAAATCTATGATATAAACTGCCTTGGTACATTCTCTTTTAAGGGTACCACCAAAGACGCTCGTTTCGGCAACCCTACACCAAGAATTGCCGAATGTCCAAACGGAATGATAAACTCTGTAGGACTTCAAAACCCCGGAGTCGAAGCTGTAAAAAAAGTTGAACTTCCCAAGCTTAAAGAGGTCTTTCACAAGCCTGTTATGGCAAATGTAAGCGGTTTTTCAATTGAAGATTATACTTATACCTGTCAGGCTCTTGACTCAGAAGAACAAATTGGTTGGTTTGAGGTAAATGTTTCATGCCCCAATGTTCACGGCGGTGGTATGAGCTTTGGTACCTCTCCCGAATCTGCTGCAGAAGTAACAAAAGCTGTAAAGGCCGTTACAACAAAGCCGGTATACATCAAGCTTTCGCCAAATGTTACTGACATTGCTTCAATTGCAAAAGCTTGTGAGGATGCCGGTGCTGATGGAATCAGCCTTATCAATACTCTGCTTGGTATGCGAATTGATTTAAAAACAAAAAAATGTGTGATTGCCAACAAAATGGGTGGTTTTTCGGGTCCTGCAATCTTCCCTGTAGCACTCAGAATGGTGTATCAGGTATACGAAGCAGTTAAAATCCCGATTATTGGTATGGGCGGCGTTTCAACAGCCGAAGATGTAATCGAAATGATGCTTGCAGGTGCAACTGCTGTTCAGGTAGGGGCTGCAAACCTTGTAGAACCGTTTGCCTGCAAAAATATTATAGACAATTTACCTGTCGTAATGGAAAAATACGGCATTAAAGATTTAAACGAAATTATTGGAGGTGCACACTAAATGGGTAAAGATGTAATAGTAGCTTGCGATTTTGCAACAAAAAAACAGGTTATGGATTTTCTTGACCTGTTCAAAGAAGAAAAGCCTTTTGTGAAAATAGGTATGGAGCTTTTTTATGCTGAAGGCCCCGAAATTGTCCGTGAAATCAAAAAGCGTGGTCACAAGATATTCCTGGACCTCAAACTTCACGATATCCCCAATACAGTAAAAAAATCAATGTCTGTTCTAAAGAGTCTTGATGTTGATATGACAAATCTTCATGCGTCAGGCACGATTCCTATGATGCAGGCAGCTTTGGAAGGACTAACCCGCGAGGATGGAACTCGTCCCATTCTCATTGCAGTAACTCAGCTTACTTCAACAAGTGAAGAAACAATGAAGTCTGATTTACTTATAAACGAGCCTATTGACAAAGTTGTTATGCATTATGCTGAGAATGCAAAAAAAGCCGGTCTTGATGGTGTTGTATGCTCGCCCCTTGAAGCAGAAAAGGTGCACAACACTTGCGGAAATGACTTTGTAACAGTTACTCCCGGTGTACGCTTTGCAAACGGTGACAAGGGCGACCAGGTAAGGGTTATGACACCTGCTCAGGCAAAAGAAATCGGCTCGGATTATATCGTAGTCGGAAGACCTATCACTGCAGCCGAAGACCCCGTTGCTGCTTACAGAAGATGCGTTAATGAATTTATTGGATAAGGAGAAATCAAAAATGGAAACAAAAATCTTGATTGCAAAAGACTTACTTAAAATAAAGGCTGTATTCTTCCGTCCCGAAGAACCATTCACCTGGGCAAGCGGAATAAAAAGCCCAGTTTATTGTGATAATCGTCTTACTTTGAGTGATGTCACTGTACGAACAGATGTCGAAACAGCACTTGCCGAAACTATAAAAGCAAACTATCCGGAGGCTGAAGTTCTTATGGGAACTTCAACTGCAGGTATTGCGCATGCTGCGATTACTGCTCATCTTATGGGTATTCCTATGGGTTATGTAAGATCGGGTGCAAAAGACCACGGCAGACAAAATCAAATTGAAGGAAAGCTCCTCCCCGGTCAAAAGGTTGTAGTTGTTGAAGACCTTATCTCGACAGGTGGCAGCGTTATTGAAGTTGTAAATATCCTTCGCGAAGCCGGTGCCGAAGTTTTGGGTATTGTTTCGATATTCACATATGGTATGCAAAAGGGTCTTGACCGTTTGGCTGCTGCTGATGTGAAAAATGTCAGCCTTACAAACTTTGACGTAATTGCCGAAGTCGCAGCCGAAGAAGGGTATATAAAAACCGATGACATCAAAAGACTCATTGCTTTCCGAAACAATCCTTTAGACGAAAGTTGGATTGGCGCATAATACTTGACAATATTTTCCCTGTCACAAAGAGGCAGGGAAATGTTTTAAAATTTTAATCAAGAAAGGAAAATGATATCCTATGCGAAGTGTAATTGATATAAAAGACCTTTCAACGCAAGAAATTGAACAAATTATTAAAGTTGCCGAGGATATAATTGAAAATCCCGACAAATATGCTCGCAAATGCAGCGGCAAAAAACTCGCTACACTCTTTTTCGAGCCTTCAACCCGGACAAGACTCAGTTTTGAGGCTGCAATGTACGAGCTTGGCGGAAATGTTTTGTCAATGTCCGATGCGGGTTCAAGCTCTGCATCAAAAGGCGAAAGTGTTGCAGATACAGCCAAGGTAATATCCTGCTATGCTGATATAATTGCAATGCGCCATCCAAAAGAAGGTGCGCCTTTGGTTGCGGCAACAAATGCATCCGTACCGGTAATAAATGCAGGTGATGGCGGGCATAACCATCCGACCCAAACACTTGCTGACCTTCTTACCATTCACCGCGAAAAAGGTCATTTTGACAATCTGACAATTGGTCTTTGCGGTGATCTTAAGTTTGGCAGAACTGTACACTCACTTATCAACGCCTTAAGTCGTTACAGTGGAATAAAATTTGTTCTTATCTCACCTGAAGAATTAAAAATTCCAAGTTATGTAAAAAACGAAATCAAAAAATGCGGTCTCGAATATGTTCAAACAAAAGACTTGCTTGAACATATGCCGAAGCTTGATATCCTTTATATGACAAGAGTTCAGCGAGAAAGATTTTTTAATGAGGAAGATTATCTTCGTTTAAAAGACAGCTACATTCTGACTCCGGAAAAACTTGCAACAGCAAAAAATGACCTTTGCATTATGCATCCTCTTCCCCGCGTAAACGAAATCAGCGTGGCGGTCGACCGTGACCCAAGAGCATGTTATTTCAAGCAAGTGCTTAACGGCAAATTTATGAGAATGGCTCTTATACTTAAGCTTTTGGGATTGGAGGGTTAATTATGAACATAGATTCAATCAAAAATGGAATTGTTATTGACCACATTGAAGCCGGCAAAGGGATGGAAATTTATAGCCTCCTTCATCTTGATTTGCTGGATTGCCCTGTTGCAATAATCAAAAATGTGACAAGCCGCAAAATGGGAAAAAAAGACATAATAAAAGTTGATGCAGAAATAAATCTTGACATGGATATACTTGGCTATGTAGCACCAGAAGCAACCGTTGATATAATAAAAGACGGCGAACTTTGCGAAAAGAAAAAAATGACACTTCCCGAAAAACTTACAGACGTAATTTTTTGCAAAAATCCGCGTTGCATAACAACAACCGAACAAGAACTCCCGCACATATTCAATCTTACCGATAAAGACGAAAAAGTTTATCGCTGTGCATACTGCGAGTCAAAAGCAACCGAAAATTAATTTATGAACAAAACAAGCGGTGCAACAGTTGTTGCACCGCTTGTTTTTATTGTTTTTCTTAGTCAATCTTAATCTTAACAAAATCATCAAAAGAGCCGCAAAGCGCGGCTCTTTTGAACATATCGTATGTGTTTAATTATTCTTCAACTGCTTCTGATTCTTCAGTAGCTTCTGTTTCTTCAACTACTTCTGATTCTTCGGTAGCTTCTGTTTCTTCAATTACTTCAGATTCCTCTGTTACTTCTGATTCTTCAGTTGTTTCTGTTTCCTCAGCAGCTTCGGGTTCTTCGGTAATTTCAGGCTCTTCTGTTTCTTCAGTCACATCAGCATCTTCTGTTGGGTCAATTTCTTCTGTCTCTTCGGGAGCTTCAACCTTCAATGATGCCTCGAGTTCTGCCCAATCTCTGTTTTCAATAATTTCTGTCCATTTCTTGTAGACACTGTTTGGACGCTCATACTCAGTGCTGTTTGTTGCTTCCTGAACCGCAATGTAGAACCATGCTGACTGGTCCATATTGTCAGACCAGATTGCCATACTCTCGTGAATCAAATCTTCAGCCTTTCTTGGAATACGATTGAGAACTCTGTTAATGAGTGTCATAGCCTCGGCACGAGTGATAAACTGATCGGGACGGAATGTATTGTCACTGTAGCCTTCTATCCAGCCATAAGCTGAAGCTCTCTTTATGTATTCTTCTGCCCAGTGGCCTTCGATGTCATTTAATGTACCTTCATACTCTATCTCGGTATCATCAAATCTTGCACAGATTGCAGTAAATTCTGCACGAGTAATGTTTGCATCCGGAACAAACGCGTTTTCAAAACGTCCGTTTATTATGCCAAGCTTTGCCATGGTTGAAATAGCAACATTATGCCAATCATCATCATTTACATCATCAAATGTATTTTCTGCTGTGAGATTTGCATTTCTTACTTCGTCTTTCAGAAGTCTGAAGAATATTGTTGTTACTTCTGCACGGGTGATGTTGTCATTGGGACGAACTGTTCCATCAGGATATCCTATAACATAAGCGAAGTGGTCAACACCGTTAAGTGTTTCCGGAACAGGATGTCTTTCTTTTACCCATTTAGCGTAAACAAATGTATCACCTGTAACAGTAACAGATGTAATTTCTTCGGCAAAAGCAGCATCTGCATACCATCCATCAAAAACATATCCTTCTTTTACAGGGATTTTATCTTCAAGAGATATTACCTGATCTTTTTTATACGATTCAGCTTCGAGAACAGTTCCTCCGTTCGTGTTAAATACAAGAGTATATTTTGTCTTGTCAGTACCGGAACCGCCGCCGCTACCGCCGGAACTGCCGCCAGGACCTGTGTATTCGGTGATCTTTACGTCGTTAATAATTTCCGGATCAAATGCAACCTCAGCAAAAACAGAAGTATCAGCATTTATAATCTGTGTGGATTCGTTATCAATGTTTCCTGAGAGCGTAGCGTCTCTTGATGTATACTTAGCTCCTGCTTGTGTGATGATAATTTTATCTGGGCACTTGTCTAAAAAGTCCGCAACCGTAAGTTCTTTCAAAGTCAATGTAATGGTAACTACACCATTTTGATATGTATGCGAACCAAGTTTAAAAACTTCATTATCTGTGGATACAGCAGTGGTTGTTCCGTTTTTAGTAAATTCAACTGTCGGATCCGCAAAAGGTTCGGTAGCAGTAAATTTAGTTCCCAAAACAACATTAAGGTCAAATGCACCCTTAATTGTTTTAGTCTTGAAAACATCAAAAACGCCCGGATCAGCTAGCATTTCAGCTGTCTTCAATTTGCCGGTAATACCTGTCATATCAACAGATGCTCTTACGTCAATAGGTGTGTTGGCAAGCGAAGAAAACTCGGTAGCATATGCATTTTCGCCAGTCCTTGCTTCAAGTGTAACATCAAATACAACAGCATTCTCCTCGTTAAATTTTGATTGAATCCATGTAAGATCTCGTCCTGCTGCACTAACTGCGCAAAAACTGCTTGCAACAAGAGTCAAAACAAGCAGAATTGACACTAAAATTCTTTTCATTTTCATATCCTCCCTAAAATTCTTTGATATGTAATACACCAACACGCAGTGTACCTAATTTTATTATATTTATAATATCACAATCTAATTTGAGTGTCAAGTTTAATCAATAAATTCTAGTAAATATTTGCAAGATTTTTTGTATAAAAAGAAGCGGGAAAAATACACCGCTTCTTCTTCATCAGTTTATAGTTATTACACGCACAAGACCGCCACTTGCTACTGCTTTGTCTGCGTACAAATTAGCGGTTTTTCCAACGAGATATTCGGTATCGCTTACCGAAATACTTGTATATCCCCCTGATTTTTTCTTCAAAATCTGCACATCGCTTGAAAGCTGATAAATATCATTCCCTACCTTTACTCTTTTGAAATCAATTGCTGAGATATTTGTTCCTGTCTTGACACTTACCAGTCCTTTAAGCGATACCAGGCTGTTTCCGTTTATTCTTGCTGCAACTGCGGTTCCTGCTTTCAGATTTGATGCAAAGCTTCCGGAATATGTCATCTCACGCCCTCCCGAAAGTATCGTATATGTTCCGCTTGCACTTGTCGAAGTAATGTGTGAATTGTTTGCTGTTAAAATTCCATATGTGTATTCGCTTCCACTTATATTTTCAACAATCAAAAGTGAGATATCTCCGAAGTTCCCTGAGGTAACAGAATAAAGCACATTTCCGGATTTAAGTTCATCGCCGGAAATTTCGGTTAAATCTATAACCTTTGCCGAAGCCGTTCCTGTTCGTGTATCGGGTGCAAAAGTTCTTTCAAGAATAACACAGTCATCTGTCAGCCATCTGTCACCGATTTTTCGATTATTCTTGTCAATTTTTCCGCTGACAACATTATTGTTTTCCCTGACTGTTGCAAATGTGGCATACCCATCCGAATCAAAAGAAATTTTTCCTATATCACCTATGCGTGTGCTGTAATCGCCCGTTGTTTTATATTTTATGGTGTTGCCTTCTCCGTTCAGTACATTAATATACCGGTACTGTTTTCCTTTTTCAAACATATCATCCGAAATCTCGGTTGTGTATGATAAAAGAATTCCGTAATTTGCACCGCTTGAATGGTTTATATCAACAACATCCACAATTTTCCCATTTCTGCCAAGCAAAGCTGTTATGCTTGAGTTTATTTTATAGCTGTTTGTACCTTCGCCCAATTTATATGCTGCAGACCGTGTTTCAAGCTCCAAAATGTTGCCCGAAATGTCTACTCTCTGGACATTTGATTTGCTTGGAATTGCCTCGTTGTAAACTCCTGAAATCTTATCACAGTAAAGATAAATTGTGTTGCTGTCCTCAAGATAATAAAGAACATCATATTTTTGTGCATCAGAAAGTTTTGCTGTTTCACCGTCGCGGATTACTTTTGCACTGTCTGCAACCTCTTTTGAAACACCTATTGACTCAAGCGCGGTGTACACATCGCTTCGTATTGCAACACCCTCGCTGTAGCTTGCATCGTTGAATACAAGATATCCAACACTTCCGCTTTCATCGTATAAAATCGAAACAGCCGTTCCATCCTCTACGCTTTCTTTAAAACTACCGTAATTTGTAAGAATACCCTCATTATAAACGATGGTACTGTCGGTTACACCTAAGGTACGGGTGCTTAAACCGTTTTCAAAATAAACCATACCATCAATAACGCCGTCTACCGTTGTGGATATCTTTTTGGGTGTATAAGTTACATTAAAGTTTATCACCTTTCCATTGTTATCAAGTATAAGTTCAGCTTTTGTAAGGGGCTCAAAGTCAAGATTTGTATTGGCAAGGGTATATGTCCCTCCGCTTGTTTTGACTTCATTTGCCTGCAGACTTGAATCCTCGTTCTTTGTTGCAACAATCAGCACTTCATCCGTCATTTTTATATCCATTTTTGAAATCAGTTTCTGGTCCGACCCATTTATTTTTGATTGAAGAGCACGATTAATTACAATTGCCAAATCGCCTCGAGTTATATAGCTGTTGTCCGAGAGATTTATTCCGTCAGTAAGCCCAATTCCCTTTGCTTTTGTCATATAGGGATAAGGCCAGTTGTCTCCCAAATCCGTACTTTGATAGTTCATCGCTCTTAAAAGTACGGTTACCGCTTCGGCAAATGTAATTTTCTTTTCAGGCATAAAAAGACCATTAGGATAGCCTACAATAAGCTTATTCTCTGCAGAAGTATTGATATATCCGTTTCCCCAGTGGTCCACAAAAACATCATCAAATCTTCGTTTTGCAGCGTTGCTGTAGACCTCATCCTCAAGTCCCGATGCCAAAGTCACCATTTTTGCAAATTCTGCGCGCGTAACATAAGATTCCGGATTAAAATAACCTGCATATCCAGAAACAATTCCATAAGTGGTAAGCGCATTTACTGAACCAGCATAGACTGCCGTCTCATCAACATCCTTGTAGATTGATGCATTTACCGAAAAATTCAAAATAAGCATTGCAAGAATAATGGCTGTAGTTCTTTTCAAAGTATTCATAATACACATCTGTACCTTTCTAAAATATTTTAATCAGCGCGAAGTGCCTCGATTGGATTGAGTTTTGCCGCCTTGTTTGCCGGTGCCCAGCCAAAAAAGATGCCTATAACCGCCGAAAACAAAAATGCACCAAACATAACAAATATACTTGGGAAAGCATTTATACCCATCATATTGCCGAGTATGGTTGTTACTATTATCGAGAGGAAAATACCTACCAAACCACCCATGCAACTGACTACTGCGGCTTCTATTAAAAATTGTGCCATTATGCTGGAGCGTTTTGCACCTATTGCCTTTCTGATGCCTATTTCCCTTGTTCTTTCAGTTACCGAAACAAGCATTATGTTCATAATACCTATTCCCCCTACAACAAGCGAAATTCCGGCTATCCCTGCTGTAAGCAGGGTCATCATGCCGGTAATATCATCAAGGGTATCCATCATACTTGCAACACTGACCACGTTATACTCGTCTTCATCCTGAAATTTTGAATAAAGAAACTTTTCCACAAGGTCTGTCGTTTCATCGACCAGCTCTGCTGTTGTTGCCCATATTGTGTATGCCCTGATTTTGTTTGTCCTGAAAATCATTCTCCCCGATGAATACGGAATGATGACAGTGTTATCGTCTGAGCTTTCTTTCGAATCGGAAATTGCTTCAAGGACCCCTACTACAGTAAAAATTTCATTATTAATTTTTATCTGTTTATCAATTGGACTTTCAAATCCAAACAGTTGTTGCGCGTTATAGCTACCGATTACCGCTACCTTGCGGCGCCGTTCTACATCAATATCTGTTATGAATCTTCCATTTGATACATCGCGGTTTTTAACCGTAAGATAATCAGGAGTTGTCCCTGTTATTGTTCCTATAAGGTTGCTGGATTGATATTTCACCGTACCCATACCGGTCATATTTGGAACAATGTACGAAATATACTTGGAATTTTCCTCCCGAAAGGTTTTCATTTCGTCATATGATACCGATTTGGTACTGTTTCTGCCGGTAAACGAAACGGTTATGCTGTTTGCACCAAGCGCCTCAATCGAATCTGTAATCGATCCCGTCGAACCTTGTACCACGCTCACCAGAACAATCACCGCGCATACGCCGATTATAATACCCAGCATCGTCAGGAAGGTACGCATTTTGCTTGCTGTTATACTTTTCATTGCCATTTTAAAGGCTTGTTTTAAGTTCATTATTTTCCTCCCTATACATTGACCTGAGACTTATCCCCGTCAGTTGCCGAGTTAAACACAATCTCGCCGTCCATAATTCTGACAATACGGTCTGCCTCGTGCGCAATTTTATTATCATGAGTGATAAGAATTACTGTCTTTCCCTCCTGATGAAGTTCTTTGAGCATAGTAAGAACCTCGCTGCCTGTTTTTGAATCAAGCGCACCTGTTGGCTCATCAGCTAAGATAATCGGAGGTCTCGCAGCAAGTGCCCTTGCAATGGATGCTCTTTGCTGCTGACCGCCTGAAAGCTCGGTAGGCTTGTGAAACCGTCTTTCATAAAGTCCCACTCTTTCAAGCGCAGCTTTTGACATTTCTTTTCGGGCTTCCTGTGAAACCCCTGCATATATAAGCGGAAGCTCAACATTTTCTTCCACCGTCAATTTTTGCAGCAGATTGTATTGCTGAAAAATAAATCCTATTTCTTTGTTCCTGATTGCTGCTTGTTCGTCTTCGGCAAGGGTTGATGCTTCGTGTCCGTCTATATAATATTCTCCTGATGTAGGTGTGTCAAGACACCCTATCATATTCATAAGAGTTGATTTACCCGATCCCGAAGGGCCTATAATCGCCACAAACTCTCTGGGTTTTATTTTGAGATTGACACCATTTAAAGCGCGTACCTCATTTTCGCCCATTTTGTAAATCTTGTACATATCTTTGATTTCAACTATATATTCAGAGGTCCTGTATTCTTTGTCATTCATTATTCAGTTCTCCTATCTGCCGCCGGCACTCCGGTTTCCTGCACCGGACATGCCCGCTCCCGGCATTCTGCCACCGGGCATCATTCCGCCGCCCATCATCATTCCGGGGAAACCCATCTGATTTGAGCTTGCTGCAGATGGTATATATGCGACAGTTTCGCCCTCCGAAAGTCCCTCCAGAACTTCTACATTTGTTCCATCAGAGATTCCTATGGTAATTCTTCTTATTTCATATCCCTCGGGTCCGACAGTATTTGAGTTTCCGTTTCCGAAAGAATTTGGCATATTGCCATCTGTTCTTGGCATATCATTTTCTCTTTGGGGCATATTATTTTGAGGTTTTTCGTTGTCGTTGCTCTTTTCGGTCTTATTTTTTCCTTTGCTGTCGGCCTTTACGAGAACTGTTGCTGAATTACCTCTTACACTCATAAGAGCTTCTTCAGGTATTGTAAGCACATCATATGCCTCGTTAATCAGGATATTTGCATTTACATTCATACCTGACTTAAGGTCGCCAGGCTCGTCGATTGTGAGTTCAACCGTAAATGTGGTAACGCCATCACCGCTTGACACGCCTTCGCTTGCAATTGATGTAACGCGTGCTTCAAATGTCGTGTCAGGGATTGCATCCGCATCAACAATCGCTGTCTGTCCCAGTTTTATATCTGCAATATCGAGTTCGTCAACTGTAATGGTAAATTTCATTTTGCTCATATCAGCAACCACCATCATAACTGTTTGTGAATTTGAGTTGTCAATCTTGTCCCCCGCTTTGCTGTTCTTTGTAATTACCGTTCCAGCTATTGGCGATGTAATGTTGTAATTGTCGAGAGTCTTTTGATTTGATTTTACGTTAAGTTGGTTTGTCTTGTATGTGTTAAGAAGCGCATTGTTTTTAAGACATGCAATAAGCTGGCCTTTTTGAACATAGTCGCCGTCTTTTACTCCGACATAGTAAACCTCACCCGAAACCTCGGCTCTTACATCCGTGGTGGTTCCATCTTCAATTATTCCCGAACCAGCAGAATTTACATCTCCGAACCCGGTATGAACTGTTGCTGCAAAGGTTGTACCTGTCGCCAACGCCCCCGGGTTTTTCAGCTCGATTTCGATATTTCGTACGACACTACCTGACTCACTAAGATTTGAATTGGCAGTATATTTGTGTGTTACCGTACCCGAAATAGTTGTCATATAAAGTGAGCTTGTTGCACTTACCCTGTCGCCTACCGAAATTTTATTATAATCGCTCATCGAAAATGGAATATCTATATTAAGCTTATCTGTATTTATTATTTTCCCTATTATGCTTGCACCGACATTGTCACCTGTTTTGATTGTAAAATCTGTCAGATTACCACTTGCAGGTGCATAAATATTTAAGTTGTTTACATTTTCATTTGCCTCTTCAAGACTCATTTGCGCCTTTTCCATATTGAGTTGAGCATCCTCGTCATCAATCTGATACAAGGTATCTCCCTCTTCGACCAAATCGCCCTCTTCAACAGGTGATGAAATTATTTCGCCTTTTACCAAAGAGGTTATCTCATAACGCTCATACGGTTCAACGACACCGCTTTGCTCTATTGTTTCGGTTATATTTCCGATTTTAGCAATTGCTTCTATGTAATTTGGCTGTCTTTCGTCATTCTTGCCACCAAAAACAAGACTTCCCAACAAGACTATTATCAAAATCGCAGAAATTAAAATTGCTATTTTTTTCTTTTTGCTCAGATTTCCAAATTTACCCCAAAGACTCAGCATTGTTGAAAAAACTGATTTTTTTAATTTTTGTAAAAAATTCATTTTTAACCTCCGGTATATAATTGCGTTCATTTACTTAAAATATTACTACTTATTTGTGAAGAAAATATGAAGAAATTAATAAAAAAATATTATTTTTTATATGTCAAGAAAAGGTTTCATTGTTTGTGAACTCCACTTTGCACTTTTGATTATTGTTTTTTAAGAAATTTGTATTTAAATTTAACTTTTTTATATTTTCGGTTGATTTTTGTCATTTTGAAGTGTAAAATGTGATTTGCAGAATGCATAATATGTAAATATAGTAATTGGAAATTTTGATATATACTTAAGGAGGTATGACTATATGAACAAAATCAAAAAAATCGCAGTTATGACCGGTGGCGGTGACTGTCCGGGGCTTAATCCGGTAATCAGAGCGGTTACAAAGACTGCCATTATGAAATATGGACTTGAAGTTGTTGGAATCAAGCACGGATATCGCGGTCTTTATCTGGGGGGAGACGAATTTGTCAACCTTACTGTTCAATCCGTAGAAGACATTATTTCAAAGGGTGGAACTATTCTCTACAGTTCAAACAAAGATAATCTTTTTGATTATACCTATGAAGACGAAAACGGCAACGAATGTCACGGAGATGTTTCGGACATCGGTATCAAAAACTTAAAAGACAATAGTATTGACGCTCTTATCGTTATTGGTGGCGACGGAACTTTGACCAGTGGTCGCGACTTTTCTCGCAAAGGGGTAAAAGTTGTGGGTATCCCCAAAACAATAGATAATGACCTTGCTGCAACCGAAACCACCTTTGGCTTTGATACAGCTGTATCAAACGCAGTTGATTCAATTGATAAGCTTAAAACAACGGCAGAATCACACGGACGTATAATTGTTGTCGAGGCTATGGGCAGATACGCAGGATTTCTTGCACTTTCAATAGGTGTTGCCAGTGCAGCTGATGCAATACTCATACCCGAAATAGAATATGATATTAATAAGGTTGCCGAAAAAATAAAATCAAATTTTGCTAACGGTAAAAACTATTCGATTGTAGTTGTTGCGGAGGGTGCAAAGCCCAAAGATGGCAAAGTTATAGTTTCAAAAATAGTAGAAGACAGTCCTGACCCAATCCGTCTTGGAGGAATTGCAAAGGTTGTAGCAGAGCAACTTGAAAAGTTGGTTGACAACGAAGCAAGAGCAACTATTTTAGGTCATGTTCAGCGAGGTGGCTCGCCCACAGCAAATGACCGAATTTTATCTACAAGATATGGTTCATACGCTGTTGAACTTTTGATGCAGGGTAAATTCGGTAATATGGTGACGCTTTCAGGAAGCAGCATGTCTTATGAATCTCTTGAAAATGTAATCGGAACAAACAAAGCCGTTGACCCCAATGGCGAACTGGTTACTATTGCTGAGGCCACAGGTGTTTCATTTGGGAGATAGCTGGAAAATTTAAAAGCCGATATTTTAAAATATCGGCTTTTTTTGTTAGAGATTCAAATCATCCAAAAGCTGTTCTTTGGACTTAACGCCAACAGATGTCGAGACAACAACACCATCTTTAAAGGACAAAACTGTCGGTATGCTCATTATTTGGTATTTTGCAGCAAGCTCGTTTTGCTCGTCGACATTAACTTTTCCTACCTTAACTTTTCCGTCAAGTTCTTTGGCAATTTCTTCGATAACAGGTGCAAGCATCTTGCAAGGGCCGCACCAGCTTGCCCAAAAATCAACTATTACCGGCAGGCTTGAATTTAAAACTTCGGTGTCAAAATTTTCTTTTGTAAGAATCAGTTCAGACATAATAGCCCTCCTTTGTAAAGCTCAATACTATTCTTCTTCAAACATCTCTTTGCCTACGCCGCAAATCGGGCATGCAAAATCTTCGGGCAAATCCTCAAATTTTGTGCCCGGAGCAATTCCCATATCCGGTGCTCCCTCTGCCTCGTCATAGGTCCAGCCACATGGTCCACATACATATTTTTTCATAATTAGTCCTCCTTAAAATATATTGTTTTTTTAATTTTTCCAATAGTTTATACTTTTTGTTCTAAAAAATACAGTCCTCAAAAGTTAAATTTATCAACGTCTTATTTTTGCAACAAATAAGAACTGCATCGTCAGGAATGGTTTTAAATTGTCTCTATTTTTATTAAATCGGTGTTTCCGGACTTGCCGTTTGTTGCTCCACCGGTAATTATTATCTTGCTTCCTGCTTTTAGTTTAAAAAGCTCGGCAGCAGTCTTTTTTGCTACATAAAACAAAACTTCGGTCGAAGGATACGCTTCTACTATAACCGGAGTTACCCCCCAGGAAAGTGCCAATTTTCGCCAAACCCGCGGATTTGTTGTAAGACCTATTATGTCTACAGGTGGTCTGAACCTTGAAACCATTCGAGCGGTAATGCCAGAATGTGAGCAAACAACAATTGCGTTTGCGTCAAGATCGATTGCCATACCGCAGGTAGCATGAGAAATGGCATCAATAGTATCCTTGGTTATAAAATTGTTGTTTCTGAAACGTTTTTCATAATGAATGTTTTGCTCGGTTTCTGCCGTAATCCTTGCCATTGCCTCAACTGCTTCTACCGGAAATTTGCCGGCAGCGGTTTCGCCTGAAAGCATAACAGCACTTGAGCCATCATAAACAGCATTTGCTACATCAGAAATTTCGGCACGAGTGGGTCTTGGATTGTGTATCATTGACTCAAGCATCTCGGTTGCCGTAATTACGCGCTTTCCAAGCATGCGGCATTTGGTAATAAGATGCTTTTGTATTGCAGGCAATTTTTCGTATGCAATCTCAACACCCATATCGCCACGACCAATCATTATTCCCGAACATTCGCTGCAAATTTCCTCTATATTGTCAATGCCCGCCTGGTTTTCGATTTTTGCAATAAGTTCGACATCCGGCGCATTGGCTTCCTTTAAAAATTGTTTTACATCAAGAAGGTCCTGCTTACACGAAACAAACGAGCAGGCAATAAAATCAACATCCTTTTCAATTCCAAACAAAATATCGGCTTTATCCTGCTCAGAAAGATAAAATTGCTTAAGAACTTTGTTTGGAAAGCTCATACTCTTTCGATTTGAGACCTCTCCCCCGTGTATAACCTTGCAAATTGCATCATTCCCTTTGATTTCGGTCACTTCAAAAACAACAAGTCCGTTGTTTAAAAGAATTCTATCTCCTTTTTCCAAATCGTTTATAAGTCCCTTATAACTTACCGATACCCTTTCCTGATTTCCTGCCACATCGTCGGTTGTAAAAGTAAATGTATCGCCGTCATTTAAAAAAATTTTAGAATTTTCAAAAATTCCTATTCTGTATTCAGGACCTTTTGTGTCGAGCAAAATAGCAACGGGCAGATTAAGTTCTTCGCGTACTTTCTTTATAAGGTCAATATTTCTTTTATGTTCAGCATGTGTGCCATGTGAAAAATTGAGTCGTGCCACATTCATCCCGGCTTTGCACATCTTTCTCAAGGTGTCTTCATTATTTGACGCAGGACCTATCGTACATACAATTTTTGTTTTCCTCATCGCTGTTTCTCCTTTGTATTGTCATGGCTGTTTAAAAGATTATATCATAATATTTATTTGTTGTTAAGTCTTTTTTTATTATTCCTAAAAAATATTTTATGATTTTGATTCGCATTATGCTTGACATAAATACCGATTATTGCTAAAATAATAAAAGTTTCTATATGTGTAAATTATTAAAATTAAAATAAATTTAACGAGGTGTTATCAATGAGTTTTTTGTTAGACGGTTTTATGGCTGTTACATGGCAACAAATTGTTATGTATATAGTCGGCATCATACTTATTTATCTCGCCATAAAAAAGAACTATGAGCCTTCGCTCCTTCTTCCTATGGGCTTTGGTGCTATTTTGGTAAATCTTCCATTCTCGGGAGTTTTAAACCAAAATATTGAAGGAATCGGTGAAGTTCAGGGGATTGTACAGTGGCTTTATGAAATCGGTATCGAATCATCCGAGGCAATGCCGCTTCTTCTGTTTATCGGCATTGGTGCAATGATTGACTTTGGTCCGCTTCTTTCAAATCCCAAGATGTTCCTTTTCGGTGCTGCAGCACAATTTGGTATATTCTTCACTGTTGCAATTGCAGTATTGCTTGGATTTGATATAATTGATGCTGCATCAATCGGTATTATCGGTGCTGCTGACGGTCCCACTTCAATCCTTGTATCACAGGTTCTTAAATCAAAATACATAGGGCCTATAGCTGTTGCGGCGTACTCTTATATGGCACTTGTTCCAATCATTCAGCCGGCTGCAATCAAGGCAGTTACAACAAAAAAGGAAAGACAAATCCGCATGCCGTATAATCCCGGAAAAGTGTCAAAAGGCCTTAGAATTGCTTTCCCGATTATCGTTACAATAATTGCCGGATTTATTGCTCCTACTTCTGTTGCTTTGGTTGGTTTCCTTATGTTTGGTAACCTTCTTCGTGAATGTGGTGTTTTGAATTCGCTTTCTGAATCAGCACAAAATGTTTTGGCAAACCTTGTAACACTTCTTTTGGGAATTACCATTTCATTTAGTATGGTTGCCGAAAACTTTGTAAAAATTGATACACTTCTTATTATGGGTCTTGGTCTTGTTGCATTTGTGTTCGACTCGGTTGCAGGTGTATTTTTTGCAAAATTCCTCAACCTGTTTACTAAAAACAAAATCAATCCTATGGTTGGTGCGGCAGGTATCTCTGCATTTCCTATGTCTGCCCGCGTTATACAAAAGCTTGGACTTGAAGCAGACCCTCAGAACCATCTTTTGATGCACGCGGTAGGTGCAAATGTTTCGGGTCAGATTGCATCAGTACTTGCAGGCGGTATGATACTCAATCTCATCCCGCAGCTTATTAAATAATCGGGAGGACAAAAATATGACACCAAATCTTGCAATTGCTTTAAAACTTATGGGGATGGGTATGCTTGGAATCTTTATTGTTATGGCAGCCATTTCGCTTATAGTTTACGGCATAACAAAATTTTCTAAATAACAAAAAATCGGTATTAGGATGCCTAATACCGATTTTTTTATGCAATTATTTCCAAATGCTCAAGCAAAATTTTTATTCCCATAACAATCAATACAACTCCGCCAAAAAGCTCTGCTTTTGCTTTATGTTTCCCTCCAAATTTGTTGCCCAGCCAAATGCCCACAGCCGAAAGCACAAAGGTAATAAGACCAATAAGGGTAATCATCTTGTAAATATTTTCAGCCAGGAAAGCGAATGTTATTCCCACAGCCAAGGCATCTATACTTGTCGCAAGTGCAAGCGGAAGCATTTCTGTAAGGGAGAATGAATCGTTGAGCTTTTCTTCCTTCTCCCTTGCTTCCTTTATCATATTCAACCCTATCAGTCCAAGTAAAAGAAAAGCAATCCAATGGTCAATACTTGTGATAAGGCTTTGAAAACTACTTCCGAGCCAATACCCCAAAAGCGGCATAAACGCCTGAAATCCTCCGAAATATAACCCAGTAACAATCATATGGTTGCTTTTTAATTTATCAACCGAAAGTCCTTTGCAAACTGACACTGCAAAAGCGTCTGCCGAAAGACCTACTGCAATCATAATCAATTCCCAATTCTGCATCGTTGTCTCCATTCTGAATTTTTATACTATTTTATCAAAAAAGTAAACTTTTTTCAATATATCAGCTACAAAAAATTAAAAAAAGCGGCAAAGTCACCGCTTTTTTATTACAAATTATTTGTTTTGAACTCTTACAACAATTGTATTGAGATCTTTCACAATACAGTCAGCAGGAAAAACACCTCTCAATGCCGTCAAAGGATAAACCGATGTGTTCTTGCCGACTATTGTACCGGGATTAAGAACGCAACCGCATCCTATATCTGCGTAATCTGCAAGAATTCCACCTATTTTGCGAAGGCCTGTTTCAAAATCCGTGTCAGCGTGTATAACAACCGCTTTTTTATCAGACTTAAGATTTGAGCAAATCGAACCTGCACCCATATGTGCATAATTCCCTAAAACAGAATCTCCTACATAATTGTAATGAGGAACCTGAACATTGTTCAGCAAAACACAATTTTTAAGTTCAGTAGAATTTCCAATAACACAATTTTCTCCGGTTATTACCGATCCTCTTATGAAAGCTCCGGGTCTTACTTCGGTTCCGCTTCCTATAATGGTTGGGCCCTCGATTGTTGCAGTTGGATAAATTTTTACATTTTCGCCAACAAGCACATCTTCGGCTATTTCCTTATAACCTGGAATTCCCGATTTGATAAGATTTTTAATATAATCCTTAATTTTAGGAAGCATTTCCCATGGATATTCGGCATCTTTAAAAAGGTCAACAAGGTACGATGTAGCACAGTCAAACAAGTCGTGTGTTTTAACTTTTTTATTCAACCTCATAACCCCTCTCTCTTATTTTGTCTGCAATCTGGTTAGCATATTTTTTGCAAGATTCCTCATCTTCACATTCAATCATTATACGAATAACCGGTTCTGTACCACTTTGTCTGAGAAGTGCTCTTCCGTTTCCGTCAATAGCTTTTTCCACCTCTTTTAATGCATCAAGAACACATTTGTCAGACAAAACAGCCGCTTTGTCCAATACTCGTACATTTTTGGTAAACTGCGGATACAATTTTACAGGCTCAGCAAGTTCAGCAAGCGGAGTTTTTGTATCGCAAACTTCCTCAGTAATCATAATCGCAGTCAAAAGACCATCACCTGTTGTCGCATACTTTTTAAGAATAATATGACCGGATTGCTCGCCACCGATTGAATAGTCGTTTTTCTGCATACATTCATAAACAAATCTGTCACCGACAGTTGTTTGCTCGCACTTTATTCCCGCTTCCTTAAGACTTGCAACAAATCCACTGTTTGACATAATGGTTGCAACTACAGTATTGTCGTTAAGCATACCTCTGTTTTTAAGGCGCTTTCCTAAGATATACATCATTGCATCGCCGTCAACAACCTTTCCGTTGCCGTCAACAGCAATACAACGGTCACAGTCACCATCAAAAGCAAATCCCATATCAAGATGATTGTCTTTTACCAACTGGCAAAGCTTTTCTATATGAGTAGATCCACAATCTTCATTTACATTAAGTCCATCCGGTTGTGCACCAATAACCATAGTCTGAGCACCCAGGGCGCTGAACAGTGACTTTGCAATCATCCATGAAGCACCGTTGGCACAATCAAGACCGATTCTTAAATTTTTGTAAGAATGTGAAGCCAGTGAAATAAGGTATCCTACATATCTGTTTCTGCCCGAAACATAGTCAACAATACAGCCTATACGCTCTCTGTGTGCAAGCGGAAGATCGCTGCCCGAAACATTCAAACTATGCAAATCTCCATCAATATATTCTTCGATAAGTCTTGTTATATCGTCATCAAGTTTTTCGCCGTAACGATTAATTATTTTTATTCCGTTGTCATAAAAAGGATTGTGTGAAGCCGTAATCATTATTCCGCAGTCAAACTCATCCTGACGGGTAACATATGACACACTTGGCGTCGTGGTAACGTGGAGCATATATGCATCTGCCCCCGATGCAGTTATTCCTGCAACAATCGAGTATTCAAGCATATAACTCGAACGTCTGGTATCTTTGCCGATAACTATTCTGGGGCGGTATCCGGCCTTTCGGCAACCCGAAAGTTCGGTTGAGTAATACCAACCCAAAAATCTTCCGACCCTGTATGCCTGCATAGAAGTCAGAGTGCGATTTGCTTCACCCCTGAAACCATCCGTTCCAAAATATTTGTTTTTTGCAGGTTTTCCGGATGTTTTTTTGCTAATCGGTATTTTGTCATAAAGTAGTTCATCTGTTGAGATGCCAAACAAATCACAAAGCTGCAAAACTTTGTCGATTTGAGGGATAGCCTGGTCCATTTCCCACTTTGAAATGGATTGCCTTGAAACAGAAATTTTTTCTGCCAGTTGCTCCTGAGAAATGTCTGCCAATGTACGAAGATTAAAAATTTTTTCACCAATTGTCATTTTAAGACCACCTTAATATTTTTTAATGTAACAGCTTTACTATGTTTTTATTCACAAACATACTCATACTATCACAATATCAAAATAAAATATAAAAATCAATCAACTTAACTTTGAGGTTTTTGCAACCATTAGTTGCAAAAATAAATTCTCTTTGTTTGTTTTTGCGTTTTTTTGATAATTTAACACTTGTTTTGTAAATTAATGATTGCAAAAAGGTCAAGAGCAGACGCCTTGACCTTTTGTGTATTAAAGTTTGTTTCGCTGAATTTTTCCGCTTACAGTTTTGGGCAAACTTTCCCTGAATTCAACAATTCTGGGGTACTTGTAAGGAGCTGTTCTCTCTTTTACATAATCCTGGATTTCCTTTTTAAGGTCATCTGTTGGCTGTGTGCCATCAACAAGAACAATACTTGCTTTTACAATCTGACCTCTTACTTCATCCGGAACCGCAGAAACACCACACTCCAAAACATAAGGAAGCTCCATAATTACGCTTTCGATTTCGAACGGACCAATGCGGTATCCCGAAGATTTGATTACATCGTCAGCTCTGCCCACATACCAATAGAATCCGTCTTCATCACGCCAAGCAACATCGCCTGTATGATAATAGCCATCATACCAAACTTCTTTGGTTTTTTCTTCATCACCATAATATCCCGTGAACAATCCGCAAGGAGCGCCATCCTTAACCTTGATAACAATCTCGCCTGATTCACTTGTTTTTACAGGGTTTCCATCGCTGTCCATAAGTTCTACATCATATATCGGTGCGGGCTTACCCATAGAACCGATCTTGTGCGATTCTCCGATCAAATTGCCGATGATCATTGTGCTCTCGGTCTGTCCAAATCCTTCGAGAATTTGTAATCCCGTTGCTTTTTCAAATTGACGGTAGACCTCTGGGTTAAGTGCCTCACCCGCGGTGGTCATATGCTTAACCGACGAGAGATCGTATTTGGAAATATCCTGCTTGATCATCATGCGCAGCATTGTGGGAGGTGCGCAGA
>JAZNKA010000043.1:0-18621 GCA_045578305.1 Clostridia bacterium | reverse complement strand
GAATACTATCACACTTACAACCATAACAATAAGCAAAAAGCTTGTCCCGCAACGCGGATGAAGCCGCGACTGCGCTCTTACATTTTCGACCGTCAATTCAAGGCCTTTTTCGTAGCAATGTATTGACTTGTGCTCGGCTCCGTGATACATAAACACCCTTTTTATGTCCTTCATCTGTGCAACAAGTCCAAGGTATGCAAGGAATATGCAAATTCTGACAACGCCCTCGGTAAGTGTCAAAAGTATATGATTATCAATAAGGCCTTTTAAAAATCCCACCACAACTGTCGGCAGAACAATAAAAAGTCCGACACTCATAAAAAGCGAAAGCACAACCGAAAAATAAATTACCGCGCTAAATGCCTTTTCGGAGCCCAGCTTTTTTTCAAGCCATTTTTCAAACTTGCCCGGCTCGGCTTTTGGAGCATCTTCTTCCTCAATGTCAAAAAACTTTGCCGAATACATAAGCGCCTTGACCCCAAGAATCATAGAATCAAAAAAGTTTATACATCCCCTTATAACCGGAAGCTTTAATATTTTGCTTTTGCGAGCCTTTCCGCAAAGCTTTTCATCAACAACAATCTCGCCATCAAGTTTTCGTACAGCTGTTGCGATTTTGTCGGGACCTTTCATCATTACCCCTTCAATAACCGCCTGACCGCCAATTGAGGTTTTATGTATGCTGCAATTCTTTTTGTTTCTCATAATTAACAAACCGCTCCTTTCGTTATTATATCAAAGTTATCAGATAGATTAAAAACAAATGCGCCGGATAAAAAATATAGAAAAAATACTTCAATTTCAGCGCACCGCGCTTTCCGTTGTACAAAAGCAATATAAGTGAAGAAAATATAATAAAAATTGATGGTATCGTTCTGTATAAGAAGGAATAAAGCAACAAGAACAATATTATTTGAAGAACTCTGTTTTTTCTCATCACATAAAATCCAACGATAAACAAAATCCCTCTGTATTTATAATCCGCGCAAATATATGCAGACACGCCGCACAGCACCAATACACAAGCTGTTTTCAATATTACTGAAACAATTTTGGCGATGTATTTATCCGATTTTATTTTGACATTGTCAACACACCACAGTGCGCATAGTCCCAAAAACAAAGTAAAATAAACATTCTGATATCCAAAATAAAATGGGAATGTTCCCATTGCCTTTGATATGTTTCCCCAAATTGCAAGGTCAAAAGGGATCTCGGACAACAGGGCAAAAACAGCCATCAAAGTAAAATAGCGCTTTTTATTTTTTGTATAGTAAAATCCTTCTGCCAACAAAAAGCAAAACAAAGGAAATGCTATTCTTCCGGCTCCTGTAAATAAGTAATTTATAAGTTTTTCCAAAAATTGAATTTGTGCTTGACTGAGGGCAGGGGATATAAAGCCGGAAAGCCACCCGTTTGGCATTAACGGAATCAAAATCACTTTGTAGAAATGGTCAATAAACATCGAGATTGCTGCAATGATTTTTATTGCATTGCCGGTAAGAAACCCATATTTATTCTCTTTTGCAACTTCAACATAACAATTGTTCATTACTTTTACCCCTGAAAATGTAACATCTTTTGTGCTGTCCCCCGTAAGTTCCAACACAAAACAAACGGAGTCTTTTATATCATATCACAGATTTGCCTTGCCGTCAATTTTAAAGTTGATAGGTGTGGAAAATAAAAAAAGGGACTGCCATTTGTCACAGTCCCTTAAACTCATCAAGGTCCACACCCTGATGTATTGCCGAATTTATGCCGTCTGCAATTATTTTTGCAACAAGCTCTACCGCCGAATCCACCTCTTTTGGGGTGACTATAAAATTGTCACAGTCGGGTTTTAAAACTTCTTTTATTACTCCGTATTTATCATCCTCGGCAATTGTTTCAAGCATCTTAAAAAGCGCCTTATTTTCTTTTGCATTTGCTTTCATATTTTCAACTATGCGGTCAATGGTATCTCCTGCAATGGTTGCGGCATCTACGACTGTCGGTACCCCTATCGCAATCACCGGCACTCCAAGCGTCTCGTTGTTTATTGCCATACGCCGATTTCCTATGCCTGCCCCGGGCACTATTCCTGTGTCCGCAAGCTGAATGGTATTGTTTACCCTTTCCATACGGCGCGAGCAAAGGGCATCAATTGCAATAACAAGTGACGGCTTAACCCTGTCGCACACACCTTTTACAATTTCACCTGTTTCGACTCCTGTTATCCCAAGCACTCCCGGCGATACCGCACACACGGATTTCAGCCTTTGGTCGATTTCTTCGGGCATATACTCTATCAGGTGCCTTGTCACAAGGACCATGTCCACGACTTTGGGTCCCAAAGCATCTGCAGTTATGTTGCGGTTTCCAAGTCCCAGAACAAGAATAGTTCCATCATTTTTGTCGCCGATAAGCCTTTTCAGCTCGTCTGCAAAAGCCTTGCAAGCCGCAGAATGAATCTTTTGTTCAAAATCTACATTTTGCGGAAGTTCAAGGGTAACATAATTCCCGACCGGCTTACCTATCGTTTCCTCGCCATTTTGGTTTGTAATTCTTACGCGGCTTATTTTAATCCCACAATCTGCCTCCTCTTCCTCAGCTTCGACGCCGTCGACATCGGTTTCAATTGCCGAGCTTTCGAAATACAATTCGCGAGCCTCAAGGGCAAGGTCTGTTCTGGCTTTAAACTTCATTTTTGTCTCCTTTATGCCGTTTTTTCCTTTTCTTCAATATTTCCAATTATCTTGACACAAAAATCAGTTTGTGCTAAAATACAAGCAGAATGTATCAGCTTGTGTAGTCCTCGATAAAGCTTGCAAGCTCGTCCTGGGTTTTAAGCTTTATGCCCGACTTGAGAAGCTTGGTATCTTCGTCTGAAAGATTGGTCCTAAAGACCTCGGCGCTGTACAAAAAGTCCTCGCGCCCGTCAAACGCAGCATAAATCCCGACCAATTCGCCTTCCAGCCTTACCATATAATAGTCAGGAACCGAGGGATTATCAACTTTGACTTCATCAATTGTTTTGGCTTTTATGCTTTCTGTTTTATTAATTGGATTTAAGGTATCAGAATAAGCTTCGGATTCCATTATGCGACGGGTTATCACATATGCACTACTTGCCGCGCCTACTGCCAAAGCTGCAGTCAGCACAAAAACCAGGGTGTATCTGATTATCGATTTAATCATTTTATTCATCCTTTCGCCTGTGTTTTCTGGGACTTTTTACAATATATAATACATCAATTCTTTCTAATTGTTACCCAAGTTTTGAAATTTATACCTATTTACATATAGCATTGCAAAAGACATTCAGGAGGATTTTGTATGAAAAACAATCCTTACACCAAAATTTTTACCAAGTTCTTTGTTATAACTGTCGGGGTTGGGCTTGCGGCCCTGATTCTGTTTTTGGTATGCTCGTTTTTTGGTCTTTTTGGTTTTGCCAATGACCTTGATATCGAGTCTCTCACTCTTGACAGCTCGTCTCAGGTTTGCTACATAGACGAAAACGGCAACGAAAAAAATTATACAACACTCTCGTCAGAACAAAACAGAATATGGGTTGATTTTGAAGAAATCCCCAAAAATATGAAAAACGCCTTCATCGCAATTGAAGACGAAAGATTTTATTCGCACAAGGGTTTTGACCCAAGGCGTACAGCAAAAGCATTTTTTGTATTTGTCAAAAACAAACTGACAGGACAACCAACATCATTTGGTGGAAGCACAATAACACAACAGCTTGTAAAAAATGTCACAAACCAACGCGAGCGCACAGCCGCACGAAAATTCCGCGAAATATCAACGGCTATGAGTCTTGAACGGAAAATCGAAAAAGACGAAATTCTGGAGCTTTATTTAAACTCCATATATCTTTCTCAAGGTTGCAGCGGCGTTCAGGCAGCCTCGCTCAAATTTTTTGGCAAACCCGTTGACCAGCTCAATCTTGCAGAGTGTGCATCCATTGCAGGAATTACACAGTATCCGTCACTTTATGACCCGCTTATGAACCCCGAAAACAACAAAGAAAAGCAGAAATTGGTTCTTGGCAAAATGCTCGAGCTTGAGTTTATATCCCAAGAAGAGCACGACGAAGCTCTTGCGTTTGAGCTTGTGTTTACCGAATTCGACCCCGACGAAATGGCAACCGGTCACATAAGTTCGTACTTTACTGACCACCTTATCAACGAAGTTATCGATGGGCTTGTTGAAAAAGGATATTCAAAAACACTTGCAAACAAAATGCTGTATTCGGGCGGTCTTCGCATAATCTCGACCATTGACCCCGATGTCCAGGCTGCAGCCGAAGAAGTCTTTGAAAACACCGACAACTTCCCAAATGCGAGCGGCGAAAATCCTGCACAGGCATCCATTGCTGTTTTGGATCCCAAAACCGGTGCAATCAAAGGTCTTGTTGGCGGAATAGGCAAAAAACAAGGCAACCTTGTGCTAAACCGCGCAACCCAGACACTTCGTCAGCCCGGCTCGACAATAAAACCGATTGGTGTATATGCACCGGCATTTGAAAAAGGCATAATAACCCCCGCTGATATATATCAGGACAAGGCTATTTCATACGGCGAGTGGACTCCTCGCAATTATGACCACAAGTATTACGGTCCCGTGTCTGTCCGCACCGCGCTCAGACGGTCACTCAACACCATTCCGGTCCAGATTCTCAACGAAATGGGTGCCGATTACTCTTTTGATTTTCTTACCCGCAAGCTTGGCATAACCTCGCTTGTCAAACACGAAACCAACTCTGAAGGTAAGGTTTTCTCGGATATTGGTCTTTCGCAGCTCGCTCTTGGCGGCCTTACTCACGGGGTTTCTGTCCTCGAACTTACGGCAGCATATACTCCGTTTGCAAATCGTGGAATTTATTCAAAGCCTCATTGTTACACAGCTGTTTATGACGCAAAAGGAAACGAAATTCTTTCTGTTCAGCCCGAATCAAAAATCGCAATGAGCGAAGAAACCGCATTTGTGACCTCGATGCTTCTTAAAGAGGTCGTAACAAGCGGCACCGGTGGCGGTGCTCAGCTTGCATCAGGAATGTTTACTGCAGGAAAAACCGGTACAACATCCGACAATCACGACCGCTTGTTTGTTGGATATACACCCCATTATGTCGCATCAGTCTGGTACGGGTATGACCAGCCACAATCCATAACGGCATCAGGAAACCCCTGCATTCCTGTATGGAGATCGGTTATGACAACAATCAACGCTGGCAAAGAAAAAACAACACCAAAGGCCCCTGTCGGCACAAAGTATGTTTCTTATTGCACACTTACCGGTGACCTTCCGGGCGAATATTGTGGCGAGGAAGTTTCGTCGTGCTGGTTTATCTCGGATAATGTACCCAAGAAAACCTGCAAGGATTTTCACAAAACCGAAGAAGAACTTGCAGCCGAACAACAAGTGGGCACAGACGTCCCCGAAGAAATTACCGTTCCGGGCGAAGAAAATCCAGCAACGCCGAATGAAAACACTTCCACGGCGGCAGAATAATAACGCAAACAAACACAGGCGGTCGCTCTGGCCGCCTGTTATTTTATTGAAAGGATGATTTTTATGACTTTTGTATCATGGAATGTAAATGGTCTTAGAGCCTGTGTGGGAAAAGGCTTTTTGGATATATTCAAAGATTTTGACGCAGATATTTTTGCTGTTCAGGAAACAAAAATGAATCCCGAACAAGCAGAGATTCTAACCGAAGGTTATTACCAATACTGGAACAGTGCCGAAAAGAAAGGATATTCGGGGACTGCAGTGTTCTCAAAAAAAGAGCCGCTTTCGGTAAAATACGGAATAGGAATACCCCAACACGATAAAGAGGGCAGGGTTATCACTCTTGAATTTGATAAATTTTATTTTGTTACCTGCTATACCCCCAACTCTCAAAACGAGCTTGCAAGACTTGACTATCGTATGGACTGGGAAGATGCCTTCCTTACATTTTTGAAAGACCTAGACGCAAAAAAGCCTGTCGTTCTTTGCGGCGACCTTAATGTTGCGCACAAAGAAATTGACCTCAAAAACCCCAAAACCAACCGAAAAAACGCTGGTTTTACCGACGAAGAACGCGAAAAAATGAGTGTTCTTTTAAATTCTGGCTTTTGCGATACATTCCGGCATCTTTATCCCGACCTTGAGGGTGTATATTCATGGTGGAGTTACCGTTTTCAGGCTCGTTTGAAAAATGCCGGTTGGCGTATAGACTATTTTATTGTTTCGGACGCCTTAAAAAACAAAATCAAGTCTGCAAAAATCCACAAAGACATTCTCGGCTCGGACCATTGTCCCGTATCAGTGGAGCTTGAATTTTAATTTTTTAAATCAGTTTTTTCGACAAAGCCCGCTCCCTGTGCGGGCTTTATTTTTTCGTCCGTTTTATAAAAAAATTTTTTCCTTTTTTCTATTGACATATATATTTTTTTACTATATAATGTTTATACACTTCTTTTTAAACACAATATCTTGTGTTTTGGTAGTTTTAACAAAGGAGAGGGAAAATTATGAAAATTATTAAAAGAAACGGTGCTGAAGAAACCTTTAACGAATCTAAAATACTTGCAGCTATAACAAAAGCAAATGAGTCTGTCGAAGAATCCGACCGTATGACCGAACTCCAAATCAAGCGCATTACCGAGTCTGTGGTTATTGCGTGCGAAGCTTTGGGGCGCGCTCCGTCTGTCGAAGAAATTCAGGACCTTGTCGAAAAGAAGATTATGGCTCACGGTGCATTTGAAGTTGCCAAAAGTTACATTACATATCGTTATACCCGTTCTTTGGTCCGTAAAAGCAATACTACCGACAACAAAATCCTCTCGCTTATCGAATGCAACAACGAGGAAGCAAAGCAGGAAAATTCAAACAAAAACCCTGTTGTCAACTCGACACAACGCGACTATATGGCAGGAGAGGTTTCGAAGGATATCACAAACCGTATTCTTCTTCCAAAAGAAATTGTGGATGCTCACAACGAGGGCATTATTCACTTCCATGACTCGGATTACTTTGCTCAGCATATGCACAACTGCGACCTTGTAAATCTTGAGGATATGCTTCAGAACGGAACAGTTATTACCGGCACACTTATCGAAAGGCCTCACAGTTTTTCAACTGCCTGCAACATTGCAACACAAATCATTGCTCAGGTTGCATCAAACCAGTATGGCGGTCAATCGATTTCGCTCACTCATCTTGCACCTTTCGTTCAGGTTTCAAGAGAAAAACTCCGCCGCTCTATCAAAGCCGAAATGGAATCTTTGGGCGTGGAAATTTCGGAAGATAAGCTTGCCGAAATGACCGAGAATCGCGTTCGTGATGAAATCCGTCGAGGCGTACAGACCATTCAGTATCAGGTGGTTACTCTTCTGACAACCAATGGCCAGGCTCCGTTTGTTACTGTATTTATGTACCTTGGCGAAGCAAAGGACGAACAGACAAAGCACGACCTTGCTATGATTATCGAAGAAGTTTTGCTTCAAAGACATCGCGGCGTTAAAAACGAAAAAGGAATCTGGGTTACGCCCGCATTCCCCAAGCTTATTTATGTGCTTGAAGAAGATAATATCCACGAAGATTCAAAATTCTGGTATCTTACCGAGCTTGCTGCAAAATGTACTGCAAAGCGTATGGTGCCCGACTACATCTCTGAAAAGAAGATGCTTGAGCTTAAAGTTGACAAAAATGGCAACGGACAGTGCTATACCTGTATGGGATGCCGCAGCTTCCTTACCACTTATGTTGACGAAAACGGAAATCCCAAATACTACGGCAGATTCAACCAGGGCGTTGTCACCATCAACCTTGTTGATGTTGCATTGTCATCAGGTGGTGACAAAGAAAAATTCTGGAAGATTTTTGACGAAAGACTGGAGCTTTGCCATCGTGCTCTTATGTGCCGTCACGAAAGACTCAAAGGTACTCTCTCGGACGCAGCTCCTATCTTGTGGCAGTATGGCGCTCTTGCGCGTCTTAAAAAAGGCGAGCCGATTGACAAACTTTTGTTTGGCGGATATTCCACCATTTCACTTGGTTATGCAGGTCTTTATGAATGTGTCAAGTATATGACCGGCAAAAGCCATACTGACCCTGATGCTACACCATTTGCTCTTGAGGTTATGGAAAAAATGAATGCTTCCTGCCGCAAATGGAAAGAAGCACACAACATTGACTTCAGCCTTTACGGAACTCCGCTTGAATCAACAACCTACAAATTTGCAAAATGTCTGCAAAAACGATTTGGTGTTATCAAAGGAGTTACCGACAAGGGTTACATCACAAACAGCTATCATGTTCATGTTTCAGAAGAAATTGACGCTTTCGAAAAGCTTCGCTTCGAGGCTCAGTTCCAGCACTTGTCACCGGGCGGTGCAATCAGCTATGTTGAAGTTCCCAATATGCAGGACAACATTCCCGCCGTACTCGAGGTAATGAAGTTTATCTACGACAACATTATCTATGCTGAGCTCAACACCAAGTCTGACTATTGTCAGGAATGTGGTTTTGACGGTGAAATCCAGATTGTCGAAGATGACGGCAAGCTGACCTGGAAGTGCCCCAACTGCGGAAACACCGACCAGGACAAGATGAATGTTGCACGCCGCACTTGCGGTTACATCGGAACTCAGTACTGGAATCAGGGCAGAACGCAGGAAATAAAAGAAAGGGTGCTCCACTTATAAAATGTATTACGGAGAAATTAAAAACTGCGATATAGCAAACGGCGAAGGGGTGCGTGTCACCCTTTTCGTTTCGGGATGTACAAACAGATGCGAGGGTTGCTTTCAGCCGCAAACATGGGATTTTTGCTATGGCAAGCCATTTACCCGCGAGGTTGAAGACAAAATAATCGAAATGCTTGAGCCAAGCTACATTCATGGTCTTACCGTGCTTGGCGGCGAACCTTTTGAGCCCGAAAACCAACGCGCCCTGCTTCCGTTTTTAAAGCGCGTACGCGAGACTTATCCGGACAAAAACATCTGGGCATTTTCGGGTTTCACACTTGACCAGCTCCTTGAAAACGAACCACATCCAAGATGCGAAGCGACCGATGAAATGCTGTCTCTTATTGACATTTTGGTTGACGGCAGATTTGTTCTTGAAAAAAAGAACATCCGGCTCAAATTTCGAGGCTCTGAAAACCAGCGCATTTTAAAACTGCCCGAAACACTAAAGGCAAAAACCCCTATTTTTTGGGAAGGGTAAAACATTTTACTGCAACTTTTAGGGCGAAGAGAAAATAGTGCAGAACGGACAAACTGAACCCATAGGGTATCCCGAAGGCGTACACCTCGTACGCCGCGAGGTGAAGTTTGTTCGTAGTTAAGTGGCAAGAAAACACAAAAACCGCGAAAATTCGCGGTTTTTTTCATTATTAAATTATTAAAACGGATAAATCTTTAATCTAAATGCGTTTATCCCTGCCACTTTAACGGTCTGTGCATTTTATCACAGCCCTTCTTATTCGGGCATATCCCATGTGTGGTACACATTCTGTACATCGTCGTTATCCTCAAGCATATCAATCAGCTTTTCAAGGTTTTTAACGGCTTCTTCGTCTGTTACCTCGGTAAGAGTCTGGGGGATGTAGACGATTTCTGCTTGCTCGAACTCATAGCCTTTTGCTTCCAATGCTTCCCGCACTTTGCTGAAATCCTCGGGGGCAGATGTAACCTCAAAACACTCGTCTTCAGCCGAAAAATCTTCCGCTCCTGCATCAAGAGCATCCATCATAAGAGTATCTTCGTCAATGCCGTCAGCCTTTGCAATTATAAGCTGTCCTTTACGATCAAACATAAATCCTACGCTGCCGGTTTGCCCAAGGTTTCCGCCGAATTTGTCAAAATAATGCCTGAGGTCACCGGCTGTACGGTTTTTGTTGTCGCTTAAGGTCTCTACCATAAACGCAACACCGCTTGCACCGTATCCCTCGTACACAAGTTCGAAATATTCCTTTGCGCTATCCTCGCCTGCTGCTTTTTTTATGCTTCGCTGAATGGTATCATTAGGCATATTGTTTGCCTTTGCTTTTGCAATAGCATCACGAAGCTTTGAGTTGCTGTCCGGGTCGGGTCCGCCCTCTTTAACCGCAACCACCAGTTCTCTGCCGATTTTGGTGAACAGTTTACCTCTTTTTGCATCCAATGCACCTTTTTTTCTCTTAATTGTCGCCCATTTCGAATGTCCTGACATTTTCTCTAATCCTCCGCTTTCGTATTTTTCAGTCCTGAAACCGATTTATTCTTTTTCAATAACACCTTTAATTCCCGAAACAAGACCTGCTATCCCTTGTATCTCTGACGGAATAATTATCTTTGTAGCCTTGCCGTCGGCCGCTTTTTCAAAAGCCTCAAGGCTCTTTATGGTGAGTACTGATTCGCTTGGCGCTGCCTCATTGAGCATTTTTATACCATTTGCGGTTGCTTCCTGCACGCTGAGTATTGCCTGGGCTTCACCCTCTGCCACACGGATTGCAGACTCTTTCTCTGCCTCGGCTTTTAAAATCTGTGATTCTTTATCTGCTTCAGCTTTCAGTATTGCAGCAGCCTTTTCACCTTCTGCAACCAATATTGCTGATTTTTTCTCGCCTTCGGCACGAAGGATTGCCTCGCGCCTTTCACGTTCTGCCTTCATTTGCTTTTCCATTGCCTCACGTATTCCGGCAGGCGGTATAATGTTTTTAAGCTCAACGCGGTTAACCTTGATACCCCAGGGGTCTGTTGCCTCGTCAAGAATTGACCTCATTTTCGAGTTGATAACATCTCTTGACGTCAAGCTTTCGTCAAGTTCCATATCACCTATAATATTACGCAAGGTTGTTGCGGTAAGATTTTCAATTGCCGACATAGGCAGCTCCACACCATAAGCGTAGAGCTTGGGGTCGGTAATCTGGAAATATACTACAGTATCAATTTGCATTGTAACATTATCTTTTGTGATAACCGGCTGCGGAGCAAAATCCACCACCTGTTCTTTGAGGCTTACCCTTTTTGCAACTCTGTCAATGAAAGGAATTTTAAGGTGCAAACCTACGCTCCATGTTCCGTTATATGCGCCAAGGCGTTCGATAACATATGCCTGAGCCTGGGGAACAATTCTTATATTTGAAACTATCAAAACAACCAATATAACCAATAACCAAAAAATAAACATACTCAACGCCTCCTATTATTGATTTAAACCTTTTGTAATTCTTTGACTTTTCCAACAACCGCAAAAACGCCGTCAAGACCCTTTATCACAACTGTCTCGCCCTCGAATATTTCCTCGCCCAAATCACTTTTTGCAGACCAAATCTGCCCAAGCACCTTTATCTGTCCCGAATTTTCGACTGGCGAAATTGTTTTAATTACAACTCCCTTTTCACCAATAATCCTGTCTGCATTTGTCGGAATACTCTTTGAAATAAATTTTTTGGCAAGCGGTCTTGTCGCCAAAACCAAAAGAGCCGAAACAATTGCAAAAATCAAAAGCTGAAAGGTTGCTGAAATATCACTTACTGCTGAAACAATCGCCGTTGCCAATGCCGCAACCGCCATCCAGATTGTCGTAAGATTGGCTGTTGACGCTTCTACCGCGCCAAAAACAACCGTCAAAACAAGCCAGAATACAGTATACGCGTTCATATCAAATCACCCCGTTTAAAGCTGTTTCTAATAATTTCTTTTGTAGCCACCGTTGCGTTTGTTTTCGGTATTGCGTTTAAGGTCCTGAATTTTTTCGTCACTGTCCTGCTTGAAGCGTAGAAGTTTGTCTTCAAACGACAAATCCTCCATACTTCTTTTTGCCGAAAATTCAAATACCTCGGGCGCGCCTTTCAATGCACCGCTAACTTTGGCCTTGGGCGATTTTTTCTTCTTTTCACCCATTTGCTCGGCTGCACGCTTTATTGACAGACTTATCTTGCCCTTTTCGTCAATAGATATAACTTTGACCTTGACGCCTTGTCCTTGCGTAAGGTGCTTGCTTATATCATCAACATATTCGGACGAAACCTCCGAAATATGTACAAGTCCCGTTTTGCCGCCCTCAAGCTCGACAAATGCGCCAAACGGTGCAATGCCGGTAATTTTGCCCTGGAGTATAGCTCCTTCTTCAATCTGCATAACTTACAAAAATCCTCCTCGAGATATTGCAAGGCAATATCTTTATGTAAAATAATATTTAATCAAGTCTATTTTTGGGTAATGTCAATAAATACCCTTTCGTTCGCCTTAATCAGCCCCAGTTTTTCACGGGCAACCTGCTCAAGATATTCGTCTGTGTCGGCTTTTTCAAGCTCGTCCTCAAGCTTTTGCTTTTCAGTCTGTGCCTCTGCAATTTTGGCCTTATATTCTTCCACTGCATCATCGCACTTTGACAATGTAATTTGCTGTTTGATAAGAGTACAGGCAACATACACACAGACAGTCAAAATACCCAAAGCTTTTGTAAGGGTCTTGACAGAAACTTTTTTCTTTGTCTTTTTTGAGGAATTTCGAGTCACGATATCTCCACCTCATTCGCAAAATTGTCGGGGGTATCAAAAATATTTTTGCAATTTGATACAATGCCCCATTTTTCTGTATACAATTATATATCAAGAACCCCTGTTTTGTCAATAGAAATCTACTTTTTTCTGTGCCTTAAATTAGCTACCGAAAACCTGATTTTCGCCCTTTCTTTCTGGCATTTTGCCACTCGTCTTGCTCTTCTCAGTGCGCGTCCCGTATACCAGGCAATTATCCGTATCGGTTTTTTGACCGCTCTAAGAATAAGTCGCACCGGAAACGCTGCTATTCTAAACACAAAAAGTAAGGATTTTATTATCCATTTTACCGCAGTTGTTCCAAGATTTACAAATTTGTTTCTTACTAAAAAAGCATAGCCAAAAATTCCAAGTGCGCCACCCAAAAAGCCTTGCAGACGTACCTCTCCGCTGTTTTTGACAAATGCTGTATAAAACAAAATCACCGCAGCCAGCGCAAAAAACAATATATCCTGACCATTTACCGCCAAATCACTTACCCTTACAATTCTTCGGCTTATGCGGACAAGATCATACAAAAAAGCAGTTATTGCCCCTGCCGCAATGCACGCAAGGAAAAAAACCGCTTCGCTTTGTACCGTATCATACATCACCCTCACCTACTTAAATATCTTTCCCCAAATTCCACTGCCCGAAGTTTTGTGGGTATCTTGATATTCAATGCTGTCAATTATGCCTTCAATTTCGATTTCTCCGTCTTCTATCGACAAACGGTTTATCCGAAGTTCTGCCCCTTTGACTGTCATCTGGCCGTCGGTGGTATATGCAATTATTTTATCATCATCAAAGCTTTCGACATCTTCAACTCCTGTCGAAAACATTTTTTCACGCCCCGTCATTTTGATTGAATGAACGCCCGCTTCGCTTTTTCTGTCTTCCATAAGCAATACCTCCTTTGTTACTATATATTGCCTAAAGCAGAAAAATATGCCGAAACTTTGTTCTTTTGTTATGCAAAATTCTGCGCAATAACAGCGACCGCATCGCTTGCTATCAACAACTTTCCATGCTCGTTCAGGACCCCTTGCATAAAAATAGGTCTTTTGTCTTTTTCCGAAAACTCGGACAAAATATTCTCTGTTTCAAAAACCCCAAACGAATCTATTGGCATAAGTTCAAGGTAAAAGTCGCCGTTATATTTCCAAAGTTTGCTGGTTCCAAGATATGTCTCGCGAATTTCCATAATTCCTCGGCAAACATCCTCAAAATCATTAAACTTAAAAATTCTCAGTGGCACACACGCTCCCCGTTTTCGTCTTGTTTTAAATTCGGCATGCCGCACCTGCTTGCCTGCTTTCAAAAGAGCCTCGGCAAGTTCTGCCTCGTTTTCAAGACGGCTTACAAACATCGCAAAGCCTTCTTCACCCAATTGCATAGTCTCTACAAGCAATTGAGCCTTGCCGACCGTAAAGTTTACATCCTGCTCGGCGCGTTTGAGTGCAAACCAAAACATATCCTGTGCCTCGGGAGTGTTTTCGGTAAAATTCTTCAAATCAACATTCCACATCCGTATATCATCATTACCTATAACAATTTTTATCTTGTTTTTATCAAGGCGTTCTATCCGCATAGTCTCCCCTCCGTTTCTTTGAGGCTACTCAAAATTTATTACGCTCAATCCAAAATAATTCTTCTTTATTCAACAGTATACATTACTTTTTTATTTTTGAAAAGACTATTTTTTTACCAAAACTGACTTTTTTTGTGTTTTAATCCTTATATTTTAGCGAAAACTTGAGTAATTTTCTATTGAAATCGGGTGCAAAATGTGTTAATATGTTTATGTAATTTAATAAAGCACCCTGCGGTGTTCGTAAGAATGGCACAATGTAAAACCAACATTTTCTCAAAGGGAATTCATCTCCGGTCGGCGGCGCACATGCCTCCCGCAGTCTTGCGGCCAGTGGACTTGTAATGTCACCGGGACTCATCCCACCTGCAAAGCAGGTTTTTACCTTGACCTTGTTACGGCACATGTGGGGTTTGTTTTTTTGTAAAATTTCGCATTTGAGCGAGAATTTTTGTCAAAGACCTTGACAAAATCCTCAAATTATATACAATATATAATATATATTCTTTTTTTTGGGGTGAGGTGCGTGCGTGTAATTTCGGGTCTGTCACGAGGTCGCAAGCTTATCGCACCCAAAGGTCTTGACACAAGACCCACTACCGACAGAGTTAAAGAATCTATGTTTAACCTCATCATCCCCTACATACCCGCAAAAAATGTCCTTGACCTTTTTGCCGGCAGCGGAGCCCTTGGAATAGAGGCGCTCAGTCGTGGCTCGGAGCATTGCGTTTTTGTGGACTTTGGCAAGGAGGCTTTGTCTGTGGTCAAGCAAAACCTTGAACTTTCAAAACAAGCTGACAAGGCAGAGGTTTTTTCAGTTGATTCCCTTGCATTTTTAAACCGGACAAGTTCAAGTTTTGACTTGATTTTTCTTGACCCACCTTACAACAAGGGGCTTTTGACCCAAGCGATAAGGCTGATACATCAAAAAAACCTGCTTTCGGAAAACGGCATAATTGTTGCCGAAAGCGAATTAGACGGGGAAGTACCCCCAAACGACTGTTTTGAAATTTTAAAGCAAGCCAGATACGGCAAGACAACCGTCTTTGTACTGGCTCACGCAGCAGGGAGGTAACATCTATGCAAACTGCGGTTTATCCGGGAAGTTTTGACCCTTGCACAAACGGGCATCTGGACATCATTCGCCGTGCATCAAAGCTTTTTGACAAAGTGGTTGTTGCTGTCCTGATTAACGAAAAAAAGACCCCTCTTTTTTCTTTGGAAGAAAGAGTCGAGATGCTTAAAACCGCCACAAAGGGCTTTGAAAATGTGGAAATTTGCTCGTTTTCGGGACTTTTGGCAAACTTTATGAAGGACAACGGTTACAGCGTTCTTGTAAAAGGTCTGCGCGCGGTTTCGGACTACGAATACGAATTTCAGATGGCGCTTACAAACCGCAATCTGTTTGACGATCTGGAGACTGTTTTCCTGCCATGCAGCAGTGAATTTATGTTTCTTAGTTCAAGCATAGTGAAAGAAGTTGCAAAATACAACGGAAAGCTTGAGGGACTTGTTCCTCCCGAACTCGTCGGCATCATCAAGCGCCGTTTCGGCTATTAACACATATTTTTAAGGAGGAATTCTATTATGGAAATGGATACTTTGGAATTGATAACCGAACTTGAGGACATAATCGACAAGGGTGTGGCTGTACCTTTTTCGGGTCGTTGTCTTTTGGACAAGGAGGAGCTTTTGGAAATTATTCAGGAAATCCGCCTCAAGCTACCCACCGATCTGGAACAGGCAAAATGGATAAAGGCAGAGCGTCAGAACATTATCAGCGACGCCAGAAAAGAAGCTGACGAAATCATCAAGGCAGCCAACGACAAGCTGGTTGCAATGGTTGACGAAAACGAAATCACAAAAAAAGCAACTCAGGCAGCAAGCGAAATTATGGATAGTGCAAACGCCGAGGCTAATGCCGCAAAAGAGTCCAGCTATCAGTATGCTGACTATCTGCTTGAAAATGTAGAAAATGTTGTTGTAAAAACAATCCGCGACCTTGAGCAGTGCATCACCATTGTCAAGGACAACCGCAACCATCTTAGATAATCCGACATCAAAATTTTTAGCAAAGTAGAAACCGATGCGTCAAGTGAAGAACGAACGGGAAGTTGTCGTTCTTACGAAAAGTCTTGTTTTGGGGCTTGCGATTTCGGTTTCGCATTCCGTTGCTGCAAAATTCGTAACGCTTATTTTACCCTTTTTGTAGCGATGCTGCAGAAAGGGTATTTTTATGAAAAAATTTTTTCCTCGACTTAGCACCCATGATATATGTATTTTGGGACTGCTTGCATCAATCACAGCACTACTTTCGATTTTTTGCACCTTCAGAATAGGCACTGTTGTAAAAATCCCCCTCAAATTCATTTCGGTCTTTGTGACCGCAGCACTTTATGGTCCCATTTGGGGCGGAGTTTGCGCCGCTTTGGGCGATATCCTCAATTGTCTTTTGGCGCCGGTCGGGCCTTTTGTCCCGCAGGTAACTGCTCTTGAATTTGTTTCGGGATTTTTGTTTGGCTTATTCTTCTTAAAGTCCGCCACAAGAAATAATCATATCATTATGAGCATTTTTTGTGCTCTTTCTCAGCTTTTTCTTGATTTGATTGTTAATACTGCTGTGTTTACTTTTTCACTCGGCTGGTTTCCGTCATTTTGGGCAGCATTCTGGATAAGAATTCCGGCAAGCTTGATAAAGTTTTTGCTTAACCTTGCTGTTTTGATTTCGTTTTATCCGCTTCTTGGTCGTTTGAATTCATTAAAAAGCAAGGGGGAGAAATCAATATGACAAAAAGTTCTGAATTCAATCGTTTTGCCAACAGCTTTCAGGCAATTGCAAGACTCAGGCTTGAATCTATCGAATGTCTTTTAAATCATCTTGGTAATCCGCAAAACGACCTCAAATTTGTGCATATTGCAGGCACAAACGGCAAGGGCTCGGTTTGCAGCTTTTTGCAATGTATTTTTACGGACGCGGGGTTCAAAACCGGCAAATACACCTCTCCCAATCTGATTTCGGTCTGCGAAAGAATATCAATTGACGGAATTTTGATAACCGATATTCAGCTTGAAAACACCTTGAAAATCGTGGAAAAAGCGGTCGAAGATGTTGTTTGCGAACTTGGCGATTCGCCCACTCAGTTTGAAATCTGGACAGCCGCCGCATTTTTATTTTTCAAGGAGCAAAAATGCGACATAGTGGTTTTGGAAACAGGTCTTGGAGGTGCGCAGGATGCAACAAATATAATCCCTCCTCCACTTGCATCGGTTATAACACGAATTGACCTTGACCACACCGAATATCTGGGCGATACAATAGAAAAAATAGCAGCCGAAAAAGCAGGTATTATAAAAACCCCGTCAGGTGACAAAATGGGTCTTTGCATAACCACTTCGCAAACAGGTGAAGTTCTTTCTGTTTTGTCTTCCGTCTGCAAAGAAAGAAACAACAGCCTTGTAATATCAAACGCTCCGGAAAATTGTGTGTCTAATGTCTTTAGCGAAGTTTTTGACTATACCACATCTGACAAAAAGGTCAATATAAAAGAAATCAAATGTGGAATAAGCGGCTTTTACCAGCCCGAAAATGCGGCACTCGCGACAGAATGTGCATATCAGCTCGGGATTTCTGCCGAATTTATTCGTTCGGGCATTAAACGAGCAAAAAATCCTGCAAGGTTTGAAATTATAAGTCAAAGTCCGCTTGTTATTTATGACGGTGCGCACAACAAAAACGGGATGTCTGCGCTTGTCTCGTGTCTTGAAAGATACTTCGCCAACTGGCAAGGAGCAACCTTTATCACCGCCTTTATGGGAGACAAGGACATCCGCAGTGCTTTTGAGGTTTTGGGGAATTCGGGCTTTTTGAAAAAATCAAAAGTTTTTGCCGCCATGGTAAAAAACAATCCCCGTGCGGCAACGCCCGAAAAAGTCTGCGAAATAGCGACTTCTGCCGGTGTTTCGGCAACTCCTTACAAAAACCTCGGCGACGCCTATCGTGATGCTCTTAAAGAAAACAAGCCGGTTATTTTGTGTGGCTCGCTTTATCTTTACAAAGATTTTGACGAGGTGTTGAAAAATATTTAATAAACAAAAAAAGGTGCTGAGACAAAATGAAAGCATTTTGTCTCAGCACCTTTTTAAAGGGCGAAGATAAAATATCACAGAACGAACAAACTGAACCCTGGGGGGTGCCCGAAGTCGTACATATGTACGACGAGAGGTGAAGTTTGTTTATAGTTAAGTGATATGAAATTACAAAGAAAACCGCGAAAATTCGCGGTTTTCTTCATTGTTAAAAATTTTTGTTTCCGTCATCTTAACGGTCTGTGCATTTTATCACAGCCCGACTTAGATTTCTGCGAAGTATTTGATAGTTCTTACCATCTGGCTTGTGTATGAATTTTCGTTGTCATACCATGAAACAACCTGAACTTCGTAAAGATCATCAGCAATCTTTGCAACCATTGTCTGTGTTGCATCAAAGAGTGAGCCGTACTTCATACCGATAACGTCT
>JAZNKA010000042.1:0-18021 GCA_045578305.1 Clostridia bacterium | reverse complement strand
GGTTAAGGGGGTCTTGCTGTAGAGACCCCCGGTAAAAAATAATAGTTGTAATTTAACTCAAATAATGATATAATAATTGTGCTACATTTCTAATTTAATATTTCTCTCGCAAAGTGGGGATGCTTTGTAAAAAGCGCACCCTTTAGTTTTTAACCCCTTTGTGAGAAGATGGTTAGAAGTGTAGCAACTTAAGCTGAAGTTTGTGCGTTTTTTATGCGCGGCTTCGGTCGCGCATTTTTTATTTAAAGGAGCACAAATATGAACATAAAAACCGAACTTATAAAAAACTATATTTCAGATATAATTTGCAACAGCATATTCGACTTTGATATTGATGCGGACAAAATAGCCAACTCGATGGCGACTAAAGTGCTTGGTGAAATTCAGCAGGTTTTGCACTCAGGAGAGCTTGATGATTTTAAAGTGGTGGAAGAAATTGTTTTGATATTTGAAAAATACAATCTTAATGCGGGAAGTTGTCATGATTTTTAAAAAATAAATATCCGCAAGATTATTTAAAATCTTGCGGATTTCACTACTTAATTTTATTTGCTCTTCTTGGAAACTGCTTTGGCGTTTCTTTTATTTTTTCGATTATAACAATTTTTCGCACCAAATCAGATTTCGGGATTTTTACTTCTTTTATTTCAATTATTTTTGCTCCAAGATTTCCAATCATACTTTTTGCATCATTTACCTCATCTTCTATTTCAAAAGACTTGAATGCCAAAAACCTTCCCCCTACCTTTAAAAGAGGAATTGCATATTCCGAAAGAATTTTAAGCGGAGCAACAGCACGCGACACGGCAAAATCATATTTTTCGCGCATATTTTTGTTTTGTCCTGCTTCTTCTGCCCTGCCATGCACAAACTCAACTTTTTCAAATATAAGATTTTTTGAAACTTCTTTAAGAAAGGTTATTCTTTTATTTAAAGAATCAAGATATGTAAAATCCAGATCTCTTCTTATTATTTTTATAGGAACGCCGGGAAATCCTGCACCGGTGCCAATATCTATCACTTTTGAATCCTTTGGAATTTCTGTCTTAAAAATCGGGACTATGCTGTCCAAAAAATGTTTTACACTTATTCCGTCGGGGTCGGTGATTGAAGTAAGATTCATCTTTTCATTCCATTCTACCAAAAGATTTGAATAGTCTGAAAAATCTTCCTCTTCTTTTTGTGAAAGATTATAACCCAATTCCAAAAGTCCTGACCTTAAAATTTCTTTGTTCATAATATTTTCCTTTATATAATTTAAAAGAGAGTACCAAGGCACTCTCTTTTTTAAATTTTCTTATTCCTGAGGTGCATCTACAGGACACACATTTGCACAGTTTCCGCATTCAATACATTCGTTTTCGTCGATTATGTATTTGCCGTCGCCTTCTGTAATGCAAGAAACAGGACATTCAGCTGCGCAAGCACCGCACATAATGCAATCATCGTTAATTTTATAAGCCATTTTTTTCACCTCTTATAATTAAAATGATATGAAATAAAAATTATTTCTTCCTAAATAATAAAACATTTTATTCTTTTTGTCAATAATATTTTAAATTATTCACATTTTTCCTGTTAATTAACAACTAACAAAATGTGTTTAATTTTTCTTTTAAAAAGTGCCTGTTGAAAGTGTTTATAATTTTTTTAAGTTTTCAACAGTTTTTAAACATCCTGAAAGTAGTGTCTTTAAAATAAAAAATTGACTTTTTAAGATTATCAACAACCCCTACAACAACAGCTACTAAAAAATATATATATTATATTTATATATATAAATAATTTTTGAAGGTTCTTTTGTTTTACAAAAAAATTCTTGCAAAAAGCAAAGTTTTGTGCTAAAATAATAAGGGTATATATGTAAATAAAAAAAGAGCGAAAAAACGGCTATTTTTTGCCTTTAAATAAAAAAGTTTATTTTTTCAAAAGAAAAGAGGATATATTCTATGAAAATTTTGTGTGATAAAAATTTGCTTAACGAAGCAATTATTTCGGTGTCAAAAGCTGTGATGAGTCACTCAAATCTTCCTATTCTTGAGGGTATATATATAAATGCAAGTGCAGATGGAACACTCACTCTTGTTTCAAATGATATGGAAATGGGAATTGAGGCAAAAATAAAGGCGGAGGTTTACACTCCCGGAACTTGCGTTTTAAACGGAAAAATTCTTGGAAGTATAGTAAAAAATCTGCCTCTTGATGAAGTTTTTATGGACCTTAATGACAAAAATATCTGCACAATAAAAAGCGGAAATTCCAAATTTGAAATTTCGGGTATGAATCCGATTGACTTTCCTGAGCTTCCTGTGGTTAATCCAGATTATTCAATAAAAATACCTCAAAAAATATTAAAAGAGATGATTTCAAAGACAATTTTCTGTGCTTCAATGAGCGAGAACAGACCTGTACTTAAAGGCTCTTTGATTGATGTAATGGGAGAGACCGTAAAAATGGTTGCAACAGACGGTTTCAGACTTGCTGTCCGCACATATCATCTTGAAGAAACTTACGAAAATAAAAAGTTTGTTGTTCCTTCAAAAGCTCTTGCAGAGATAAACAAAATTCTTAAAGATAATGACGAAAACGTTATGATAAACTGCACTTCTAAAAATTCTGTGTTTATTTTTGAAAATTATCGTGTTGTTACAAGACTTATCGAGGGTGAATACATAAATTACTCAAGTGCAATTTATGAAACAGGCGAAATCGAAATCGAATGTCCTCTTTATGAGCTTTTTGATTCTGTTTACCGTGCATCACTTATTATAACCGAAAATTCAAACGATGCACCTGTCAAATTTAATATAAGAGAAGACAACATAAACATATCCTGCGAAACAATTGTCGGTAAGGTTGACGACAATATCTCGGTTTTGACAAAGGATGCAGACCTTGAAATCGGCTTTTTCAACGGTTTTTTGCTTGGCATACTTCGTGCCTGCGATGACGAGGTTGTAAAAATAAAATTCAAGAAAAATATAAACCCGATGATAATAACTCCGCTTGAGGGTGACGAATATGTTTATCTTCTTCTTCCGAGGCGTCTTAAATAAATGATAGTCGAAAAATTAAAGCTTAAAAACTTCAGAAATTATGAAGAGCAGGAAATAGAATTTGACAAAAGAATAAACATAATCTATGGCAACAATGCCCAGGGTAAAACAAATATTTTAGAGGCGATTTATCTTTTTTCGTTAGGTAAGTCTAACCGCACATCAAAGGATGCCGAAATGATTAAATTTGGCGAAGAAAAGGGCGAGCTTTCGATAGACTTTTTTTCAAAAGAAAGAAGCTTAAAAGGTCAGATTTTTTTGGAAAAAGGAAAGAGAAAAAAGATTTTTTTAAATGAAATACCTGTCAAAAAGAATTCTGAGCTTGCAGGGACTTTGAATGTTGTATTTTTTGGACCCGAGTACTTGAGTCTTATAAAAGAAGGACCAAAAAAAAGGCGCAAGAATTTTGATGTTATGATTTGTCAATTAAGTCCTTTGTATCTTTCGGCGGTTTCGGAATTTAAGAAATTAAATGAACAAAAAAGCTTTCTTTTGAAAGATGAAAGAGTGGATAAAACTCTTCTTGAGGTTTTAAACGAGAGGATACTGTCGCTTTCTATTTATATTTCGAAAATGAGATATGAATATATTAAAAAAATCGAAAGAATAGCAAAAGAAATTCAGCTTGAAATTTCGTCGGGAGAAGAAAACCTTTCGATGAGTTATATTTCGAACGGAATAAGGATAGATGAAAAAAATGTCGACAACTTGTCCGTTTTGTCCGAAAAAAGAATGGTAGAATTAAATAGCAGAGAATTAAAGATGCGTGAATGTATTTTTGGACCGCACCGTGATGATATCGAATTTTTTATAAACGGCAACGATCTTAAAAGTTTTGGGTCGCAGGGTCAGCAAAAAACTGCTGTTTTGGTACAAAAAATAGCCGAGATTGAGTTGTTTTTTGAAGAGACGGGCGAATATCCTGTTTTACTGCTTGATGATATAATGAGCGAGCTTGACACAAAAAGACAGGAGTTTGTAATAAACAAAATTAAAAAAGGTCAGATATTTATTACATCCACCGACAGCGAAAAGTTTGAAAGCCTTAATGCAGGCAAATTTTTGAAAATAGAAAAAGGGAGACTTTTGGAATGTACCTCCATTTAGGGCGTGAAACCGTCGTAAACACAAAAAATATAATATCTATCCTGGACCTCGAAAGCACATCGGTATCAAAATATTCCAAGGAATTTTTGAAGATTGTCGAGGAAGAGGGATTTGTCAGAAATGTTTCTGACGAACTTCCCAAAAGCATTGTAATATGCGAGGAAAAAGGTCAGTCGGCGGTTTATATAACAAACATATCCACCAAAGCACTGGCTGGAAGAATTAAAAAAAGAGAGAATTTTTAACAGTTGATTTTTTAGAAAGGCAAGGTAAAAACTATGTCCGAAAACATTACAAATGTACCGGTTGAAACAACCTATGACGAAAGCCAGATTCAAGTTCTTGAGGGACTTGAAGCGGTAAGAAAGAGACCCGGTATGTACATCGGCTCGACAACAGCAAGGGGTCTTCATCATCTTGTTTATGAGATTGTGGACAACTCGATTGACGAGGCATTGGCGGGATACTGCAAGGAGATAATTGTAACAATAAAAGAGGATAACTCCATCACAGTTCTTGATGACGGGCGTGGTATACCTGTTGGCGTTCAGGCACAGACCGGTCTTCCGGCGGTTGAAGTTGTATTTACAGTTCTTCACGCAGGCGGCAAGTTTGGCGGCGGCGGATACAAGGTTTCGGGTGGACTTCACGGTGTTGGTGCGTCGGTTGTAAACGCTCTTTCCGAATTTTTGGAGGTCGAGGTTTATGACGGCGAGAATATCCACTATCAGAAGTATATAAGAGGCGAAAAGCAGGAAAATCTTAAAGTCATCGGCAAAACCGACAAGACAGGAACTTTTGTTCATTTCAAACCCGATGCCGAGATTTTCGAAGAGCTTGAATATGATTTTGAAATTCTTCACAAAAGACTTCGCGAGCAGGCATTTTTGAATGCAGGCGTAAAAATTATTTTAAAAGACGAAAGACCCAATGAAAAGGGCGTTTTGAGGGAAGAGGTTCTTCATTATGAGGGCGGTATACGCGAGTTTGTTCAGTACCTCAATCGTCACAAGACCCCTATTCATGAAGAGGTTATTTATGTAAATTCTATCCGCGAAAATTCCGAGGCAGAGGTTGCACTTCAGTACAACGACGGATACACCGAAGATATACAGAGTTTTGCAAACAACATCAACACCACCGAGGGCGGAACACACGAAACAGGTTTTCGTGCGGCGCTGACCAAGGTAATAAATGACTATGCCCGAAAGTACAAAATGCTTAAGGAAAATGACGAAAACCTTAAGGGTGAGGATGTGCGCGAGGGTCTGGCGTGTATAATTTCGGTAAAAGTGACCGAGGCGCAGTTTGAGGGTCAGACAAAAACAAAGCTTGGCAACAGCGAGATGCGTACAATTGTCGAAAAAATGCTCAACGAAAAGCTGAGCGAATTTATGGAAGAAAATCCCGCAGTTGCAAAGATAATCGTTGAAAAAGCGCTTACCGCGTCAAGAGCGCGCGAGGCGGCAAAACGCGCAAGAGAAAATACAAGAAGAAAATCCGCACTTGAAAGCAGCACCCTGCCGGGTAAGCTTGCAGACTGTTCGTCAAGAGATACCGAATTTACCGAGATTTATATCGTCGAGGGTGACTCGGCGGGCGGAAGTGCAAAGCAGGGCCGTGACAGACGCTTCCAGGCAATTCTGCCACTTTGGGGCAAGATGCTTAATGTCGAAAAATCACAGATTGACAAAGTTTTCGGCAACGAAAAGCTTCTTCCTGTTATCACCGCAATCGGTGCAGGTATCGGCAGCGATTTTGATGTTTCGAAAATCCGTTATGGCAAGGTTGTTATTATGGCCGATGCCGATGTCGATGGCGCACACATCCGTACTCTTCTTCTGACATTCTTCTTCAGATATATGCAGCCTTTGATTGAGGAGGGGCATGTTTACATCGCTCAGCCGCCGCTTTACAAGGTTTACAAGGGTAAAAAGGTGATTTATGCCTACAACGACGACGACCTTAAAGAAGCACTTGCGGAAATCCCCGATGCATCAATCCAAAGATACAAGGGTCTTGGTGAAATGAACCCCGAACAGCTTTGGGAAACCACAATGGACCCCGAAAAGAGAGTTATGCTGAGGGTTGACCTTGAGGATGCACGACGTGCAGACGAGACTTTCACTATCCTTATGGGCGACAAGGTCGAGCCAAGACGCGACTTTATTGAGGAATACTCCAAGACTGTTGTTAACTTAGATATATAATAAGGTCATAAAGCTGTTAAATAATATGTGGTTTTAAAAGGAAAATTTTTTGTAATGATGCGTTAAAATGCTCGCGAATACACAAAGTATTCCCTGCGCTTTTGCCTTGCCTTCCTAAAAAATTTTCTCTTTAAAAACTCTCCGACCTATATCCTGAAATGGATATAGGCACATATTCTTTAACATCATTACGACCAGGATTTGAGAAAAAAATTACAGATAAATTTTAAAGAGTAAAAAACAAGGTGATTTTATGAGCAAAGCAGATGAACTTTTTATCACTATGTGCCGTGATATAATCGAAAACGGCTGGGCTGATACCGAATGTGATGTCAGACCCAGGTGGGAAGACGGCACTCCTGCGCATACAATAAAAAAATTCGGCGTGGTAAATCGGTATGACCTTTCAAAAGAGTTTCCGATTCTTACACTTCGCCCGACATACCTCAAAAGTGCGATTGACGAGGTTCTTTGGATATGGCAGAAAAAGTCCAACAATATCAACGACTTAAACAGTCACATCTGGGACAGCTGGGCTGACGAAAATGGCTCAATCGGCAAGGCGTACGGCTATCAGATGGGGGTAAAGCACAAATACCCCGAGGGCGAGTTTGACCAGGTTGACCGTGTGCTTTTTGACCTTAAAAATAACCCTTACAGCCGAAGAATTATGACAAATATCTATGTCCACCAAGACCTTTCCGAGATGAATCTTTATCCTTGTGCTTACAGCGTTACCTTCAATGTCTCGGGAAATAAGCTAAATGCGGTTTTAAATCAGCGTTCGCAGGATGTTTTGGCGGCAAACAACTGGAATGTTGTGCAGTACTCCGCACTTCTTTTGATGTTTGCTCAGGTAAGCGGTCTTGAGGCAGGAGAATTGGTGCATGTTATTGCCGATGCTCATATATACGACAGACACATACCGATAGTGAAGGAGCTTATTTCAAGAGAACAGTTTGCTGCGCCTAACCTTGTGATGAACAAGGAAATCAAAAACTTTTATGACTTTACGGTGGATGATTTTGTTTTGGAAAACTACCAAAAAGGCGAGCAGATAAAAAACATTCCTATCGCTATCTAAAAATACCGATTGAGAGGAAAAAGGCATTATGAAAATGATTGCGGCGGTTGACAAAAACTGGGGGATTGGCAAGGACAATGGCCTTCTTGACCATGTCCCCGAGGATATGAAGTTTTTCAGAGAAACAACGCGCGGAAAAGCTGTGATTATGGGCAAAAATACTTTTTTGTCGTTTCCCAATCAAAAGCCGCTTCCAAACCGGCTTAATGTTGTGATGACAAGTGACAAAAGCTTTGCGCCCGATGGTGTGACGGTTGTTGACAGCATTGAAAAAGCAATAGAGGCGGCAAAAAAAGAATACAGCAACGAGGATATCTTTATAATAGGCGGCGCGGCGGTTTACAAACAGATGGAGCCGCTTTGTGATTGCGCCTTTATTACAAAAATCGACAATGAATATGATGCGGACAGGTTCTTCCCGAATCTTGATGATATGCCCGACTGGAAAGTTATCAGCGAGGAGAAAGTTCTGACCGCAAAGGGACTTTATATAACATTTGTTACCTATGCGAGAGGTTGACAGTATGATAAAAGTAAAAGAACTTACAAAAGTATATAAAATGTACAAAAACCCCGGCGAGAGAGTGAAAGAAGCGCTTTTTCCAAAGCGTTATGCTCACAAAATCCGGGATTTTTATGCGCTTTCGGGGGTTTCGTTTGAAATCGAAAAGGGCGAAACTGTCGGGATAATAGGAAAAAACGGCTCGGGAAAATCAACACTTCTTAAAATCCTGACCGGGGTAATAAATCAGACCTCGGGCGAAAAAAGGATGGGCGGAAGTGTTTCGGCGCTTCTGGAGCTTGGGACGGGCTTTAACCCCGAATACAGCGGGATTGAAAATATTTACCTCAATGGTACGATTATGGGTATCCCGCGCGAAGAAATGGCAAAAAAGGTTGACGAAATATGCGAATTTGCCGAGATTGGTGACTTTATCAATCAGCCGGTCAAAAATTATTCAAGCGGTATGTTTGTGCGGCTTGCATTTGCGGTGGCAATCAACACCGACCCCGAAATCTTGATTGTTGACGAGGCTCTTGCAGTCGGGGACTATCGATTTCAGGCAAAGTGCTACAACAAATTTGAAGAAATGAAGGAGCGCGGAAAAACAATCCTTTTTGTCAGCCACGATATTGATGCAGTGCGTCGTTTTTGCACCCGTGCAATCTGGCTTGACGGGGGCAAGGTTGTTATGGACGGCGACGTAAACAGCGTTTCGTCAAAATATATGGAGTTTATTACAAGCAACGAGACCGATGCTCTGGCGGTAATAAACAAAAAGAAAAAGGAACGCGAAGAGATTGTTGAAAAAGAGTTTGAGCCAATAAACCGCTTTGGAGACGATATAGGAACAGTAAAAAATGTGCGCGTATTTAAAGGCGACGACGAGACCGAGATATTTAATTCGGGTGATGAGATTACCGTTGAGGTGACGGTTGACATCCCTGATGATGCGGACCTCGAGAACACCGGTCTTGCGATTTCGCTCAAGGACAAAAGCGGTACGGATTTGGTGGTTTTTGCACTTCATGACTTTGATATGCGTTTTAAAACTACAGGGCGAAACCATGTCATATTCAAATTTAATGCATTTTTAAACTGCGGCGAATATACACTTACAACCGGGCTGGAGCATCGAGATTCGCTGCCAATCAGCTATTTTGACTATATCGAGGGGTCGGCTTATATAAAGATACTTACCGACCGCGAATATTTTGGCGTGCTGAAAGAGCCCGCTGATGTATCAATAGGGTGATGGAAATGAACGATTTTTTGGGAAATAAAGAAGAGTTAGACAAAACTAACCAAGAAAAATTAAAAGAAGCAGAAGAAAAGATAAGGTCCCTTGAAGAACGAATCGAGGCGGACCGGAATGCGATTATGCAAATTCAGTTTGAGGCAAAGCAGCACAAACAGGAGGAGCTTGATTTGCACGAGACTTCGGTCTGGCGTACGGGTCTTAAAATAGAAAAGCTTTTGCAAAAAACAGGCATAGCGTTTATACGCTCGCTGCTTGAAATCTCGGATTACAAGCGGATGGGTCTTTTGGTGACGCTTCGAAAAGGTCTTAATGAAGGCTTAAATCGCGAAAATGTTACAAACAAGAAAAAACGCCGCATGCATCTTTGTGCACAAAAGTTTTTGAGATACAAATCTGCAAGGAGTGATGCATCGGACGAGACTTCAGCAAACTTTGCTGTACCGCAGGTTGACGGACTGGTATCGGTTGTTTTGCCGGTTTTCAACGGCGAAAAGGTTCTTGCGCAGTCCATTGAATCGGTGCTTGGTCAGACTTATCGTGATTTGGAGCTTATTATAGTAAACGACGGCTCGACCGACAAAACTTTGGAAATTGCCGAGAACTTTGCCCAAAAGGATTCAAGAATAAGAATCATAAATCAGGAAAACAAAAAGCTTCCGACAGCACTTTCGGTAGGTTTTTGCGAGGCAAAAGGCGAATTTTTTACATGGACCTCGGCTGACAATATTATGCTCCCGGATTGCGTAAGCATTATGGTGGAGGACATAAGACGCAAGCCTGATGTATCAATGGTTTATGGGAATATGCGGCTTATTGATGCAAAGGGGCACATAAAGCGCGGACATTTTTGGTTTGAAAAGCCGCTTTTTTCGGGCAATGTTTGTCTGCCAAAGACCACAAACTGCCTCAATACCTTTGCCAACAATACCATTGGCGCGGCGTTTTTGTACCGCAGCCGAGCGGCATATGTTTTGGGGGATTACTCAAAATTCCGCACCAATCTTGAGGATTATGACTATTGGATGCGGCTTAATTCACTTCTTAAAATTGACCATATTGACGAGCAAAAACCGATATATCTTTACCGCATACATGACGAGTCGCTGACAGCACACGACAAACAGCTTGGCATAACAAAAAATCGTTACAAGCTGATGGTTTTTGATGATTTCAGGCGCGATTTTTACAATTCGGCACTTGTCTGGGTTGTTGAGGCTGAGGATGAGAACGATAGCCTTTACAAAGGATTTTGCAAACAAATTGAAAATGCAGGTCATACCATGATGACTTTTGACCAGGCTCTTTCGATAAGCTTTGGAAAAAACTATTCGTGTTTTTGCTATGCATATTTCGGCGACAGTCCCGATAAAGAAAGACTGGCAAAAGCCAAAGACTTTTCGGCAAGAGTTCTGGTATCAAAAAAGGCTGACAAGGATGCGGCCGAGGGTTTTGATTTGTGCCTGACCACCCAAAAAAGCGAGCAGCTTGAAAAGCTTGACGACTATCGAGGATGGTTTGGGGTAACGGACGCAAGGACGCTCTTTTCGATTTTGGACGGAAAGATAAAAAATAATATTCTGTTCTCGCTTGAAGAATTGATTGATGACCCGCCAAAGCCCGAAAAGCGAATTTCGATTATAATCTGTACCTATATGCGCGGCGAAAAGTTGGTTGATGCAATCTGGTCGGTTATACGCCAGTCCTTAAGCAAAAAGGAATATGAAATTATTGTCGTTGACAATGCCCCGTTCACATCGGGAATTCGCGCAGATGTTGAGGAATTTCAGCGAAAGTACAGCGAGTTTGAGGGCTTCATCAGATATATCAGCGCACCGCAAAAGGGACTTTCGTATGCCCGAAACGCAGGAATGTGGAATGCAAAGGGCGAGTATCTTTTGTTCCTGGACGACGACGCATTGGCGGATTATTATCTTTTGGAAGAAATCTTTTGCGGATTTAAGTATCATCCGCATGTCGGCATTGTGGGCGGGCAGGTTATTCTTGACAAACCATTCCCTACGCCAAAGGTTGTGCGCAAGGGGTGGGAAAGTCTTTGGAGTCAGTTCAAGATTGCGGGAAACACCTTCCGCGAGGTTTCGCAGCAGTTTGAATTCCCCTATGGCGCCAACTACAGCGTAAGGCGCAGCGCCATCTGGAGCGTGGGCGGATTCAGAATGTGCTATGGCAGGGTTGGCAACGATTTTGCAGGCGGCGAGGAGACTGCACTTGCCTTCAAGATGCTTGAAATTGGTTATGGCATCGGTCTTCAGCCAAGGGCAAAGGTTTTGCACCGAGTTGACCATTCGCGATTTACTGCCGAGCATGTAAAAAAGACAATCCTTGCAGGAACAATCACGACATATCGGTTTTTTGTTGATTTGCACACAAATATCGGCTGGACCGAAAGGTATGTCAGAAATCAGATAAAAATCACCAACCGCGAGATAAAGATTCTGGAGCGAAAGAACGCAGATTCGCTTGATGTTTATTACAAAAAATGCTATCTTGATGCGTGGAAAAGACTTCTTGAGTATATGAAAGAAATCGAGAACATATAAGTTTTAAGGAAACAAAAATTCGTTGACGAGGCAAATTTTGTCAGAATGGAGAAAGTTATGTTTGATACACTCAAAAAATTCATCTGGGGACCTAAAACCCCCGACAAAAAACCGCTTAATCTGTATCAATACAAGTTTATAAGATATATGGAAGAACGTCAAAATACTTATCCTTTGGCGTTTTCAAGAGTGCATGTTCCCATGCAAAAAGATTTGGTGACGGTGGTGTTGCCTGTTTACAACGGGGGTGACATTCTTGCGGATTCAATCGAATCTGTGCTTTGCCAAACCTATGAGAATTTTGAGCTGATTATTATAAACGACGGCTCTAAGGATGACAGCCTGAAAATCGCTCAAAGCTATGCCGAGCACGACAAAAGAATAAGGGTGCTGACACAGGAGAATAAAAAAATTCCAAGGACTCTTTCGCGCGGATTCCGCGAGGCACGGGGCGAATTTTTGACATGGACCTCTGCCGACAATGTGATGGACAGGGACTTTCTTGAAAAAATGGTGGGAGACATCAAATCAAAGCCTGATGTGGGAATGATTTTTGCCAATATGCGCCTGATTGATGCGCGCGGCAAAAAGCTTCGCAAGCACGGTTGGTTTGAATATCCGTTCGGCAGCGGAAATGTTATATTCCCAAACAATACTTACGAGCTGAATGTGTACCCCAACAACACCATCGGGGCGGCGTTTATGTATCGCAAGAGCGCGATGGAGGTGCTGGGCTGTTATTCAAGCTTCAAGCATACGCTTGAGGATTATGACTACTGGATGCGCATGAACAATCTGTGTGGAATAAGCCACACCGATTTTATCGAGCCGTGCTATTCGTACCGTTGGCACGACAAATCTCTTACAGCAAAGGACAAGGAGCTTGGCATAACAAAAAACCGTTACAAGCTGATGGTGCTTGATGATTTCAGACGCGATTTTTGCCTGACTCCGCTTTTGTGGTATGTGACCGAAACGCCCGAGCTTAAGGCGGTTGCAGACGAATTCCGTGCCGAGCTTGTCCGTGCAGGACATGTGATTTTGACAGACGAAGATTTTCCGCAGCTGTTTTTCGGCGATGCAAATTCGGCGGTTTGCCATATTGCATTTGGCGGTTGCGAGCCCTCGTGTACGCTTCCCCAAGACACCATAAAAATCGGTTTTGAGGTTGAGGAAGGCAAAAAAGCAGAGTTTGATATCATTGCAAAGCTTGGCGCGGACGCAATGGTTAGTCAAGGCAAACCCGAATATGCTTTTGATGATATAAAAACGATGTTTTCGTTTCTTGATGCAAAAATCAAGAATGATATACTCTATGATATGGAAAGAAAAATCGAGGACCCCGAGGAAACAAAACGCAAATTGTCGGTTATACTTTGCACTCACAAAATGAGCGAGACCTTGAAAGCGTGTCTTGCCTCTATTTGCAACCAGACTGCAAACAAAAAAGATTATGAGCTTGTTTTTGTAAACAACAGCTTCAGGGATAATTGTGTAAAGGAACTTGTTCAAAGCGTAAAGGCGGAGAATCCTGATTTGGAGGTAAACTACATAACTGCTCCGCTTAAAGGTCTTTCGTTTGCACGAAATGCGGGACTTTGGGCGGCAAGCGGCGAATATGTGCTGTATGTGGATGACGATGCCGTTCTGGACAAAGCGGTAATAGAAGAAACCATACGCGCGTTTGACGGCGACGAGTCTTTGGGCGTGGTTGGCGGAAAGGTTCTTTTGACTGTGCCTGATGAGGCAAAGGCGTTGGTAAGCGAAAATACAATCGGTCTTTGGAGCAATCTTGACATAGAGGGCGAAAAGATTAAATATGCAAAGGATTATGGCGAGTTTCCGTATGGCGCAAACTTTGCGGCAAGACGGGCAGAGCTTCGTCGCATAGGTGGCTTCCGCACAGGCTATGGCAGGGTTGGAAACAACTTTGCAGGCGGCGAGGAGACGTTGGTGTGCTTTATGATGGAAGAAATTCAGAAAAAAGTTGCTCTCAATCCAAACTCTGTGGTTGAACACCGAATTGACCCCGAGCGGTTTAATCTTGAACACATCGAAAAAACTGCATACTCGGGAATTATGACCCAGTATCGCTTAAGGCGTGACCTTTATGCCCCGCAGGACTGGAACGATATGAATGTGCGCGAGCGCGCAAACCGTGCCGAAAAAATGGCAAAAGCCGAAAAAGAGGGAAGCGCTGACTATGTTTTCCACAAGGCGACCGAAAAGGCTTTTCGTGATGTTTATGAGGCGCGGCAGAAGGATTATGAATATCTTGTTAAAAACAAGGTTTAGGGGGACTTTCCCCATTTGTTTAAAAATTTGACAAAAGACGGAGACGAAAGCTATGTTTAAAAAAATGCAATGGAAAATAGTTTGTATTTTTGTGGCATTGGTTGTTGCCATTATGCTTTTTGTCGCCCTTTATATGTTTGGCAGTGTTGTCAGGCTTTACAGCGACGACTTCCGCAATCAGATGGACAAGGTTATGTCGGGGGATTTTGCGCAGGCAATGACCCAGACGCTTGAAACGGACCTTTTGGGTGACCAGCGGACAGCTCGTGTAAACACTGTTATTTCGGCATATTCAAGCCAGCTTGGACTTTCGGCGTCACGCCAGTGCGAAGTTCTGGATGCAAAAACCGCAAAGCGCCTCTTCAGCTTTGGCACAGACACAGGCGCACCCGAAAAAACACCCAACATAATTCAGGCAATGTCGGGCGGTGTGGGTCGCCGAATCCGCTCCAATGCTTCGTATATGGATTATGCATACTTTTTAAACGGCGACAAGAATAATCCCGACGGATACATAATATATGTCCGTGACAGCAAGCAAAGCGTAAACAGCGTCACGCACAATATTTTGTATATCATAATTCAGGCGATTCTTTTTGGCGTGCTGGCATCGGTATTTTTGGGATACTTTTTGTCAAAGACCATAACAAATCCAATCTCTGTACTTACCGAAAAGGCAGAGGATTTTGCCGAGGGCAATTTTGACTCAAACCTCGAGGCGCAGTCGGCGGACGAGATAGGGACGCTGGTTGAGACGTTTAACTATATGGGCGGAGTTATGAAAAACGCCATTTCGGAGGTTGCGGGCGAAAAGCATAAGCTTGAAATTATTCTTGAGCACATAAACAATGGTATTATCGCGTTTAACACCAGGCAGGAGATTATTTCAATCAATCAGGCGGCAAAGGATATGCTGAGGATTGACAACCCCGAGGAAGTCAGGTTTGACAGCTTTTTTGCAGACCTCAACTCTGCCGTAAGCATGGCGCAGTTTGTGTACCTTGACCGGTTTCGTACCGAAATCAGGGATATCGAGATAAATCATAAGCATCTTAAGGCATACTTTTTGCCGTTTAAGTTTGAAAATGATCGTGTTGCAGGTGTTGTTTGTGTGTTCAGTGATATAACCGAGCAGTTTAATCTTGATTTGTCGCGCAAAAAGTTTGTTGCCGAGGTCTCGCACGAGCTTAAGACTCCGCTTACAACTATCGGAACATATACCGAAACACTTATCGACAACTACCCTGTCGGTGACGAGATGACCATTTCGTTCCTCAAAACCATTCAGAATGAGACCGACAAGATGACAAGCCTTGTCAAAAATCTTTTGACCCTTTCAAAATTCGATGCACAAAGCATCGAGCTTAACAAAGAGATGTTTGACCCCGCTGCACTTGTTGAAGGAATTGTTGATACATTCAGAATTGAAGCCGAAAACAACGGACAGGAGATTTCGTTCAATCGCGTGAATGATGTTCCGTCAATTCTTGGCGACACCTTCCAGATTGAGCGCGCTGTCAAAAATATAATTTCAAATTCCATGAAGTACACACCCAAGGGCGGTGCGATACGCGTCTTTACAAGCAGTCTTTACGGCGATGTTTATATAAAGATTGAGGATACAGGCAAAGGCATCCCCGAGCACGATATGCCGCATATTTTCGAAAGGTTTTATCGCGTTGACAAAGCGCGGTCAAGAGACCGTGGCGGCACAGGTCTTGGGCTTGCTATCGCAAAGGAAATTATCGAGAATCACGGAGGAACCATTTCGATGGAAAGCAAGGTGGGGCAGTTTACCAAGGTAACAATCAAGCTTCCTGTAAGTTGCTGACACGTGTGCTTTTTGACAAAAAGACTCAAAAAAAGCAAAATTTTTTCGTTGACGAAAAAAAGCTTGTGTGCTATACTCATTGTTGCGGCTGATGAAAAATAACAATTAAACGGAGAAAGCTATGGCAAAGGATAACAAAAACGACACAACCATTGCTCAGAACAAAAAGGCGTGGCACGATTATTTTGTGGACGAGACCTACGAGGCAGGCATTTCGCTTTTTGGCACCGAGGTAAAATCTGTACGCGAGGGCAGGGTGAATCTCAAAGATAGTTATGTCTCGGTCAAATCGGGCGAGGCATATCTTATTGGCACGCATATTTCGCCTTACGAAAAGGGCAACATATTCAACAAGGACCCGCTCAGGGAGCGAAAGCTGCTTCTTCACAAAAAGGAGATAGCAAAGCTTATCGGCCTGACTCAGCAGCAGGGCTATACGCTTATTCCGCTGAAAGTTTATTTCAAAGGTTCGTATGTCAAGGTGCTTGTCGGGCTTTGCCGAGGCAAAAAGAACTATGACAAGCGTGCATCAATTGCCGAGCGCGATGCAAAGCGACAGATTGACAGAACGATGAAAGAGCAATACAGATAACTGCAAGAAAAAAGAGTATGCAGAGGATATCCAAATTTATATGCCCGCTTAAAAAGCAGGGGCGAAGAGGTTAAATCGAGAAAATCCTTTGGCATACAAGGCAAAAGCGCAGGGAATACTTTGTGTATTCGCGAGCATTTTAACACAGCATGTCGGAGGATTTGCCGATTTAAGCCATATAAAGCTTGGGTGTCCTCTGCATAAATATAAGGGGGCGTAATGGTTTCGACGGGGATTTTGAAGTATTCGGAGCGAGCCGCAGTGGGAGCTGCGTTAAAATCCCAAACTTTAAAATTAAACGCTAACAAAAATTTAGCTTACGCTGCCTAAATAACGGCGGCTGTCCTCTCTTCCTGACCGCAAGGGAGATACAGGGCATCATCTGACGCGGTGCACATGAATCGGGAAAGCTTTGACCCGGTCACGATTTTATGAAGCTACCGGCACGGTCTGCCTGTCTTTGGACTGTCCGTGTGGGGAATCTTAAACAAAGACTACGCTCGTAGCGCCGGGTATGGAAAGGTTTTCGGACAGGGGTTCAATTCCCCTCGCCTCCACCAGAAAGAAAAGGCACACAAAATGTGTGCCTTTTCTTTTCGTTATGCAAAATTTTGAGTCAGTTGCGAGTGGGGTAGGCTAGAGCAATTAAGCGGAATTTAAGAGAAATTAAAAAACGACGAAACTAGCGTAAAATCAAGGCTTTGAGGGATTAAAATCTTTCAAAGCCTTTTGTGCGTACGAAATTAGCGTATTGCCATTTCTGACGCTTTTGGTTCAGTTTTGGTTAGAAAAATGTTAGAAAATACTCACAAAAATCAGCATAGGTATTGAAAAAATGTATTTACATGGTATAATTATAATGTATATATAATTGAGCAATTTGAATTATAGATTAAGAAGGAATAGATATGGCAATAACATATGAACGAAAAAAACAAAGACAAAATAATATTTTATATACAATTGTTGCTGCAATTTTAATATGTGCAGTCTTTTTTGCAATGGTTGTATCTTTCTTTATTAAGGCTGAGGACGATGCTTATGAAATGCTTCATATTCAGACAAAACAGATTAAAGACGATCTTATTTTGCAATTAAAATCAGACAGAGAAAACCTTACTACTATGGCAAACTTTGCGTCAAAGCTCTATGCTGACGGAAAAGGCTATGAGCGTATGTTTGATTCCTTTAAGCCTATCGGCTTGTTTTCGAGAATTGGTATACTCAACCCGGACTGCACTTTTATCACAAAGGACGGAGTCTATGATTTGAAAGGACAAATTTCATTTGAAGAGCAGGCACTTCTGGGAGAACATATTACCGGTAGAACTTATAGCTATTGTATGCCCGATGATCAGGTAGTCCGTAGCTCTGTTCCGATTCAGGTGAACGGAGAAACTGTCGGTATTATGTATGGCATTATTAAAATTGAAACTATCAAGGAAAAATACAATAATATGGCAAAAGAGCTTGATGCTCAACTTTTTGTTTATGATAAAGAAACAGGAAAATTTATTATAGATAC
>JAZNKA010000041.1:0-4965 GCA_045578305.1 Clostridia bacterium | reverse complement strand
GATATTCGCCCGAGAGAGGAATCTTCACCATACCGATGAAAATACCTAAAAGTGCTGCAATTGCAAAAGGTGCAATGCCAAAATCATCAAGATTAAAAAGTTTGTCTGTTTTTTTACTTGAAGCAGTTGCCTGAGCTGCCGCAACAAGATTTGCTCTTTCTTCATCCATATTAACCTTCAAAAGTTTAGGAAGAACCTGAACAAACAAAACAACACCGATAACTCCGAAAATATAAGCAATACCATAACCTACGGATACAAGTTGTTCCATTTCAGGACTTGTTACAGAAGCCTTTGCCGCAGAAAAGGCGGGAGTTGATGTAAGAGCACCTGCGAAAAGTCCTGCCATTATGGAAGAAAGTTTTTCCATATTCGTTTCGCCCATCATCTTTCCTATATATATACAGCCAACCGCAACCAATGCTCCGGACACAATAATAACAAGTCCCAACAATACATAAGATGTAAAGTTCTTCTTCATATTGCTGAAGAATTTTGGCCCTGCAATAAAGCCAACCGATGAAACAAAAAGGATAAGCCCCAGGTTTTCAACAATTTTCAAAGCATTTGTTGTGTAATCGGGAAGCTGCGTTTCCAGATTGTCATAGAACAAACAACCAAACACCAAAGCTGCAAGAAATACTCCGGCAGAGCCTAATGATATACCTTTTATTGTTATTCTTCCAAGTGCATATCCTATGGTTAAAATGGCGAATATGCAAAATACCAAAAATGTTATTCCTGTAATGGGTACAACACCGCCAAATAAACTCATAATACCGCCTCCAAATGTTATTTTCTTCTTGTATAATCCGGTAGAAGTTTTGGAGAGGTCAAACAAGTATCAATGCCTGCATCGACAATTTCCTTTTCAAACTTCTCGATATGCGAAAGGGTAAGCTTGCCAACCTTAACATCCTTAGCTTTAGCTGCGGCATTTTTGCCCGCACTTCTGCCAAATACTATGATATCAAGAAGCGAATTGCCCATAAGTCTGTTCTTGCCATGAATTCCACCAACCGCTTCGCCTGCTACAAACAGGTTTTCAATATTGGTTGTCATACAGTTTGCATCAATGTCAAGTCCGCCGTTCTGATAATGAAGCGTGGGATAAACCAAAATAGGCTCTTTGCGGATATCAATGCCATATTTCTCAAACATTCTCCACATAGCAGGAATTCTTTTCATAATAGTACCTTCGCCACCGATTTTTTCTATCATAGGTGTATCAAGCCATACACCCTTTCCGTTGCCGGTGTCTATTCCGTTGTCTCTTTCGCTGCATTCGCGGATAATTGAAGCCGCTGCAACATCACGGGTTTCAAGCGGATGCATAAATACTTCGCCATTTTTGTTTACAAGCTTTGCGCCAAGCGAACGAACCTTTTCGGTAACAAGCGCACCAAAAATCTGTTCAGGATAAGCCGCGCCTGTCGGATGATACTGAAGAGTTTCGGCATAAAGAAGCTTTGCCCCCGCTCTGTATCCCAAAACAAGACCGTCCGCAGTGGCGCCATAATGGTTTGAAGTCGGGAACCCCTGATAGTGCATACGACCTGCACCACCGGTTGCAATAATAACTGTTTTTGCCTTTGCAACAAGCAGTTCTTTTGTCTCCATATTCATAAGCACGGCACCTGCAACACTACCGTTTTCGTCAAGTATAAGCTCTATCGCAGAGGTGAAATCAACAACCGGAATGTTGCGGTTTAAAACCTCATCACGAAGAGTCCTCATAATCTCTGCACCGGAATAGTCTTTTGCCGCGTGCATTCTTTTTCTTGAAGTTCCGCCGCCGTGGGTTGTTACCATTGTTCCGTCGGCTTCTTTATCAAATTCAACGCCCAAATTGCTAAGCCACAAGATAGCCTCGGGTGCATCGCAAACAAGCTTTGACAAAAGTTCTCTTTTAGCAGCAAAATGACCGCCGCCAAAAGCATCCACAAAATGGATTGCAGGTGAATCGTTTGGTTTGTCTGCCGCCTGAATTCCGCCCTCCGCCATCATTGTATTCGCATCGCCCATTCTGAGCTTTGTAACAATCATAACATCGGCTCCCGCTTCATGAGCTTCAATCGCAGCCGATGTACCTGCACCGCCGCCGCCGATAATCAAAACATCTGTTTCGTAGTCGGGATTTTCAAGACTTACACTATCTTTGGTTATACGGCTGTGTGCCTGCAAAATTTCAGCAAGCTCGGTCGGGACTTTTTCGCCCTTGTTGGGTCCGATTTTCAGCACATCAAATTCGTCTTGTTTGTAGTCCGGATGAAAAGATGCAAGCAAATCTTCCTTCTGCTTTGCAGTCATACGCTCCGGCTCTAATGCAATATTCTTTTCTCTTGCTGCTTCAACTGCGGCAATAGATTTTTGAAAATTTTCCGAATACATATTCTTTTCCTCCTTACTTTTCTATTTCTCTGGTGTTGTAAAGCTCTTTCATTTCCTCAACAGGCTTTTGCATAAGAGCCTCTATAAGTTCTTTAAAGTCACCGTTTTCGATTTCTCTTACACGGTCTTCAAGGTGTCCGCATCCGGGAGCCAAGTATTTACCGTTAATTCTTCTTGCAAGCATCGCAACTTGAGGATGTGAAATTCCCGCAGGACATCTTGAAGAACATACACCGCACATCACGCAGTCAAAGGATTCTTCGGCACATTTTTCAAAATCACCGCGCTGAGCATATGCGATATACTGCATAACATTAAGTCCCTGAGTACAGCTTTTTGTACAGGCGTTACATCCGATACAAGCATAAATTTCGGGGTAAAGCTGCATCATAACAGACTCATTAACAGGAATATTTTCGATATCATAGCCCTCTTTAACAAGCGGGAAGAAAGGCAGAGTTGCAATATACATATTGTCCTCGACTTTTGTCTGGCAAGCAAGACATGCCTTAAGTTCTTTGTCTCCCTTTATGCGGTAGATTGTCGCGCAAGCACCACAAAAACCATTACGGCAACCGCAACCGCGAACCAACTGATAGCCGGCATATTCCATAGCGGTCATAATTGTTAAATTTTCAGGCACTTCATATTTTTTGCCGAAAAGAAATATATTAACTAATTTTTCCATGTTACCTCTCCTTTAATATTCGTCCGGAAGTTCATCAATTTCGTCACATCTGAAAACCGGACCGTCTTTGCACACATACTTTGCTCCAACGTTACATCTTCCACATTTGCCGACTCCGCACTTCATCCGAAGTTCAAGCGTTGTATAAACCTGAGTTTTGTCAAAGCCAAGCGCCGTGAGTCCCTCAAGAGTAAACTTAATCATAATGGGCGGTCCACAGATAATTGCCGTTTTATTTGTATCAAATCCAAGCTCTTTTACATAATTTGGAACAAACCCTACATGACCATCCCAGCCCTCTTGGGGATTATCAATGGTCAAATGCACATTCACTCCTGCGTCTGTCGCCCATTCGTCAATAATTTCCTTGTAATCAAGAAGATCATCCTTACTTCTTGAACCATAAACAATATCAATTTCGCCATAGCGGTCACGATAGTGTCTGCAGTAATTGATAACCGAGCGAAGTGGCGCAAGGCCAACACCACCGGCAATAAACAAAAGGTTTTTACCGGCAAACACATCATCAACCGGGAACGGCTTTCCGTAAGGGCCTCTGATGGTTATCTGCTGACCAACCTCTGCCTGATGAAGCCAATCGGTTACGCATCCGCATTTTTTGATAGAAAATTCCATATACTCTTCGTTGGTAGGTGACGAGGTGATTGAAAACATTGCCTCGCCCACTCCCGGAACAGAGAGCATTGCACATTGTCCGGGTCGGTGGTCAAAAGCTTTTTTGCCGTCCGGAGTCACAACTCTGAAGGTTTTTATATCCGGCGTATCAATGCGGACATCGGTTATAACACCGATTTTGGGAATTAAAGTTTCTTCTCTGTTATTCACTTTGCTCCCCTCCAATCTTTTTCATTACTTTGACAATATTCATAGAAATCGGGCACTTCGAAAGGCACCTTCCGCAGCCAACACAGCTGAACAATCCGTCATTGTTTTCGGGATAATAAACAAGCTTGTGCATAAATCTTTGACGGAAGCGTTCCTTTTGAGTAAGTCGGTTGTTGCCGTGAGCCATTTTTGTAAAGTCAGAATACATACAAGAATCCCAGCATCTGAATCTTATAACACCCTTGCCGGTATTGAAGTCCTTAATATCATAGCACTGACAGGTAGGACATACAAAAGTGCAGGTTCCACAGCCAAGGCAAGCTTCAGAAAGCTCATTCCAAGCCGTATGGTTAAAAAATTCATCTGTTTTCCCGCCGCCAAAAGCATCTGCAGAGAGGTCTTTAAGCGGAAGTCTGTCCATAACTTTGGAAATTTTTTCTTTCTGCTCATCAACCGAAGTCTCATCACATTCTTCGGTAAATGCTTCGATTTTTTCTAAAAGCGCCTCGCCTTTTTCGGTGTTAGCCTTGAAAAATATTTCTTTTTCTGTCTTCCAGGTCGAAACATCCCCCTCAGGTTCTTCGGGAGAAATGCCAAAAGTCTTGCAGAAGCAAGTCTCGGCAGGTTTCGAGCAGGCAGTCGACACAATAACACCTTTTTCGCGTCTTGAAGCGTAGTAACTGTCAACAGGCTCCGAGAGGAAAACTCTGTCCAGAATTTCAAAGCTTTTTACATCACAGGCACGGACTCCAAAGATAACAAAATCCTCGGTCTCGCATCGAGTGTCAATAACCTCAATGTTTTTTCCCTCTGTTTTAAATTCCATCAGGTTTTCCATTTGAGGAAATAAGAAATCCTTGGGACTTCTTACAGTGTTTAAAGAATCACTCCACTCCAGGCTCTCTTCCCACTGTTTGTAAACAGTACTTCCGTCTTTTTCCTCTGCCGGAATATACAGTTTTGCAGTTTTTGCAATTTCTTCAAACACAGAATATATTTTGTCAAGAGAACATTTACGCATCAATATCCCTCCTGTCAAA
>JAZNKA010000040.1:0-4156 GCA_045578305.1 Clostridia bacterium | reverse complement strand
TCTCAACATAAACTCTGTAAACCATACTTTAGCTTTCCTTTCTTATTTTTTAGCCTGCAGTGCCCTTTGACCTATGTCATTTCTATAATATGCATTATCAAACTTGACAGTTTTTACGGTTTCATATGCAGCTTTGATTGCTGTCTCAAGCGTATCTCCGACTTCGGTAACACCCAAAACTCTGCCACCTGCAGTCAAAAGCTTTTCGTCATCAAGCTTTGCCCCCGCAACATAAATATTCTTGTCCTTGGGCATATCAATTTCAAATCCGGATTCGTACTTTTGGGGATATCCGTCTGACGCCATAACGACGCAACAAGCCGACTTGTCCGAAAATTTGATTTCGGCACTTTCAAGTGTTCCGTTTGCGGTGTGCTGCATAATTTCAAAAAGGTCTGATTCAAGAAGTGGCAAAACAACCTGGGTTTCGGGGTCGCCAAAACGACAGTTGTATTCGATAACCTTGGGTCCCTTTTCGGTAAGCATAAGTCCAAAGTAAAGACATCCTTTAAAAGTGCGTCCCTCTTTGTTCATAGCCTCGATTGTGGGAAGGAATATTTTTTCCATGCACTCATCAGCTATTTCTTTTGTATAATAGGGATTTGGAGCAATTGTTCCCATACCACCGGTGTTAAGCCCCTCGTCATTATCCTTTGCGCGTTTGTGGTCCATTGACGAAACCATCGGCACAACAACCTTGCCGTCGGTAAATGACAGTACCGACACCTCGGGTCCTGTCAAAAACTCTTCAATAACAACATTGTTTCCGCTGTCGCCAAAAACCTTGTCCTCCATCATTGACTTTACGGCATTTTTTGCCTCGTCGCGAGTCTGGGCGATAATTACGCCCTTGCCAAGTGCCAGTCCGTCAGCCTTAATAACTGTGGGGATCGGCGCAGTTTCAAGATAATCAAGAGCCTTTGACATATCATCAAAAACCTCGTACTCGGCTGTCGGGATATTGTATTTTTTCATAAGGTTTTTCGAAAAAACCTTGCTGCCCTCAATAATTGCTGCATTTGCCTTTGGACCAAAGCAGGGGATGCCAACCTCGTTGAGTGCATCAACTGCTCCCAAAACAAGCGGGTCATCGGGTGCAACAACTGCAAAATCGATTTTTTCGGCAACTGCAAAGTCACGGATTTTTTCGATATCCTTTGCTCCTATATCAACGCACTTTGCATCGTGGGCAATACCACCGTTGCCCGGAAGTGCAAAAATCTCGGTCACTTTTTTGCTCATCTTAAGTTTTTTAATGATGGCGTGTTCACGACCGCCACCGCCAACTACCATAATTTTCATATCTTAGAGGTTCAGCCTTTCTATATAATTTGTTCTTCAAGGGCTGTAAAAAATAGTGCAGAATGGTTAAACTGAACCTGAAGCTGTGCTATATGCACCGCGAATGGTGAAGTTTAGCCGTAGCCCGATGTTTTCATCGGGCGGTCGGTGCTGTTTTTTACAGTCCGTATTTTTTAGTGGTGGAATAAGCGCATTTTAGTAAATGCCATTACCATTCCGTTTTTATTACATTCTTCGATTACATTATCATCACGGATTGAACCGCCCGGCTCGGCAATATAGCTGACACCGCTTTTTGCCGCTCTTTCGATGTTGTCACCGAAGGGGAAGAACGCATCGCTGCCGAGTGCGACACCCTTAATCCCGGAAAGATATGCCTTCTTTTCTTCTCTTGTTAAAGGCTCGGGTTTCTCGGTAAAGAGTTTTTCCCACTTTCCGTCTGCCAGAACATCCTCGGCATCGTCAGAAATATAAATATCAATTGTATTGTCGCGGTCAGGTCTTCCTATTGTGTCAAGGAACGGGAGGTTAAGAACCTTTTCGTGCTGGCGAAGGTGCCAGATATCTGCTTTGTTTCCTGCAAGGCGGGTGCAGTGGATTCTTGACTGCTGACCTGCCCCAACGCCGATTGCCTGTCCGTCTTTTGCAAAGCAAACTGAGTTACTTTGTGTGTACTTGAGGGTGATGAGTGCAATAATCAAATCTCTTTTTGCAGAGTCTGGCATTTCCTTATTTTCGGTAACGATCTCGTTAAGCAATTCTTCATCAATTTTGAAGTTGTTTCTGCCCTGCTCAAAGGTAACACCAAATACTGTCTTTTTCTCCTGCTCTGCCGGAACAAAATCAGGGTCAATCTTTACTATATTGTAATTTCCTTTTCTTTTGCTTTTTAATATTTCAAGTGCCTCGTCGGTGTAGCCTGGAGCAATAACGCCGTCCGAAACCTCTCTTTTTATAAGGTTTGCGGTTGTCGCATCGCAAACATCGCTGAGGGCAATCCAGTCACCAAACGACGACATACGGTCTGTACCTCTTGCACGGGCGTAAGCGGTTGCCAAAGGCGATTCGTCAAGTCCCTCGATATCATCAACAAAGCACGCTTTTTTAAGATTTTCACTCATTGGTATTCCAACTGCTGCCGAAGTAGGACTTACATGCTTGAACGATGTTGCCGCAGGCATACCAAGTGCCTCTTTAAGTTCCTTCACAAGCTGCCAACTGTTGAAAGCATCAAGGAAATTGATGTAGCCGGGTCTTCCCGAAAGTATTTCAAAAGGAAGTTCACTGCCGTCTTCCATAAAAACTCTTGCCGGCTTTTGATTGGGGTTGCATCCGTATTTAAGTTCAAACTCTTTCATTTGTATTCAATCCTTTCGTCTTTCAGGCGTTTTTGTTTATCATACGATTTGTCTCTTTGCCTGTTTTAAGGTCAACAAATCTTACATAAATCGAAATTTTGTTTGCTTCATTGAGGTTTGTCCAGATATCTTGAGTAAACTCGTCAATATCATTTGGGATTTTTACCCTCTCGGGCTCGCCACAGAATGTAGGGATGGGATTACCGTCACACATATATGTATGAATAAAATGTCCCACTCCTGCAAGCGATTTGTATGAATAATTAAACCTGTTGCAAGCAGACCCTTCGGCATCGGCACTCTTGAGGATGCTCATCTTATAATCAAAATCATTTTCCGAAAATGTGATCATTCCGCTTATACGGGGTGTCCAGTTGGGGCCGTCCGGCTCGAACTCGCGTGTTTCAAGTGCCTCTTCAAAGGTTTTTCCTTTTTCCAAAAACTCAATAACTGTATCGGTCTGGTCGCCGTTTGTAACAACCAGCTTGTTTTCGTACTTTCTTACCGGTGAGTAAATAATAAGCGACGGGTCCTCAACCTTTGATGCGTCAAACGGATGAATAACAACTTCGCTGCCGTTTTCGATAAAAATGCGGTTGCGGCTGTTTTCGGATCTGCCCATAATAAAATATGCAAACACAGCCGATTTTTTGTCCTGGCTTTTGCCGATTACAATGCCTCTGCCGACATATGAATTATCTTTTATAAGCTCGCCTATATCATTTGTCTCATAAATATTCATAACTTTTCTCCTGTCTATTTCACAATTTCTGCCGAAACCATTTCTGCCGCCCTTGGCAAAAGCAGCCACTCGGCTTCTTCCATTACTCTTCTTTGCAAAGTCTCGGGGGTGTCTGTTTCTTTAATCTCGACAGCCTTTTGAAGTATGATTTCGCCGCCGTCGGGGATTTCATTTACAAAATGCACAGTCGCACCGGTAACTTTTACGCCATACTCGAGCGCTGCTTCGTGAACATGCAGTCCATAAAAGCCTTTTCCGCAAAATGACGGAATAAGCGACGGATGAACATTGATTATCCGGTTTGGAAAGCGTTTTGTAAAATCCTCGCTGAGTATACACATAAATCCCGCAAGTATAATCAAATCTATTTTGTTTTCGGTCAAAACTGAAACAAGGCCTTCTTCAAATGCCGCCTGGCTTCCCAAAGCTTTTTTCGAAACCACTGCCGTTTTTATGCCTGCATTTTGAGCGCGGGTAAGTGCATACGCATCCTCGTTGTTTGAAACCACCAACGAAAGCGTGCCGGACTTGATAATGCCTGACTTTTCGGCATCGATAAGTGCCTGAAGGTTTGTGCCGCCGCCCGAAACAAAAACCGCAATTTTGGCCATTCTTAGCATATAACCACACCTTCGTCACTCTTGATAATTTCGCCCATAATATATGCGTCCTCACCGTTTGCGCGCAAGATTTCGACAGCCTTGTCAGCATCTTCCTTTGCAACAACGACGCTCATGCCAACACCCATATTAAA
>JAZNKA010000039.1:0-16959 GCA_045578305.1 Clostridia bacterium | reverse complement strand
TCGGCTGTCAGCAACCACACCAAAATCATTTTGGCATTTTGTTATAATTTGATTTTTCACACTAAATTCAAGCATGCCACACCTCCTACACAAGTATTACTTTATAAGGTGAAAGAGACATCTCAGGTTGATACGGTTTCGTCCCATTTCCGTTGGTATTTTGTGTAACACAAAGTCTGTTGTTTATAACCCGTGCATAGTTGCGGGGTCCATAAGTGTACATCTCCTGCAGATATACCATGCTATCATTATTGTTTAAATTAAGCATTTCATATCTTTCACTCGCCGGCGAATATACCAAAGCATAGTTAAATTTACTCAAATCTACAACAGGTGTTTTTGCCAAAATATATATGTAATGTCCTACGTCATTTATTTCCAAGAGTTCCGGTACAACTTTCTCAAAGCTTTGATTAAGCATTACATTCTTTCCTATTGTTGCAATCTTCGACCTTGCAAATGTCCTTTTATCTCCTAGTCCCCCGTCTGCCAAAACCTCTGCCAAAACAACGCTTTCGCCATCCGTCGGCAAATCTGCGGCAAACACAATATCCGCTTTTTGAAGTGACGGGCTGTAATGCGCAAAAATATATCCATGTATATTCGGCACAGCCTCAACAACATATCCTGCCTCATCAACTGTCAATCTTACACCGCTTTCAAAAAATACAATACCTTGTCCAACTGATATATACATATTTTCCGCACCTGCATTTTGCGCTGTACATTTGCACCCCTCAAGCGAAGTTCCGCTTTCGACAAGAGCCTCTGTAAGCAAATTAAGGTCCGACACATTGTAGCTGTCTTTTGCCAAAAACGGCATAACCCCTGCCCCGACCAGATTTCGTGCAATATCATTTATATCCTCTGTGCCATACAACTCCCCGTCAACAAAACTGTATTTTATCGCCATTTATCATTCCTCCAAACTTTTTAACACGGGCACAACCCCCGATTTGTCCACATCGTAATAAACATTAACCGCCGCAACTCTCTTTTTCTCTGCCTTCTTAAAATCTCCAAGCTCTGTCTGTACCTTTACAATATCGCCAATCTTATAATCCTCGCCATATACTATGCTTTTTGTCTCGCACCCGGTTTCGTTGTTTCTTTTAAGCTTTGATATTTCTGCAAAAGCTTCTTCTCTGGTCTTTGTTCCCGACAGCACCGCATCCCATTTTTTGGCACCTGTCACTTCCGGATTACCCAGATATACCCAGATGGTATCCGGCCGCTGATTAGTTATTTTCCATACACCACTCAAAGAATCACAATACAAATAGTAACCCTTTGTGCAATTAAGATCAAAGCGCTCCACCGGATAGTACTTGCCTCCGCTTTGATAATATGTTTCCGAAGTTATTTCATAAAAGGTGTATGCATTTGACGCTTGTCCATTTGACAAAGACGGCGAATTATTATAGGCATCCCATCCGCCCATATCGGTATACTTTTGTTCGTACCAACCCGAATTGGTTGCCATATTCTGTTTTTCAACCGTATATGTCATATCATAAGCCGTTCTGCTTGACTGCGAAATCATACACAAAGCTTCCTCTCCCTCATAAACCGAAAAAACAAATTGTCTTAAGCTTATGTCAGGCACAAGCCTGAACCCCAGATTCTGTCCGTTTAAGACCTCGCAAACCACATCATAAAGAACTCTGATCTTGTCTGTGGAATATTTTTGAGCAGCACCAAGTCCGACTGCATCATCAAGGGTCACAAAGTCCCCCGCCGCTGTGCTTATGGCACTTCGTACAATATCCTCGGGTGTTGCCGAGGCAAAGGTCATCTCACTTGCTCCACGCTTTGTCAAAAGCCATTCAGGCGTTCTGCCAAACACCGCAATATCCTCGCCAACTCTCCACCCGGTGACTATTACTGCGTGTTCGCCTGCGACAAAAAACATATACGGATTTTCTTCAAGCAAAGTCAGCACCTCACTGTCCGCAAGCGAATAATGTATTTCGGCTGTTCCATAACCGCAGTACTTTTTTTCAATGTTAAATGAAATAAACCTGTTAAAGTCTGCAAGGCGGTTAAAATCAAAGTCATAAAAAACAATGTCCCTCACACAATCACCGCCTCGCTGTAAAGGTTGTTGTATTTACATTCGATTGTGAAATCCGATGCAACATCCCCCAAATCAAGCGAGATTACATTCAAACCCCGCACAAGAACAAAATCCCCTAAAAACGAATCATTTGTCAAACAGTTAATCAAATTCCCGCTTATCGAGCTCGTGATTTTTCGGTTTTTTATATCAATCGTCACGATGTCATCTGCCTTTGGTGCATAATCAAGTCTCAAAGACTCACCCGTAGTCTCGTTGGTCAAAGCAACACCTTCTGCACTATCCAACGCCTCAGGGTAGTGCATCGTAATCACCGGCTCGGTCGGAATTGCACCACTTACTTCGGCTTTTCCGCCTATCACAATATCCCCAAACATCACCGGAAGTGTAAAAGGTGTACTCAGTAGCTTTGTTTTTTGGTAAAGCGGCACAACTGTATCTTCGCTGTCCTCAAAAAACGGATTGTCGCAAACAAATTGCACCACAAACTTGGCAATATAGCCGCGGGCCACGCGAGTTACATCCGAAATCTCTACCTGATTGCAATATATCCGTCTGTCCAGATTCTCATTTTTTATATATAGCATTCCCTCTTTTCCAAACACACAAAGAGCATCTCTTACCACCCTTGCAGCATCTTTGTTTACAGTCTCAACCGAGACAGTTATGCTTCTTGCCTCTGCCCTTGATGAATATGTGTCCTGCCCGTCATATCCTGAGTATATCGCTGCATTATATTCTCTCGAAACAGGTCCCAACCCCTCTATCGCAGTTATGCAAAGAGAAGCCGAGCCGCTGCCCGCCATAGTGACCGTTCCAAGCTCGTTTTTATATGTAAGTATAAGCCCCATTTTAGCTACCTCCCCTCAGTCTCGCCACTGTCTCGGCATTTCTTGCCGCATTAAGCTGCTGGGTTGTTGTGTCCCTGCTTGAATTAAAGGTGTATGTAGTCTGATATGTGTTGCTGACACTCTGAACCGAAGCTGCAGCACTCTCTCTGACCGCAGCCGAAAGTTTGGCTGCAATTTCGTTTATTGCCGCCGCAAAATAATTTCTGGTGCTTTCCATTATCCCGGGAATTTTATCCAGAAATCCTCGTCCAAACGCCTCGCCTGCCTGATTGCCAAGCGAAACATAGCTTTCGGGCACTTCTGCAAAATTCGCTTTCAGTATTTCGGCAAATTTCGCTCCGTTTTGTCCGTCTTGCACCGTCCCGCCTAAATATATTCCTTTACTTTCAAGCTCTCTTGAATTAAAAATGCCCAACAATTCGCTGGCAATAGTGGTCGACAAATCCTCGTGCTTTTTATAACCCGAAAAAAATTCAAGTCTCGCATTCTCGTCAAGCGAAAGTATGGCTTTTGCCGCATCCAGTCCTTTTTGGACATTCAGTTTGCCAATATCCTCAAAAATCCCTTCAGGAACAGTGCCTAGGTTTCTCAGTTCGTTCATGACACTGCGATAACTTTCAAGCAGGCTGATTTCCTCGCGGAAATTTTTAAGGTCTGTGCTGCTGTAGACCAAATCCGTTCCGTTTTGTCCCTGGCCAACAAACTTTACAACGCTTCTGCTTGCCCAGGGTTCATTTCCCTCAAGCTTTTTCCCCAGCTCGTCCCTCATTTTAATAAGAGTTTCATATTGCTTTTGCGTTTCTTCAACCAAGCGCTGATTATACGCCGCTATTTCCTCGGTGCATTTATACCATGCATCCGTACCGTACCGCAAATTCTCATCGCGAAACTGCTTCAATTTTTCATAGTATTCCTGCTCGCATATAAGCTCCAAATCAAGTGCGTTTTTAAGATTGTCAAGCTGGCGCTGTTGACGCTTTTTTGCAAGCTTTTCTGCATTCTTTGCAGCATTTTTGGTCAGCGTTTCAAGCTCGACATACACATTTTCCATCGCCGTAATGGCATAATAGGACGAATCACCAAGCCCAACACCCATTCCCTCAGCAATCTGCCTGCCAACTTCTGCACCAAATTGCTTCGAGTTTCCATCAGTTGTTTTTCTCCGAAATTCAAACGACATTTTTATCCTTCCTTATCCAATTATTCTGCAAAAATTCAGTCAAAGGCGGCCGCAAGGTTTTCTGCCAGATTTTCTTCGCAAAACATGGTATTTTCCAATCCCGGCAATCTGAAGCGTTTCTTCATGCGTTCAAAAAATCGTCTTTGTTCCTTATCCTTTATCAAAGACAAATCAATGCTTCTGTATCCTACAACTTTCGAGAAAAAACACTCGTCGCTCAAACAACCAAGAAGCACCCTGAACTTCCACCAGTGCATCTTTTCGTTTGTAAGGTCAATCCCAAACTCCCCTTTAAACGCTCCCCATACATAATCAAAATCTTCCTTCAAATCATATACAGGAGCTTTGGGCGTTTGCTGTGCTTCATTTTCGCAAAGCTCACCGCCCGAATAAAACCAGATTATTTTTTCTATCGCCTTGCCCGGGTCGGGGGGCAAAACGGGATAGGCACTGACCAGAATTTTTGCAAGCCGCTCCCCGTCATTGATGCTTTTTTCAAAAAGCAACCCTTCAATCTCAATCCACACTCTGAAGTCTGTATTTATCTCATAATCGCGACCATCAATATTTACACTCTCACAAATATTCATAAGGCTCCTCGCCAATCCCGTCACCCTCTTTCAATCTAGTTGCAAGAATCCTCTGCATCTTCATCTGCTTTTTGTCTTTCAAACCCATCACGGATTTTCGAAACTATATAGCATATCATATCCGAAAGGTCCAAAAGTTCTTGCCGTCTCTTTCCAAAAACTCTGTCGACCGAGCCTTCGCCCAAAAGCTTGTCTATGCTTTTTTTCAGAAAACTGCATATATCGGCTTCGCTTACAGCCCCCTCGACATCCTTGCTCCTGAGCCGTTCAAGGTTTGCCTTTGCTTCGTCCAGAATTTCACAGCAAATATCTGCCGTCTTTTGGCAAAGCTCTATGCAAAAATCCATTCCGCATATGCGCATACTAAGCCTTGGCTCCCTAAGACTAAATTCCTCTGTCATATACTGTTATGCCTCCACAAAGCTGCAGGTCTGCCAGTTGTCACTACTGGTTGCAACACCTGCAATTTTCTCGCCCTTTACTCTGAAGCTTCCTTCATACTTATAAAGGTCTGTTCCGCTGCCTTCGCTTTCGGCAACAACCAAAAAGTCCCTCTTTATGGCAGGACTTTCGCCATCCGCTATATCCACCATAATTATAGGTCTTATTGCATCTGCGCCCAGCTTTTCACCATCAAACACGGATATAATATCCCCGTGCACAGCATCCCCCTCAAATCTGTCAAACCCAAACGAAATTGTCGGTGTATACCCAACAACATCGGTCTGTTCAAATTCTTCATCAACATACTGTCTTGAATATTCCTTGGGATTTTTTGAAGTTGATATGCTTTCAAAACCCTTCATACGATAAAACTGATATGTTTTTCCGTCAGAATTTTCTGTTGGCACACCATAAAACGCAACCTTTTTACTTCTTTTCACTACTGCTGACATAAATCTCTTCATTCCCTTCCTTAAAATTCTAAATTTCTAAACAAACTACTTCTATTTCTGCTTCATATCTCGCCAAAGCCCCGTCACTTTTAACCATTTCAAAACACTTCGAAACACCAATCGAAACCACTTCCGTTCCAACGCATCTTTCCAAAGCATCACGACTTATATTCTGCTCCTCAATCCAGTTTTCGATTGCTGAGCACTTATCGCTTATCCTTTGGCTATCCAAATCGCCAAACCCAAAGCTTTCGCGCAAGGCAAGAACAAACGAATAGCAAATCAACGCTCCGCCATCAGCATACTCCCTGACCGCTCTTTTGTTCTTTGTCGCTTCCAAAGAGGCACTTCCTACTCTTTTACCCAAAAAGTTAGTGTTGACCGCCTCTGCCAAAAAGACCGGACATTCCGAAATAAAGCTCGCAAGTTTTGATATCATTTTTCCACCTTCTATCTATAACGGCGCGAAGAACTCAGTCTCCAGTGCGGGTTACTTCCAAACGAATTAAACGCTACCTCCGCAACCTGTCTGCATTCCGTCACATCCACGCATCCGGTCTCAGCCCTTCCAAAAAAGATAAGGTCTCCCGCTTGGATGTTCTCGGCATGCTCGGCTCTGATTCTTACATCAAACCGATCATCTGTAAAAACTCCCGCGCCGTCATTTCGCACCGCATCTTCGCGGTATACCCAGGCAGGAACGGTCCCCAGGCACAAAAGGCCCGAGGCACCGCTGCCTGCTCTGAAAAGTGTAACAACACCATTCTCGGTCAATCATTCCACCCCCGCATAAAGCAATCCGCTCTTACCTAAGTAAAGCAGGGCAGTTTTTAAAATTCGGCGCCCGGCAGGACTTTGGTCCCTGAATGTAACCGAATATCCATCAATATTTTCGCTCTTTATACTGCCCTGCTTCTCTTCTTTAAAAATTTCTTCCGCAATCGCATAAAGACAGCGTTTTATATCATTTCCGCAAGACTTTGAAGCGTCCTCTGCGAGAATACTCTCCAAAAAAATCTTGGCTTTTTTTATATACTTTTCAAAATTATCGGGCGACAAAGCCACCATCTGTCCAAAAGACATTTTGTCAAAATAATCGCTATATACTATCTCAACATCAATCATTTTTTACACCGCCTTTTGGGGCAGCCTTTTTTCTTCCTTGCCCACAGGCTTTCTTTGCATTTTTAACAACAAGTCCTACCGTTCGCACCAAAACATCCCCCTTTTTTTATGCAAGTCCCATGTTTTACGCCTCTGCTTTGTGAAGATAAATTCCCTTAGCCTTGTTTTCATATACATCCGCAATACCATACGAACGATAGAAGAACTTCCAGCTGTCAGATGTCTGATTTTCTTCAGGCGAAACAACCTTGCTGACAACGTGCTTCTGATACTGAATAGCCGCTGACTTTTCAATCACCATGAAGTTAATGTTCTTTCCGTCTGCCTCATTCTTCACAAAATGACCTGCAGTCTCGCCCGAAGACGCGCCGTCATAAAGGTCAATTGCGGTATAGAATCTGCTCTGCGGAACCTTTACAATCGCACAGAACGAATCAAGTACCGCCTTTGATTTAGTAGTATCAATGTTCATAACACCGTTATAAAGTGTAGGTGTAATAAACAAAATTCTGCTCTCGGAGGGAACTTCTGCCTCATCCATGACATTCTGTGCCGCAATAAGTGCCGCAAGTGTTGCTTCTGGGTCGCTAAGGTCAGCGCTTGCCATACCTATACCCTCTGCACCTGCATACTGTGCAAAACGGAACGCGTCAATCTCGGGCGCTGCCTTTGTGCGGATAAACTCACCCGAAAGCTGACCAAACGCTACACCTGCGGTCTCCTCGTCATCCATAGCATCAATATTGAACGAACGACCTCTTTCATAATTAAACACAACTGTCTCGTTTGTAAGGGTAACATCCCCGCCAACATAACCGTTTTCGCGGCTGTAATCCGCAAGACCGTCCATGCTCATTTTGGGAATAATAATCTCATTTGCATTTGCGCCAAGTCTTACAAGTCTGTTGTTGCCGTCAAGAATTGAAGTCACCGACGCAACCTTATATACCTCGTCCAAAACATTTATATACTTCTTAAATTTTTCTACTGCATTTGCCATAATTCTTATCTCCTTTTTTATTTAAAATCTAATTGGCAAGCCCCATTATCTCCCTGACATCTCCGTCAGAAATCAAGCCTCCAAACCCCGTGGTCGAAGCAACAACCGAGGGCAATCCCCCATCGGGAACAAATATATTGTCCCTGCCCTCAATCAACTGCCCATAAATCTCGCTGTCCGCTTTCCCGATATTTTTCTCGTCACCGACAGCCTCTTTAAATTGTTCAAAAATTCCCTCACGGGTAAAATCATTTACAAACATCGCTCCCTCTGTAACAGCATCAAACCTGTGACAGAATTCCTGTTTCAAAAGTTCCGCCTTATCTGCCGCGTTTCTTTCATCAACAACTTTTTGCAGCTCGTCTGCTCTCTTTCTTATTTCATCTGCTTCATGTTGATTTTTTTCAAACTCGGCAATACGGCTTTCCATTTCATTCATTCTTTCCGCCCTTTCTTCAAGCTGTCTTTCAAGCTCCTCTGTTTGCTTTTTTGCCTTTCCGATGTCCGAAGAATTGATATCAAGAATTTTTTTAAGCTGTTCATCGCTTATCCCCTCAACAATCCCTCTCAGTTCATCTCTTGTCATATGTACATACTCCCTTTCTTTCTGCCAAAGCCCTTTCGCTCTGGCAAAATCCTTACGGTTTGTTCTCGCAGTAACCTTCTGCATATTGGATTTAATAGTTTATCGTCATTTTCGGACCCACCAAAAAACTTCGGCTAAAGCCTTGTTTTTCGGGATTTTATTTTTCCATTTCTTTTTTTTCGATGGCCTTCTTCGCGGTCTCCTCGTCCTCACCGAAATACCACTCCCTAAGTTCCCATGGCATCATAATTCCGCCCTCAACAAGCTGCATTTTCTCCTCAAACTCGGTCTGTCGGTCAGCGGCAATGCTGTCATCAAACTCAAAGCTGATGCTATATTCACCCATTGGCGCAATATTCAAAAGCGTGCACCACACATCCATCGCATACACAAGGTCCGAAAGAGCAACCCTGAGCGCCTTCTGATTATCCGAAATCGTGGCATAACTTCTCTGCTTCGAATTCCTTATCTCCTCGGCAGTTCTGTCGCGACTGTCTATGGTCGAAATAGTCCCATAAGCAAACCCGCAGTTAAACTCAATTCTCCTGAAAATCTTATCAAGCCCATCTGCAATATCGCCGCCTCTCAACTGGGGCGACCACTCACGGAAGAAATCCACATCCTCAACATCCAAAGTCCTGTAAAGTCTCCTGTCCGGAAGTCTGGGTCTGCCGTCTCTATCTCGCTTAAACGCCATACTGTTGGCAATCAGCGCTCTCTCGCCACTTTCAAATTCCCACAAAAACCGCTCATACTGTCTGTCCGCATCCTTGATAAGATTGACCGAATTTGCAAAGATCGAAACACCCAGCGGCGAAGTCTGGTCAATATTATTTGCGGCAGCAGGCTTAAAATATCCAAAAAGCGGTCTCTTGACATTTGCAATCACCAGTTTTTCAGTCAGTTCACTCCATTCGGGCACCTCACTCAATGCAATCTCGCTGCCCAAAACACCTCTTGTCCGACTTCTGAACGCTCTGTTCGAAATCTCATAACCGCTTTCCAAAACCTCATGTTTCTCAAGCCTTGTAAAAAACTCGCCGTTTCGCGAAATGCTCTGTGCAAACACCGCACCCGTTATTCTTCCGCTATTGTCAAACGCCGTTGGAAAGAACTCATCTGCCTGTATAAAATCCACCTCAATCGAATTTTTGGCAACATAAGGCTTAAACACCATTCCGCCTTTGGCGCAGGCATATTCCACAGGTATCCTGATATTTTCAACAACCCTCTGATAAGCCTTGTCAATAACCTCAGCACGCTTGCCTCCCAAAACCCTTGACTTAAGCTCCAGGGTCACCATTCTCGCCATCTCAAAGCTAAGTGCCGCCGCCAGATGCAGTCCGTCTTTTTGCTCATACATATCCTTCCAGACCCGCATCGCCGCCGCCATCTCGGGCGAAATCACACTCTCTGCCCCTACAAACCTCTTAAAATTTTCCGTCTCAAACATATCCCGATTTCTACCTCCAAAAAAATTTTTTATTCCGTCAAACATAGTGAAATTCTTCCTTTCTTTATCCAAGCAGCCTTTTTGCCGCTATTGTCGCACAAAAATATCTTATATCATCCATCGCATGGTCAAACTCCTTGACCACCCTGTCTTCACTCGAATTCTCATCCCACGAATATGTCCCAAATTCACGGATAGCATCTGTGCACACATCACAGATTTTCAGTCTTCCGCTTTCCAAAAGCGTTCCCGCAATCCTTATTCCGTCCAAAACGGCATTATTTGCCTTTCGCACAGCAAACCTGCCGTGCCGCCTTATCGTCGCAATAAAGCTCGCCGCCGATGGGTCAATCACAACACACTTTATGTCATACCCCTCCGCCAAAGCCTCCAGCCGTTCATAGTACTCCTCGTCGGTAAGCTGCCTCTTTGTCTGCTTGCCCGAGTAATAACTCTCCTTTATCCTGACCGCTGTCTCATTATCAAGCTGCCAAAGTCCCATACTGCAAGGGTTAAGCGTTCCATAGTCAATCGAAATATAGTACTCCGCACCAATGCTTTCGGGCGGACAGCTTATGATATGCTCATCTTTCGAAAACATCGGATAAACCAAGCCCTCGGCGCTGCACCACTCGCCAAGAATAAACCTTCGGTAAAAAACTCCCGTATACTCCTTCTTAAGCTGCTCAACATACCCCTTGTCCAAAAAGGTGTTATCGTCTATCAAAAACTCCATCATAAAAAAATCAAGCTCGTCTTTTCGATCAATGTAGTTGACCTTAAACCAATGATTAGGATTGTCAGGATTGGTTGTGCCAAACAGCTTCGCCCCGGGCTCCGAAAGTCTCGAAAGCAGCATATTAAAAAACTCCTCATTAAAAAGGGTTATCTCATCACAATACGCCCCCTGAAGCGTCATCCCACGTATTTTACTCTCAGCACCGCTGTCCGACACCCCCTCAAGATAAATCTTCCTGCCATAAAGAACGCCCTCCTTCTTCGAAATCGAATACCTGAAGTTCTTCTTCCCCGCCAACGTCTCCAACAGGTCAAGGCAGTTTCGCTTAAGCGTGGTCAAAGTCTTTGCCGTCATAATATACGCCTTGTCCCTGGGCATATTCTGTATCCACACACACCAAAGCACCAGACTTATCCAGGTCTTGCCGCTTCGCACACTGCCGTGCAGAATATTTATGCGTCTCAGGCCACCCTTGGCAATATTCATCAGCTCGTTCTGCTTTTTGGTAAGGTTTTTGTATGTCTTCATCGCCAAAATTCATCTCCCGATTTATTTTATATCATCAAAATCCTCAAACACCTTGACAAGAAGGCCCTCCTCGTTTTCATCCTTCTCGTCAGCTCCAAACTTGTCAAGAATGGTCCCCAAAACCGACGAAAGCTGATTTAACGGCGCATCCTCGATTTTCTTATTTATTTCCGCAATAATCTTGTCTGCAATGACGCAAACAATCTCTTTTTTTGACTTTATATAATTTTTCAAAACAAGCTCGTCATTTGTATTTTCCATTTTCCCCTCCGCATTTTTACTTTTTCTGCCCAAATCAGCATCTCTAATATCTATTATAGCGACAAAAAACGGACAAAACGGACAACTTTTAAAAACGGACAAATCTTGTCCGTTTTTCCCCATCAACTGTCCTGACAACAGCCCTCCTTTGCACAAGAAGTCGGAGCGTTAAGGCGATATGCCGGTGGCATATCGATAGCGTAGAATTGACATTTGCGAGAGCAAATGTCTGTTAAAAGAAAACACAATGTGTTTTTTCGTTGAATTACCACCGCTCGCGGTGGGAGGATTGTGCAACCACCTATTTTTGTTTTTTCAAAAATCTCTCGGCAATTTTCCTTACCGAATCCGCTGAATTGCACCCGCCAATCATATACGCCACCTTTTCCCAGCTCATGCACTTCATAAACCGATACTTAAATATCTGTCTGATGAAACTATCATCAATCGAGTTTATGTACCTGCCAATCTCATCACGCATCTTTTTGCATCTTTTCACCTTTTTGACAAGCTCAGCCTCTCGCCGCGCAATAAGCTCTTCCTGCTCTCTTTCCCATCTGGAATGTGCCTCGCCCCTACTCCGTATTTTAAGTCCAACAAGCTCCTCTGTATCGTTTATAATTTCTCGATTCAAATAATAAAATTGCCTAAGTTCACCTTTTGTCATTTCAAAATCTCCTTTTTTCTTGTGTCAAAACTCCTCTGTCTGCACTCATTTTGGCAAAACAAATTTCCCGCAATGTCCAAAATCAGTTCATCCTCAAACAAAATTCTCTTTCCGCATCCCGCACAAAATCTATCCCCTTCTTTCCAGTCTTCTCTGCTTCCAAACCTCTCTGCCCTCAAAATTTTCGGGTCTGTAATATCCATCAAATCACCCTTTTTTGTTTCCTAAAGGAAACTTTTCAGCCAAAAAAAATTTCCTGTATCTGCTTTTTGTCAAACCCCAAAACGATTGAAATTCTCAAAATCTCCCATGCCTTAAGCTCACCAACTCCAATCAATCTCAGCCACATCACCAGTTTTCTAATCCCTGCTTTTTTTGCCAAAGACCCAACGCTCAATCCCCTTTCAAAAATTATTTTTTTCAAAAGCTTCGTTCTCACAATTACACCACCTTTCCGAATTTATTTTGAATTCTACCATTTTTTTACATTATTGTCAATAGATATTATTACATTTTTTTACTTTTTTGTAAAAATAGTTTGCAATTAAAAGACTGATATGATATACTTAATAAATAAAAAAATCCTCACAAACAAGAAGGGATACAAAATGAATTTTGACATAAATGCAAAACGAAAAGAACTGGGACTTACCCTCGAAGAAATAGCAAAATATGTTGGTGTCAGCAAAAGCACCGTCAAAAAATGGGAAAGCGGCTACATAAAAAATATGCGCCGCGACAAAATAGCAAAGCTTGCCACAATATTGGATGTTCCTGCAGTCGACATTCTGACCTCAGACGACATTTCGCCCAAGCATCTCCCCCCCAACGTGGAATTAACCGCACCACTCGAAAAACAGTTTGCCGAGCTTTTAAAATCCGCATTTGACGCCCCCCTCAGTCAAAATTGCACCCTTATTCTCAAAGATAACAAACTGTTTTTTATAACTGCCGAATCCAAACTTACAATATAAAGGCGAGATAAATCCATATCTTGTCTTTTATACAAAAAAACGGAGTGACTAAGTCACTCCGTTTTTATCAAATTTTACAATGTCCCAAAAAGTCGATCACCCGCATCGCCAAGACCCGGAACAATATAGGCATTTTCATTAAGGCAGTCATCAAGCACTCCGACAAAAATATCCACATCGGGGTGATCTTTTTTTATAACCTCCACACCTTCGGGTGCCGCAATTATGCAGGCAAAGCGTATATTCTTCGCCCCGCGCTTTTTAATAAAGTCAATGGCAGCACTGCCGCTTCCGCCTGTTGCAAGCATCGGGTCAAGAACAATAACCTCGCGCTCTTCGATATCATCTGGCAGCTTGCAATAATATTCCTCTGGCAAATGTGTTTCGTGATTGCGTGCAAGTCCAATATGCCCAACCTTTGCGGCAGGAATAACATTCAAAAATGGCTCCACCATACCAAGTCCCGCACGAAGAATAGGCACCAGAACAGGCTGCTTTTCAAGAAGTGCACCACTCGCCTTGCAAAGAGGGGTCTCGACCTCTGTTTTTTTTGTTGGCAAATTTCTGGTCGCCTCAAAGGCAATAAGCGTCGATATTTCGTAAATCAGGTTGCGAAAATCTTTTACCTCAGTATTTTTATCTCTGAGCAATGTCAGCTTGTGTGTCAGCAAATTATGGTTAAGGACTGTTGTTTGGCTCATAAATAATTCTCCTTTGTACTTGACAAATATTTATAAGACTATAATATCACAAATTTTGAGGTTTGTCTACACCGTTTTCCCATTCCCCATCGCCCCATCTCGACAAATGCCACCTCCCTTGTGTAAAGGGAGGTGGCATTTTCGCAAGAAAATGACGGAGGGATTGTCTGCCCCAACGCCCTACCCTAAACAATATCGGTCAAAATCACAGATTTTGACCGAAGAGGAGCAGTCGCCGAAAAAGGCGATTGTTTGCTTTGCAAACAGAGCAAAAAGGCGAACTGCGACGACATCACAGTCCCTGGGGCGAAGAGAAAATAGTGCAGAACTGACAAACTGAGCCCAAAGGGGTTACCCGAAGGCGTACTTTTGTGTACGCCGAGTGGCGAAGTTTGTTCGTAGTTAAGTGTCATAAAAAAGAAAACCGCGGGAAATCGCGGTTTTACATATTTAGTCAATATTTAGCAAAACATAGCCGTGCTTTCAATTTACTTATCCCCGACATTTAACGGTCTGCACATTTTATCACAGCCCCAAACAAAAAAAGCAGAGCCTTTGGCTCTGCTTTTTTTGTTTTAGTTATAGTTTAAATTACCAGTTGTAAGCACTGTATTTCTTAGCAGCAATTATGTTTGTGTTCTCGATAACAGCACCTTCTGTTTCGATAGCATCAATAAGCTGTTCTGCTGCTGCATCTGTCAAAGTACTGCCAACCACACTTACTGTGATTACGTCTTCAACATCAAACACGGTAATTTCAACTACAGGATTTTCATAAAACTTTTTCATTTCAAAGTCCACCTTTCTTAAAATTAACCGTTTAATTATTCTACTGTATAGAATGCTTTAGCATCCCAAGCAGCGTTCTGTTCTGCAGTAACACCTGTGAACAAAATACTGAATGTATATGCTCCGTCAGTACCTGCTTCAAGAACTACATCATCTGTGAAATAAAGTGTATTTTTTGTTACACCTTCATTGTTCTTAAGCTTGAATCCATAGTTTGTAACTTTCTCTCCATCACCAAGGGTAACTTCCTGAGCAAAGTAAGCAACATCAGTATACAGCTTTTCAGCAATTGTGATTTCATCCTCAACTGCAACTGCAACCTCGTTTGCAGCAAAAGCAATAGTCTTGTCAACAGCTGTGCCGTTTCCGCCAAAGCGAACAACAAGATACTCGTTTTCAGCTATCTTTGCAGGATCAATTTTGATTGTGGTCGGAGCTGCACCGTCATCATTCTGAACAATAGCAACAATGTCTTCAGCAGCAGGTTCTGCAGAAGCAGACTCAGCAACATACGCAAGAAGAGTCTTTACGCCGTTGTTGTCTGCATAAGCAGCATCTGTATCAGCAGTAACATCCAAAACATCATCTGTAAGTGATGCTGCAAATGAAACTGTGCCAAGCATAGCTATTGCCATAACAGCAGCAATAAGTCTTGCCAAAATTTTGTTATTCATTTAAGAAAATCTCCTTTCTCTTGCAAGAATATCTTGCACAAAATGGTTTGTTGTCCAATGAGTAACATATCGACCGTCCCCGTTCTGCACAACAGATATTGAAGATACATTTCCACATTCATAGATACACAATTATTATAAACTCCAAACCAACTTTTGTCAACCACTTTTTAGCCTTTTTTATAAAAACATACTGCCCAAATTTTCTGAAAAATTTTGTGCATTTTTAATCATCTTGACAAATCCTGACAAATATCGCAAAATAAAATCTGCCAAATCCTCTCCCTGACAAACCCGGGCGAAATAACAAGCTTTGACCAACAATGTGGGGACAGGCGTCCTCGACTGTCCGTTCCCCTCAACGCCCTGCCCTGACAATATCGGTCAAAATTGTAAATTTTGACCGAAGAGGAGTCACCGCGAAATACAAAAGGCGGTTGCGACCGCAACCACCCGAAAATGCAGCGCGTGCCGACGATGCCCTGCTAAAAATTTATTTAAAAGGAGAGATTTTTTTGATTAAAACTGATATGAAAGGTATTGCCCAAAGAGGAAATTCTTACACGCTGACTGTTTCTATGGGCTTTGATGGCAACAAGAAGCAAATAAGAAAATATTCTACCTTTAAACCACCGGCAGATATACCAAGAGAACGAGCAAACAGACTGGCAATGAAAGCGTATGAAGAGTTTTACAACAGATGCCACAAGCTTGAGAACGAAAACGGCAATATGTTCTTTAAAGATTTAGTAACTTTATTTTTTGAAGAATATGCAGAAAACCAACTTAAAAGAACAACGGCATACCAATACAGACGAGTCATAAACAATCATGCAATGCCTGTCTTTGGGAACAAAAGATTAAAGGCAATCCAAAAAAGAGACATCCAAAGCTTTTTATGCAACCAGCCTGACCTAAAGGGATCAAGCTGCAGAAAGCTAAAAGTAGTTTTGTCAAGCGTTTTTTCTTTTGCCGTCGAAGAAGGATTTATCGAAACAAACCCCTGCATCAATGCCAAATGCAAGAAAAACGACTATGAGCCTTCCGATTTTGACTATCTCACAAGGGGCGAAACAATCAGGCTGCTGGAAGCAACAAATGCATACTCACAGCTTAACACAATAATCCGATTGTTGCTTTTGACAGGAATGCGGATTGGCGAATTGTTGGCTCTTAACTATACTACGGATATTGATTTTGATTATAACCTTATAAAAATTAATTCTACGCTGTCCTATGTTGCCGGCGAATGGTTCGTTGATACAACAAAAACACCAAGCAGCAAAAGGGTCATCAAGGTTAATTCTGCTATTATGGAAATGATAAAGGAAGAACTTAATCACAGAGAAAAAAGAAAACAAACCTGCGGCAGCTCCTGGACCGAAACTTTCCTCTTGTTTGCCCGTGCAGATGGCAGATGTCTCAACAAAACCACCCTGAACAAGCAGTTTAAGTCTTTGCTCAAAAAAAACAACCTGCCTCCTGTGCATCTTCACTCTTTAAGGCATACCTTTGCTACATTGTTGATCTTTTTGGGCAACAACGCAAAGGCAGTATCAACCGCACTGGGCCACTCCCAAACGCAGATTACCAATGATACCTACGTCCATATTTTTGAGGAATACACAGCAAGAATGTCAGACTCATTATGCAACGATATCCTAATCGCTTCCAATCAATGATGGCAATTTTTTAAACTTGCGACAAATTTGCGACAAATCTGAAAACTGCACAAGAAAAACCCTGTTGTTGCAAGGTCTTGAGGGTTTGGGTGTTATCCTTTATAAAATTTTTGCTTTGGTTTTTCAAATAACATTTACAACGGTCGATGTGAGCATCGACCCGAATACATAAAATACTTTTGGAGT